>NZ_JAXHLN010000003.1:622631-933946 GCF_034522235.1 Thiohalophilus sp. | reverse complement strand
CGCAGCAGCGCCTGCCAGTCGGCGGCGCGGGGATAGCGCCGCAGGGCGGCCCCCACCGGGGCCTTGCGTTTGTCCCAGACCCGGTGTTGTTGCATCACCGCGGCAATCGGCCGGCCTGTCTCCAGCTCCGCCGCCATCGCCGCCAGGGCGCGGATCTCGCGACTCAGGGCCCAGAGCACCAGAATCGCCTCGACCCCTTCGGCGCGCAGGCCGGATAACATGCGCTGGGCCCGGCCGAGATCCCCGCTCAGGGTCACATCCACCAGCGAGAAGAGATCATAGCGGGCACTGTCGGCCACCGCCGACGCCACCTGCTCGGCATCGATGGCCCCGCCGCCAGTGAGCAGGCGCAGTTTTTCCAGTTCCTGATCGGCGGCCAGCAGATTGCCCTCGACCCGATCCACCAGCAGTTGCAACGCCGCTTCGCTGGGCTGCATTTCGCGCAGGGCCATGCGCTGCTTCAGCCAGGCGGGCAGCCGCGCCGCCTCGATGGGCCAGATCGCCACCGTCACGCCGGCCCGATCGATGGCCCTGTACCACTTGCTGTTCTGTTGCTGTTTATCCAGCTTGGCACTGATGATCAGCAACACGGTATCCGCCGGCGGGTTGTCCAGATAGGCCAGCAGGGCCTTGCTGCCCTCGGCCCCCGGTTTGCCGGTGGGCAGGCGCAGTTCGATCAACTGTTTTTCGGCGAACAGCGACAGATTGGCGGCCGAGGCCCCCAGGCTGTGCCAGTCAAAGCGGGCGTCCGCGTGCAATACCTGGCGATCGGTATGCCCCTGCTGCTGGGCCTGCCGGCGAATGGCACCCACGGCCTGATCCAGCTGAAACGGCTCATCGCCGCTGATCAGATAGACCGGGGCCAGGCCCTTTTGCAGGTGGGCGGGGATCTGTTCAGCGCGCAGTTTCATCGTCACATTCGGCCAGGCTATCTGGCATCGAGGGTCGTCGGCAATGTGGTCTCCGGGGGATGGCGCAACTGGAAGGTGATCCGGCGCAGCATCTGCACGGCCGCCTCCTCGGCCAGGATCCGCTTGAGCCGCGCCTCCTCGTCCGCCATGGCCAGACTATTATCGGCATTAAACTGATAGGCCCGATTCACACTGACCGACTGGCTCTCCAGTAACGGTTCGCCGCTGGCATCGATCAGCTTGAAATCCACGTTGTAAGTCAGCTGATATTCATTCGGTCGTCCGGCGCTGTCCACCGACAGCGTGCGGCGCGATATGTCGTCGCGCGTGATCACCAGCCGGGTACGGGGCGGCCCGGCATCGGCATCAAAATCGAGCCGGCCCCCGGACTGTTGCCAGGAGCGGACCAGTGCCCCGCCCAACGGCGAATACTGCCCCACGCCCTCAGCCACAACGTGCTCCATCGCGGGCGGCAGATCGACCGCGCCGCGCAGGCGAAACCCGCAGGCCGGCAAGGCGAGGCTCAGCATCAGCAGCGCCAGCAGCGCGTAACGGGATCCGCTCGGTAGCGTAGGCATCTATTTCACCACGATATTGACCAGTTTTCCGGGCACCACGATCAGCTTGATGATCCCCTTGCCTTCGATAAAGCGTTGCACATTTTCCTCCTGCTGGGCGGCCTGTTCGATCTGGTTGCGTTCGGCATCCACCGGCACACTGATGCGCCCGCGCAGTTTGCCGTTGACCTGCACCACCAGCTCGACTTCCTCGCGCACCAGGGCCGACTCATCCGCCTGCGGCCACCGCTGTTCGATGGCCGCCCCCGTGTGGCCCAGCGCCTGCCACAGTACATGGGTGATATGCGGCACGATGGGCGACAACAACAACACCACCGTCTCCAGAGCCTCCTGGACCACGGCCCGCCCTGCCGGGGAATCATCCTCGAACTTGCCCAGTGCGTTCATCAGCTCCATCACCGCGGCGATGGCGGTATTAAAAGTATAGCGCCGGCCCATGTCATCGGTGCACTTGGCGATGGTCTCGTGCACCTGACGGCGCAGCGTTTTCTGTTTGTCCGACAGGCTGGCCGGATCGAGCGCAGCGGCCGGGCCGCCTTCGACCTGTTGCTGCACCCGCGCCCACAAGCGCTTGAGAAAACGGTAGGCGCCGTCGACCCCGGCGTCGGACCATTCCAGGGACTGTTCCGGCGGCGCGGCGAACATCATGAACAGCCGCGCGGTATCGGCGCCGTACTTGTCGATCAGCGCCTGGGGATCCACCGTGTTGCCCTTGGACTTGGACATCTTGGCGCCGTCTTTGAGAACCATGCCCTGGGTCAGCAGATGGGTAAAGGGTTCGGCGGGTAATGTGCCAACATCGGCCGCTCCCGGCTTCCCTGCCTCCCGCGGCACCAGGACATCCTGTACGTCGCGCATCAGCTTGTTGTAAAAACGCGCGTAGAGCAGATGCAAAATGGCGTGCTCAATGCCCCCGATATACTGGTCCACCGGCAGCCAGTAGTTGGCCCGTTCATCCAGCATCGCTTTGTCGTTGTCCGAACTGGCGTAACGGGCGTAGTACCAGCTCGATTCCATGAAGGTATCGAAGGTATCGGTTTCGCGCTCGGCCTTGCCACCGCATTGGGGACAGCGGGTGTTATAAAATTCCGGCATCTGCTTGAGCGGCGAGCCGACCACGCCCTCGAAGTTCACCTCTTCGGGCAACACCACCGGCAGATCCTTTTCCGGCACCGGCACCTCGCCACACTTTTTACAGTGGATGATCGGGATCGGCGCGCCCCAGTAACGCTGGCGCGACACGCCCCAGTCGCGCAGGCGGTAGGTCACCCGCTTCTCGCCCCGCTTCTGTTGCTTGAGATGTTCCGCAATCTTTTCAAACGCGTCGTCGGAAGTGAGCCCGTCAAAGTCGCCCGAGTTGATCAGCCAGCCCTTGTCGGTAAAAGCGCCCTGGTTCAGATCCGGCAATTCACCTTCCTGCGGCGCGATCACCGGGGGGATCGGCAGGCCGTAGGCACGGGCGAATTCCCAGTCGCGCTGATCGTGCGCGGGCACGGCCATGACCGCTCCCTCGCCATAACTCATCAGCACGAAGTTGGCCACATAGATCGGGATCCAATCCCCGCTGATCGGATGCACCGCCTTGAAACCGGTGTCGATGCCTTTTTTCTCCAGGGTCTCGAGGGTGGCCTCGGCGGTACCGGTCTGCTCGCACTCTTTTATAAAGGCGGCGACATTGGCATAGCGCTCGCCCGCTTCCTGCGCCAGCGGATGCTGCGCCGCCACCGCCATGTAGGTGACACCCATCAGGGTATCCGGGCGGGTGGTAAAGACTTTCAGACGCTGCTTGCGCTCGGCCAGGTCGAAGGCAATTTCCACGCCGTGGGATTTGCCGATCCAGTTGCGCTGCATGGTGCGCACCTGCTCGGGCCAGCCCTCCAGATTGTCCAGCTCCTCGAGCAACTCGTCGGCATAGGCGGTGATCTTCATGAACCACTGCGGAATATCCTTGCGCTCCACCGGCGTGTCGCAGCGCCAGCACTTGCCCTCGATCACCTGCTCGTTGGCCAGCACGGTCAGATCGTTCGGACACCAGTTGACCGGCGAGGTCTTCTTGTAGACCAGCCCTTTTTTATACAATTTGGTAAACAGCCACTGCTCCCAGCGGTAATAGTCGGGATCGCAGGTGGCCAGCTCCCTATCCCAGTCGTAACCGAGCCCCAGGCGCTTGAGCTGGGCGCGCATGTAATCGATGTTCTGCCGGGTCCAGGCCGCAGGGGCGACCTGGTTCTGCATGGCCGCGTTTTCCGCCGGCAGGCCGAAGGCGTCCCAGCCCATCGGCTGCAGCACATTCTTGCCCTGCATGCGCTGGTAACGGCTGATCACATCCCCGATGGTGTAATTACGAACATGGCCCATGTGCAGGCGACCGCTCGGATAGGGAAACATGGACAGGCAATAGAATTTTTCCCTGGCCGGATCCTCGCTGACCTTGAAGGATTGCTGCGCTTCCCAGTACTGCTGGGCGGCCTGTTCGATCTGTTCGGGGCGGTATTGTTCGTCCATTCGCTCGCTGCTTCGGTTGATCTTCGGATAGGGATAAGCGGCCTATTCTACTCCGCCCGCCCGCCGGGCAAAACCGCCATATTCGGCCCGGGGGCTTGCAAGTACCGGCCAGCCGACCCAAGATAGCCTTATTCGGTTGGACAAAATAAGGAATCGACACCATGAACGATACCCAGGACCGGCTGCTCAAGGCCTATCACGACATGATGCACCACCTGCGCGACGCGTGGACGGATGTAGAGGAAAAAGCATTGCCACCGCTGCGGGAGCGCCTCGACAAGGCCATGCAACAGGCTTCGGAAATGGGCGAGCTCAGCCGCGAGGAGGCCGAAAGAGTCCGCGAATACGTGCGCCGTGACGTCGAAGAAGCCGCGGATTTCATGAGCGAGAATGGTCGCCAGCTCAGGGAGTGGCTACAGTTCGATCTACAGTTCGCCGAATCCAAATTCGCCGAAATGTTCGCCGCGGTGGCCGACCGCACCCGGCTGGAACTCGATGCATTGGCCGAGCGGGCCCGCCGGGTCGGTGAGTGGCACACCGGGGAAATCACCGGAATCGGCATCCTGCAGTGCAAGCAATGCGGTGAAATACTGCACTTTGAAAAGCCGGGTCACATTCCGCCCTGCCCCAGGTGCCAGGGCACCGTATTCAAAAAATACTTCGGTCCGCAGCAGCAGGCCTGATCACACAACGATGTAGACCAGGGACGGTACCCTCATGAAACAACTTTTTCAGGTGTCAAAATTCAGGCCGGCAACAATCCGGTTCAGGCGCCCCTGCTCACCTTCATCATCCAGGTTTCCGTGGTCATGCCGGGCGGCATTGAGCTCGGCCTGAATACGCTTAATATAACGCTCGGTACAGAGTTTGACGATCTTTTTGAGCTCCTCGAGCGAGGGTTCAACCTCTTCCGGTTTACGTACCCAGGTCTCGATGATCAGGCCCACATCCGGTTTGATTTTAGCCGAATAGGTCTTCTTGGCCATCAACTGGTTAAAATCATCACACCATGCCTTCGGGGCGGCATGATTGAGTTTGAAAAACAGATTGATATACGGCCCCTTGAGCAGCCGTGGCGGACGATTTTCGTCAATGCCGACAATCGCAATATCACTGATACCTTCCATATTAGACCTCGTACCCGGTTGAGTGAAGGAACGTCCCGGCCGGTTCGCCGCAACACGTGGTTGTAGTGGATTTCAAAAACACTTTCAATTTTGTCGACGCGATCTCAGCACCAGAAAAAGTATCAACCCGCCGGCGATCGACAGCAACATCAGCACCGGCAGGTTGCCGAAGCGGATATAGAGGGTACTGCCCCGCCGTGGCTGGATTTCGCCACTAACGACGTCGGTTTCAAACTGCCTGGAGCGCGCCATCACCTCCCCCTTGTGATTCACCAGTACGCTGATACCGTTGGTCGTGGCGCGCAACAGCGGCCGCCCGCTCTCCAGCGCGCGCAGACGGGCGATTTGCAAATGCTGGTGTGGTGCAAACGAGTTGCCGTACCAGGAGTTGTTACTGCCATTAATCATCAATGTCGCTTCGGGCAGATGCCGAATCACCTCCTCACCGAATACATCCTCATAGCACACAGTGGTGGCAACAGGCTGACCGGCCGCCTGCAATAACGGCTGGTCAAGATCGCCGGGACTGAAACCGGACATGGGCAGGTCAAAAAACGCAATCGTTCCACGCAGCATCGACTCCAACGGCACATATTCACCGAACGGTACAAGATGGACTTTGTGATACATACTGGGGGTGCGCCCCACACTGATCATACTGCTGTAATAGACGTGTGTTTCCTGATCCATCACCGGCAGACCCAGCACAATATCCGTACCATGCTGACGCGCGCGGCGCTGCAATTCCGCCAGGTAGGTATCCTCGACGTAATGATAGAACGTACTTACCGCATTTTCCGGCCAGACAATGAGATCGCTGTCCCAGTGCTGTTCGGTAAGCTCCGCATACAGCGTTAATCGCTCTTGCAATGCTTCGGGATCCCAGCGGGTCTCCTGAGGCAGGTTGCCCTGAATCAGCGTCGCCTGTAACGGTTCACCGTGGGGTTCGGTCCACTCCAGCTGTTTTAAGCCGAAACCCAGCAAGTGCAACCCGACAAAGATCGCCAGTAACCCCAGCTGCCTGGCCCGGTTTCCCGAGAGGAGCAACACCAGTAACAATCCCGCCGCAAGCAGGGTCAGCCAGCTCAGACCATATACCCCCAGCAAGGGGGCAAATCCGCTCAGGCCGCTGTCGATCTGGCTGTAGCCCAGATTAAGCCAGGGAAAGCCGGTCAGGAACCAGCCACGCACCCATTCCAGCACTACCCACAGGGCGGGGAATAGCAGTAATAGACTGATTAAACGCTGATGACGCAGTCCGGCCAGACGACGATGCAGATACCCCGCCAGATAACCCAGCAACCCGTAATAGAGGGCGAGGAAAGCGACAAACAGAGCAGTCAGAAACGCGGCCACCGGCGCCGACGCATAACCGAAGTCGTGCATGGCCACAAACACCCAGGAGACCCCGATGCCGAACAGTCCCAATCCGAACAGATAACCGCTGCGCAGCGCCTCACGGGGTGTCGCATCAAGCCACAAATAGAACAGCAAGGCCGGCGCCAGAAAAGCCAGGGGGATAAAAGCGAACGGCTCAAAGGCCAGCGGCAAGCTGGCGCCGGCCAGCAGCGCCAGCAGATAGCGCAGGTTTGACAGCTGTTTAACTACCACTGGCGGAACCGGTGCCGGCGGTTTGCCCGGTATCCGGTATATCGAGCTGGCAAACTTCCAGCAGGTGCACCTGGCGATTGGTGGCCCGCAACACCCGGAATTGCAAATGCCCCAGCTCGATCACTTCGCCTCGTTTGGGCAAATGACCCAGTTGATTGATCACCAGCCCACCGATGGTATCGAACTCCTCGTCACTGTAATCGGTACCGAAATGGCGGTTGAAATCCTCGATGGGCGTGATGCCCTTGACGGTGGCGGTATGGTTCTCGTGCTGCAGGATCTGTGTATCTTCGTCGAAGTCGTGTTCGTCCTCGATCTCGCCGACGATCTGCTCGAGGACATCTTCAATCGTTACCAGGCCCGCAACACCGCCGTATTCATCCACCACGATCGCCATGTGATTACGGTTGGCACGAAACTCCTTGAGCAAGACATTGAGGCGCTTGCTTTCCGGAATAACCACGGCCGGACGCAGGATGTCGCGGATATTCAGGCGCGGTTGTTCACCTTCCAGAAAATAAGGCAGCAGATCCTTGGCCAGCAAAACCCCGATCACATCGTCCTTGCTCTCGCCGACCGCCGGAAAGCGCGAATGCGCCGACTCGATCACTGTGTTGAGAATATCCTGCGGAGCGGCATCCCGTTCGATAACGGTCATCTGCGAGCGGGGAATCATAATGTCGCGTACCTGCATATCGGAAACCTGCAGGACACCCTCGATCATGGCCAACGCATCGATATCGATCACCTGGTTGCGGTGTGCCTCATGCAGGACTTCCAACAGCTGGTCCATGTCCTTGAGGTCACCTTGCAGGGCCTGGCCAAGGCGTTCCAGCCACGATTTTTGCGCTTTGGTTTCTTTGTCGGAACTACCCGATCGGTCTTCGTTCATTGCTCTTCATCCTGTCGGTAAGGGTTTGCATACCCCAGCTCTTTCATGATGCTGATTTCCCGATTCTCCATCTCTTCTGCCTCGTCCTGTTGCAGATGATCATACCCCAGTAAATGCAGGGTGCCGTGTACTACCATGTGGGCCCAGTGGGCCATCTCCAGCTTGCCTTGCTCCTGTGCCTCGCGTTGTACCACCGGGGCACAGATGACCAGATCACCCAGCAAATCCAGTTCCACCTCGGGCGGACACTCGAACGGAAACGACAACACATTGGTCGGCCCGCTTTTGTGCCGGTACTGCTCGTTCAGTTCGGCGCTTTCAGCCTCATCGACGATACGCACTGTCAATTCAGCGTCCTGGCGCTGCTCGGCCTGCAAGGCCGCGCTGACCCAGCGCTGGATATCCGCGTCGCTCGGGCCGGTCGCAGCGATCCGCTGCACCTCCACCTCGATACTCATGGCAGCGGGTCTTCGCCGCGCGCCTCGTAGGCCTGGACAATACGTTGCACCAGCGGATGGCGCACCACATCCTTGGCGTTGAAAAAGGTAAAGCTGATGCCGTCCACATCCTTCAACACTTCGATCACCTGGCGCAGCCCCGATTGCTGGTTGCGCGGCAGATCCACCTGGGTCACGTCCCCGGTCACTACCACCGTGGAACCAAAACCGATCCGGGTCAGGAACATTTTCATCTGTTCCGCCGTGGTGTTCTGCGCCTCGTCCAGGATGATGAACGATTCGTTCAGGGTCCGCCCGCGCATGTAGGCCAGCGGCGCCACCTCGATCACATTGCGCTCCATCAGCCTGGCCACCGTTTCAAAGCCCAGCATTTCATACAGCGCGTCGTAGAGCGGGCGCAGATAGGGATCGATCTTCTGTGCCAGGTCCCCGGGCAAAAAGCCGAGCCGTTCGCCCGACTCCACTGCCGGGCGGGTCAGCACCAGGCGCCGCACTTCCTCGCGCTCCAGCGCCTGGACCGCGGCAGCCACGGCCAGATAAGTCTTGCCGGTGCCGGCCGGGCCGATACCGAAATTGAGATCATTATCCTTGAGATTGCTCAGGTACTGCTTCTGGTTGGGGCCGCGGCCGCGCACCGTGCCGCGCGGCGTGGTCATGATCACCTCGTCCTTCGGCGTGATGTCCGCCACCAGCGCATCCACGCCCGACTCCTGTAAATGGAGGTTCACCCGGGACGGATTCAAGGTCTGGTGTTCGGTTTCGGCATACAGATCCCGCAGCACCTCGCCGGCCGCCCCGACGGAGCGACTGTCGCCGATCACCCGGAAGTTGTTGCCGCGATTGTTCACCTCCACGCCCAGGCGCCGTTCGATCTGGCGCAGATGTTCGTCGAACTGGCCGCACAGGTTGGCCAGCCGCTGATTATCAGCGGGTTCGAGAACGATATCGGTGGAAAAAGCGTGGCTGGTCAAGATGGGATCTTGGGTTTCTTATCCGGGGAATAGGCAATCAGGCACAGCGGACGGACTGGCTGAGCAGTTCGCCGCGCAGGGAATTGGGCAGAGCTTCGGTAATGTTCACGTCGACAAACTCACCGACTAATTCGGGGCTACCCCTGAAGTTTACCACACGATTATTGGCCGTGCGGCCACTGAGTTGGTCCGGATCTTTCCGGGAGGGGCCGCTGACCAGGATCTGCTGCACGGTGCCCACCATGTCACGGCTGATTTGTGCCGCCTGCTGATTGATACGATCCTGCAAAATCGCCAGGCGCTGTTTTTTGACCGCCAGCGGCACATCATCGGGCAACGATGAGGCCGGTGTACCCGGCCGGGCACTGTAGACAAAACTGAACGAGTGATCGAACCCGATCTCGGCGATCAGATCCAGGGTCGCCTCAAAATCCGCATCGCTCTCGCCGGGAAAGCCGACGATAAAATCCGAGGAAAGGCTGATATCCGGGCGCACCTCGCGCAGGCGACGGATGGTGGCCTTGTATTCCATGGCCGTGTGCTTGCGTTTCATCAGCGCCAGCACCCGATCCGAGCCGCTTTGCACCGGCAGGTGCAGGTGGCTGACCAGCTCCGGCACCTCGGCATAGGCCTGGAACAGGCTCTCGTTCATCTCCAGCGGATGGGAGGTGGTATAGCGAATGCGATCGATGCCGTCGATGGCGGCCACATACTGGATCAGCAGGCCCAGATCGGCGATATCGCCATCATCCATGACACCCCGATAGGCGTTGACGTTCTGCCCCAGCAGGGTCACCTCGCGCACGCCGCGCTCGGCCAGCTCCGCCACTTCGGCAATCACATCATCGAATGGCCGGCTGAACTCCTCGCCCCGGGTATAGGGCACCACGCAGAAACTGCAGTACTTGCTGCAGCCTTCCATGATGGAGACAAAGGCGCCGGGGCCGTCGGTGCGCGGCTCGGGCATGTGGTCGAACTTTTCGATCTCGGGGAAGGAGATATCCACCACCGAGCGCTTGCGTGCGCGCGCATCGTCCAGCATCTGCGGCAGGCGGTGCAGGGTCTGCGGGCCGAAGACCAGATCCACGTAGGGCGCGCGCTTCAAAATGGCCTCCCCTTCCTGGCTGGCGACACAGCCGCCGACGCCGATCACCAGCTCCGGGCGGGCCAGTTTGAGCTCGCGCCACATGCCCAGATGGGAGAAGACCTTCTCCTGCGCCTTCTCGCGCACCGAGCAGGTGTTGAGCAGCAGCACGTCGGCCTCGTCGACCTGGTCGGTCAATTCCAGGCCGTGCGAGGCCCGCAGCACGTCGGCCATCTTGGCCGTGTCGTACTCGTTCATCTGGCACCCAAAGGTGCGTATGTGCAGCTTGCCCATTTTTTAACCAGTCACAATTCGGGAGCGCAAAGGTAGCATTTTCACCTGCGGGTTTCCAGTCATGTATTCCTCCGCAGCCGACCCCGATATCAACGGTTTCGCGTACAATGCCACAACGCGCAGCACCGCCATCCAGCCGCGTCTGCCGTGACAGGGAACACACACATCGGGGTTAAGCATGTTCGAGAATGTCTTTGTCCAGTTCGGAGTCATTATCGGGGTCGCCGCCGCAGCCGGGGCCCTGGCCCAGTGGCTGCGCCAGCCGCTGATCGTCGCCTTTATCGCGGTGGGCATCCTGCTCGGCCCGTCCGCGGCGGGCTGGGTAAGCGACAGCGACGAGATCGATCTGTTTGCCCGCCTCGGTATCGCCCTGCTGCTGTTCGTGGTCGGTCTCAAACTCGATCTGCACATTATTCGCTCGGTCGGCCCGGTTGCGCTGGCCTCCGGCCTGGGACAGGTGATCTTCACCTCGGTGATCGGTTATCTCATCGGCCTGGCGCTGGGCATGGAGCATATCACCGCCCTGTATGTGGCCGTGGCACTGACCTTCTCCAGTACCATCATCATCGTCAAGCTGCTGTCGGACAAACGCGAGGTGGATTCCCTGCACGGGCGCATCGCGGTCGGCTTTTTGATCGTCCAGGATATCGTGGTGGTGCTGGTGATGATCGGCCTGACCGCCTTCGGCCAGAGCAGCACCGACCTCAACATGGTCCAGGAGGGCCTGTTCATTCTGCTCAAGGGCGCACTGATGCTGGTCACGGTGGCAGTGCTGATGCGCTACGTGCTGCCGCCGTTGCTACACCGCCTGGCCCATTCGGCGGAACTGCTGATGCTGTTTGCCATCGCCCTGGCGATACTGGGCGCGGCGGCCGGCGATGCGCTGGGCTTCAGCAAAGAAGTGGGGGCCTTTCTGGCCGGGATCTCCATCGCCTCGACCCCCTACCGGGAACTGGTGGCGGCGCGCCTGGTCAGCCTGCGCGATTTTCTGTTGCTGTTCTTCTTCATCGAGCTGGGCGCCGGCCTGGAACTGGGCACGCTCGGGGCACAACTGGGCGCGGCAAGCCTCTTCTCGGTCTTCGTGCTGTTCGGTAACCCGCTGATCGTTATGGCCATCATGGGCTACATGGGCTATCGCAAGCGCACCGGTTTTCTGGCCGGCCTGGCGGTCGCCCAGATCAGTGAGTTCTCACTTATCCTCGCGGCCCTGGGCCTGAGCCTGGGCCACCTGCAGCAGGAGACCGTTGGCCTGATCACCCTGGTCGGGCTCATCACCATCAGTCTTTCCACCTATATGATCCTCTACTCGCACCCGCTGTATGAACGGCTCGCCCCTTACCTGGGACTTTTTGAACGCAAGATACCCTACCGGGAAGCGGGACAGCCGGACGGCGAGGCGGAAAACGCCGATATTCTGTTGTTCGGACTGGGGCGTTTCGGCGCGGCGGTGGCCGACAACCTGCGCAACCGCGGCTATCGGATACTGGCGGTGGATTTTGACCCCGAGGTGGTGCGTCTGCACACCCGCGAGGGCTATGCGGCCCGTTACGGGGATGCCGAAGATCCCGAGTTTATTGCTACCCTGCCCCTGAATCAGGTGCGCTGGGTCATCAGCACCATTCGCGATCGCGGTATCAACAGCATGCTGCTCAGCGGCCTGAGCCAGCAGGGCTACAGCGGCCGGATTGCCCTCTCCAGCGCCCACCGCCACGACGCGAAACTGTTCGAACGCGACGGCATCGATCTGGTGCTGGTGCCCTATGCCGACGCGGCCAAAGAAGCCGCCGAACGGATCCAGGCCGCCGACGCACCGCCCGGCAACCGATCGCGCTGATCCGAAACCTCAGTCGATCACCGACTCCGAGGCAATCTTGTGGATACTCAGATCGGCACCGCGATACTCCTGTTCCTGAGTGAGACGGATCCCGATCGTCGCCTTGAGTACGCCATAGACCAGTAAGCCGCCCAGCAGAGCGATACTGACCCCGATCAGGGTCCCGACCAGCTGGGAGAGAAAACTCACTCCGCCCATGCCGCCGAGCGCCTCCAGACCGAAGATCCCGGCCGCCAGCGCGCCCCAGACACCACAAAGTCCGTGCAACGGCCAGACCCCGAGGACATCGTCGATCTTCCAGCGATTCTGCGCCTGCGTGAACGCCCAGACGAATAATCCCCCGGCGACCCCGCCGGTGACCAGCGCACCAAGTGGGTGCATGATGTCGGAACCAGCACAGACCGCGACCAGCCCGGCCAGCGGGCCGTTGTGTACGAAGCCGGGATCGTTCTTGCCCACGATCAGTGCCACAAGAATGCCGCCGACCATCGCCATCAGCGAGTTGGCCGCCACCAGGCCGCTGATATCCCCCGCCTTCTGCGCCGACATCACGTTGAAGCCGAACCAGCCGACGGTGAGTATCCAGGCGCCCAGCGCCAGAAACGGGATGCTGGAGGGCGGATGGGCGGCGGTAGCCCGGCCATCCTTGCCGTAGCGGCCGTGGCGACTGCCGAGCATCAGCACCGCGCCCAGCGCGAGCCAGCCGCCGACCGCGTGCACCACCACCGAACCGGCAAAATCATGGAAGCCGGCGCCGAAGGTGGATGCCAGCCAGGCCTGCAGGCCGAAGTTGCCGTTCCAGGCCATGCCTTCGAACAGGGGATAGATCAGCGCCACGATGATGAAGGTCGCCGCCAGCTGCGGATAGAAGCGGGCCCGCTCGGCGATGCCACCGGAAATGATGGCCGGAATCGCCGCTGCGAAGGTGAGCAAAAAGAAGAACTTGACCAGCTCATAGCCGCTGGCGGCAGTCAGTGCCGGGGCCGCCTGAAAAAAGCCGCTACCGTAGGCCACCGCGTAGCCGATGAAAAAATAGGCGATGGTCGAGGCGGCGAAATCGGTAATGATCTTGACCAGCGCGTTGACCTGGTTTTTCTTGCGCACCGTGCCGACCTCGAGAAAGGCGAAGCCCGAATGCATGGCCAGCACCATGATCGCACCCAGCAATATGAACAACACGTCAGTGGCGGTCTGAAAATGTTCCATCTTGTTATCCTGAATCTGCGCAAAGTTGGTTCAGGATGTAGCAAGATGCGCACCACTTCAGCGCTGCCCGATTTAACAGTAACTTGAGAGCACTGCAGGACCTACAGCCGGAACAAAACGCCCTGTTTGCGTGCACCGGCATACCGCCACGCACCAGATTGGATCAGCCCGCTCCATCCACACCCGGCCAAAACCTCAAAATACAGTTTCCCCTATTCACCCGCCTCTTCACGGCGCCTGGCCAGGCTCAGTTGCGCCATCTGACTCACCTCGGGCAGCGGATCGTCCCGCAGCTGGCGAAGGGTCGCCGGCGAGGTATTCCAGTTGCGGGCCACCTCGTAGCGGATCTCGCCCTCGGCATCCCCGGCCAGGATCGCCAGCGCCGAAGCCGGCACATACTCAAACCGCGCCACCACGCTGCGCACCGAAGGGTCCGGATCGCGGGCCAGTTTCAAAAACGTCCGCTCCTCGGTATCAAGATGGGTCGCCACGCCGATACGGACCTGCGGGTGGGCATCCCCGGCCAACCGGTGTAGCAGATCGGTGGGCGTGCGGCGATTGCGGCTGACGCGCTGGCGCACCTCCCAATCGGCATCGCGGGCCAGTTCCTGCAAACGCGCCACGCCGGTGGCAGGATGCGCTGCCTCACGCCGGCGCTGTTCCAGTTCGTCGGCCGGCAGACTCTGCGTAGCGAGGATCAGCATCAGTCCCCAAAGAGCGGGATAGTGGTAAGTCACAGCCATGGCGCGCTCCTGTTTGGCAAAACAACCGAATTCGTTTTCATCTTCCAGGGACAACCGGCATCAAGGTTTTACCAGGCCTGCCGACAACCAGAGTGAACCGGCATGGCGCCACAAGGCGGACGAATTGCCCTTTACCCACGACAGAGTATCCGGATATGCTTGCTTGGCAAAGCAGGACCGGCATGATAATTCCAACAACGATACCACTGCATGGCTGACGAGAATAACACCCCCCGTATACTCGCCGTTGATGATTCCCGCGTGATGCGCAGGGCCATGACCAAGGTCCTGGGTACCGCCTATCACGTGATCGAAGCCGAACACGGTGAGGATGCCTGGACCTATCTGACCAACGATCCCGACATTCAGGTGGTCTTTACCGACCTGTCGATGCCCTACCTGGACGGTTTTGGCCTGCTGGAGCGCATGCGTTCTTCCGACGATCCCCGCCTGCAGGAACTGCCGGTCATTATTATCACCGGCAAGGAAGATGATGACCAGACCAAGCAGCTGGCCCTGGACAAGGGAGCCTCGGACTTTATTACCAAACCGTTTGATTCGGTACAGTTGCAGGCTCGCGCCAAAGCGCATGTCAATTTCAAACAGACCACGCGCAAGCTCACCGAAACCTCCGACAAGCTGGAGCAACAGGCCGCGGTCGATCAGGTCACCGGACTGGGCGGTCAAACCTATTTTTGCCGCGCCGCGGACGAGTGCCTGGCCTACTTCAAGCGTCATGGCGGCCAGTTCACCCTGCTGCGCATGGACATTGATGATTTCAATTCCCTGTTTATCAACAATGGCAAGGCGCTGGTCGATCAGATACTGCAGAAAATCGGCGCGACACTGACGCCGCTGGTGCGCAAGGAGGACATGCTGGCCCGGATCGGCCTGGCCAAGTTCGCCATGCTGCTGCGCGACACCAGCATCGAGGATGCCACCCAACTGGCGGAGCGTATTCGCAAGGAGATCAATGCGCTGAGCTTTGATACCGGCGGGCAGCAACTGCATGCGACCGTCAGCATCGGCCTGTTCGAGCCGCACCTGACCGAAGAATCGGATATCAAAACCCTGATCGCGGACACGGAGAAGTATCTCAACAAGGCTATCGAGGCCGGTGGTAACCAGACGGTGATCAAATCCCTGCGCAAGGTCAGCGGCGCGGCACATCTGGATCTCAAACAGGCGCTCAAGCTGATCGGGGAAGGCAAGGAGGATCTGCTCAAACCCCATCTGGGTAGCCTGATACAGCAGGTTTTGCCCCTGTTGAACTACATCAGTCAGCAATCCAGCGATGACATGGCCCAGGCGGTTCAGGCACTCAAGGAAAAACTGGAAAAGTAGAACAGCGCCATTACCTCAACGACGCAACTCAATCAACCAGCCACATACGCAGACGTAATCCCCATTCGGTGATGTAACCCACTTCACGAAAGGCGATCTCGCCATCACTGTTGATCAATAACGTGGTGGGCACGCCGCGTACGCCAAAGCGGCTCGCCAGCCGACCTTCCTCATCCAGCAGGGTCATGAAATTCAGTCCCTGTTCCTGCAGGTAATCCCGCACTTTATCCCGGCCCCCGGATTGCATGGCAACGCTGACCACCCGGTGATCCCGGCTCAGGGCCTGGATAGTGTCCTGCTCAAAACGACAAACCGGACACCAGCTGGCCCAGAAGTGCAAGACATACGGCTTGCCGGCCAGATCCCGCGAATCGAAATAAGCCCCCCGCAACAGGGGCGCGCTGTAATCCGGCGCCCTGCCGCTGACCAGGTTCCGTTTTTGATACTGCTGGGCACCAAAATAGACCAGTGCAAACACCAGTAACCAGAGCAGAAAGCGGACGGGTTTGGGAAGTTTTTTAAGTGGCATGGCGATAATTCCGGTTTCCAACCGTCGTCAAAGGCCGGTGAATTTAAACCACCGAAACACCGAAGACACTGAACTCACCGACTTCGATGATTATTCAATAGCTTCAGGAACAGATATTCAGGAATAGACCGTATTCAGCTTTGTAGGTCACGTTGGCGAAGCCTACGTGACTGCCTCCGTGCGACAATTACACCGGTTAATTTTTACCACGAAGACAGGCAGGAACGAAGCTAAAATGTCAGGTAGCGCGGTGCGCAACCTGATCTACGCCAGTGCGCACCTGTCAGGAACAGTTATTTAGTTGTCGGAATAGCGCTGAAAGACCAGCGTGGCGTTGGTGCCGCCGAAGCCGAAGCTGTTGGACATGACGCAGTTGATACTGGCGTCGTCCTGGCGTTCGCGAACGATGGGATAGCCTTCGGCGCCGGGATCCAGTTCCTGGATATTGGCCGAGGCGGCGAGGAAGTTTTCCTGCATCATCAACAGCGAATAGATCGCCTCGTTGACCCCGGCGGCGCCCAGGGCGTGACCGGTCAGGGATTTGGTCGAGGCGATGGCCGGCATGTTGTCACCGAACACCTCCTTGACGGCTTCCAGTTCGCGGATATCGCCCACCGGGGTGCTGGTGCCGTGGGCGTTGATATAATCCACCGGTGTTTTGACTTCCTGCAATGCCTGCTGCATGCAGCGCACCGCCCCTTCGCCGGAGGGCTGCACCATATCGAAGCCGTCGGAGGTGGCCCCGTAGCCGACCAGCTCGGCGTAGATGGTCGCGCCGCGGGCTTTGGCGTGCTCGAGCTCTTCGAGCACCAGCACCCCGCCGCCACCGGAGATGACAAAACCGTCACGATCGACATCATAGGTGCGCGAGGCGGTCTCGGGCGCATCATTATATTTGGACGAGAGCGCGCCCATGGCATCGAACAGCACGGACAGCGTCCAGTGCACTTCCTCGCCGCCGCCGGCGAATACGATGTCCTGCTTGCCCATCTGGATCAGCTCGTAACCATTACCGATGCAATGGGCCGAGGTGGAGCAGGCGGAGCTGATGGAATAGTTGACACCCTTGATCTTGAACGGCGTGGCCAGACAGGCGGAGTTGGTGCTGGACATGGTCCGCGGCACCATATAGGGGCCGACCTTGCGTACCCCTTTTTCCCGCAGTATATCGGCGGCCTGTACAATATTCTTGGTAGAAGGTCCGCCGGAACCGACGATCAGGCCGCTGCGCGGATTGGAAATCTCCTTCTCTTCCAGGCCGGCATCGGCGATGGCCTGTTCCATCGCCAGATAGTTGAATGCCGCGCCATCACCCATGAAGCGCTTGAGCTTGCGATCGATCATCTCGTCGAGATTCATATCGATCGGCCCGTCAATCTGCGAGCGGAATCCGAGTTCGGCATATTCGGAATTGAAACGGATACCGGAGCGGCCCTGACGCAGGGAGTCGGTAACCTCCTGCCGGTTATTGCCGATACTGGAGACAATCCCGAGACCGGTAATAGCAACGCGTCGTAATGGCATGTTCAGATAAACAGCTTAAAGTTGATCAGTGGAGGTAAAAAGCCCGACCCGCAGGTCCTCGGCAGTATAAATTTCACGGCCGTCGACTTCCAGACTGGCATCGGCGATGCCCATGTATAGCTTGCGCATAATCAATCGCTTGAGATTCACCCGGTAAGTCACCAGCGTGCAATCCGGGGTAACCTGTCCCGTGAACTTGACATCCCCGGCGCCCAGCGCACGACCGTGGCCCGGGCCCCCCATCCAGCCGAGGAAAAACCCGACCAGCTGCCACATGGCATCCAGCCCCAGACAACCCGGCATCACCGGATCCCCTTCAAAATGGCATTTAAAGAACCACAAATCGGGCTGGATATCCAGTTCGGCGATGATCTCGCCCTTGTCGAACTGGCCCCCGCTGTCACTGATGCGGGTGATGCGATCGAACATTAACATCGGTGGTAACGGCAGCTGGGCGTTACCCGGGCCGAACAGTTCCCCATGACCGCACTGAATCAGTTCGTCATAAGTGTAACTGCCCTTCTTTTCGGCTGTTGCAGCGCTGGCTGAATCCATAAGACTAATATTTCCACTTTTCAATCGGTTACACGCGACACGCGCCTGGCCCGAACCCGGGATACAAAAACTTCGTTAAGCTATTTTAACTGTTGATTGCGCGGAAAATAAAGCCATTGTCCCGCGTATTTGCCCGGCTCACTCCCTGACCCGATGAAACCCACGCTGCGAGTCGGCAATAAAGCCGGCCAGTTCAGCGGCCGGCGCGGGTGACAGATCCTGTAATTGCGCCACCGCCTCGTCCAGCCCTGTCCCGCTGCGAAACAGAAGTTGGTAGGCCTGTTTCAGACTGCGCAGATCCTCGGCCTTGAAGCCGGCCCGCTTGAGCCCGACCACGTTCAGTCCGCGCACCCGGCCCGGCATGCCGTCGGTAATCATGTAAGGCAGCGCGTCCTGGGTGATCTTGCTGTTGCCGCCGATCATCGCCAGCCGGCCGATCCGCACGAACTGGTGAACCATCACCCCGCCGGAGATAAAGGCCCGGTCGGCCACGCTGACAAAACCGCCCAGGGCGGCGTAGGGGGCGATGATCACATTATTACCCAGTACACAGTCATGACCGAGATGGGCCCCGTTCATCAGATAATTGTGGTCTCCCACCCGGGTAACCGCCCCGGCCTGGCTGGCACGATGAATAATCACCGCCTCGCGCAGCACATTGTCGTCGCCGATTTCCACGTAGCTGGCCGTGGCCGGGTCAAAACCCAGATCCTGGGGTAACCCGCCGATCACGGCATGCTCGTGCAGCCGGTTATCATTACCCAGCCGGGTACCCCCATGCAACACCACCCCGCTGTGCAGGACATTGTTATCCCCCAGCACCACATCGTCGTGAATCACCACAAAGGGCCCGATCTCATTCCCTTGCCCCAGCCTGGCCTCGCTCGAAACGATGGCACCTGGATGAATCGTATTGCTCATAGCGTTGTTGATCCGATCACGGTCCAGTCATGACTTGTTGCGAAGATAACCGCGGGGACGAATGGCCACGGTACTTTTGACTGCACTGCAGCGAACCCCGTCAGCCCGATAAAAGGCATACTCAAAGGTGGGCGTGCTGCGCCCCCGCCGCACCAGCTCATCGCGGATATGCGCCTCCAGCTCGGGGGAAAACTCAAAACGTAATTCAAGATCGCTGTTGCCAACCTGCTGAAAATCAATCTCATGTACACGGGTCCAGACGGCGGTATCGGGAAAGCGTTTGGCACAGGCCAGCGCAGCAATCGGATCCGACAACGCGGCCTGATAACCCCCGAACATCGAGCCGCCCATATTACGCGAAATCATGTTCAGGGGTAACAGCAGTCGCAGCCGACGCCAGTCATCACTCAACTCCAGGACCTTCACCCGCATCAGCCAGAAAGGCGGATACCATTGCAGGCGACGCTTCTCCGATAAAAAGCTCAGCCGACTCAGCAGTTTCAGCAAGTTGATTTTCATCACCATCCTGTTGCGATCACACCAACTACTATACACCTAAACTGGGCGACGGGCGCGCGATCCTGCTCGGTGAGGTGCGCAACGGGCAAGATGAAAAATACGACATCCAGCTCAAGGGCAGCGGCCTGACGCCTTACTCACGCGGCGGTGACGGGCGTGCCGTGCTGCGTTCGACCATTCGCGAGTATTTATGTTCCGAAGCCATGCACGGACTGGGCATTCCCACCACCCGGGCGCTGGCCATCGTCGGCAGTGATGCCGAAGTCTATCGCGAACAGATCGAAACCGGCGCGATTCTGGCGCGCATCGCGCCTTCCCATGTGCGCTTCGGCTCCTTTGAAGTCTTTTACCGTCGCCAGCAGCATGATGCCGTAAAACAACTGGCCGATTATGTGATCGAACATCACTACCCGGCCCTGGCAACACATACGCAGCCCTATGTCGCATTGCTCGAAGAGGTCGTACAGCGCACCGCCCGCCTGATTGCCCAGTGGCAGGCGGTCGGCTTTGCCCACGGCGTCCTCAACACCGACAACATGTCCATCCTCGGCCTGACCCTGGACTATGGTCCCTTCGGCTTTATGGGATCGCTATCAGCCCGGCTACATTTGCAACCACTCGGACTTCCACGGCCGTTACGCCTTTGATCAGCAACCGGGGATCGGCTTGTGGAACCTGAACCAGCTGGCCCAGGCGTTGGTGCCGTTGATGAGTGTCGAGGAAGCGCAGGTCGCGCTGGAACAGTATGAATCCCTGTTTGTTGACCACTATCTGGCACAAATGCATGCCAAACTGGGACTGCGGGAGAACAACGACCACACCCGGCTGTTCCGGGCCCTGTGTGATTTTGACAGCCACCCGCAAGCCTCTAACGCAATACTGCGGGATATGTTTGTCGAGCGCGAGGCCTTCGATAGCTGGGCACAGCGCTATCGAAAACAGCTGCAGCAGGAAAAAAGTGACGATGCCTCGCGTCGCGAGGCAATGCGCAGTGTTAACCCCAAATACATCTTGCGCAACTACATGGCCCAGATTGCCATCGAAAGAGCGCGGCAAAATGATTTCAGTGAAGTCGACAAACTACTTGAGCTGTTGCGCGATCCCTTTGCCGAGCATCCGCACATGGCCCTTTACGCGGCTGAACCGCCCGACTGGGCGGATCAGATCGAGGTCAGCTGCTCATCCTGATTGCAGCTGACGCTCGTATTTTTTCAGCAATACGCCTTCATCGCCGCAACAGTCCGAGGCACATTTTTTCACCTCGTGCAGCTTGTCGGGATCCGCGTCCAGATAGGCGTCGACCGGCAGGTTTTCTTCGGCGCAATCGCAACCCTTGTCATCGTACACATAGACCTGCGTAAGTCCGGCTTGCCGTGCCTGATCATGAGCCTGCCACAAACTTTCCGAGGGTGTGGGCGGCACGTCGCCTAACTTGAACGCCGGGAAAAACTTGGTGATATGCCAGGGACTGTCGGCGCCAAGATGATCGTGAATCCATTCGGCGATCTGTTTGTGCATCGCCGGATCATCGTTATAGCCGGGGATGACATTGGTGCGGGTCTCCACATGAATGCCCAGTTGATGGGCCCGTTCCACCGAATCCAGAACCTGTTGCACGGTGGCGCGCGGACAAATCTTTTTATAGAACTCGTTATCCAGGCTCTTGATGTCGGAACACAGCACATCCACCCACGGCGCCATCAGCTCCAGCGCCTCGTCGGTGACAAAGCTGTTGCTGACATAGACGGTGTACAACCCCGCCTCGCGGGCCCGTTGCGAGACATCCAGCACATACTCCAGCCACACCGCCGGTTCCGAATAGGTAAAGGCGATCCCCTCGACACCATGACGCAACGCGGCCTCCACCAGCTGCTCGGCGGTGGCATGCACCGCCGTGGACTCGCCCCGGGCCAGCGCATCCAGCGCGTCGGTGCCCCAGGAGATCTCCAGATTATGGCAGCCACCGCAGCGAAAGTTGCAGCCATAGCTGCCCACCGACATCACCCGGGTGCCCGGCCGGAAATGTTTGACCGGCTTGTCCTCGATGGGGCCGATATCCATGGCCGAGATGATGCCGTAGGAGAGGTTATACAACGTACCGTGGCGATTGACATGGGCCTGGCAAAAACCGCGCTGGCCGTGTTTGAGACGACACTGCCACAAACAGAGATTGCAACGGGTCGTGCCGTCGGCCAGTTTTTCCTGCAGGCGGGTTTCCACAAGTTTGTATTCTTCGGCTGTAGCGGTACTGCTCAATGACGGACTCCTCAGGCGACATGCACCTGGATCAATGGATCGATGACAATTTCCAGACAGGCATGCGCGTCACGCAAGGCCTGTTCGGCCCGGTCCGCATCCGGCGCCCGGGCAAAAATAAAACCGAGATAACTGGCGCCTTCGGGCAAGGGCACGACCTCATAGCCCTCGCGGATCTGGATACTGATCTCTTCAATGTAGGGCACGCGCTGGGCCCGTAACAGGCCCTCGACCCGTTTGAAAACCCCGCCGCGCGGGATCGGGATCATCAGCACTCCGGCGCCACCGGACAGCGGGGCAGTCGCCGCCGGCCGGTTCATGGCATGTTGCAGCACCAGTTGCTCCAGAGTCAGGCCCGTGCCGAACTGCAGCAGGCGCCCGCACATGCCGCCGATGGTGCGCGCCGCCACCTCCAGCACCCAAACGTCCGGGCCATTCACCCGGCACTCGGCATGGATCGGGCCTTCGCGCAAGCCGTAGGCCTCACAGGTCGCCTGGATCACCTCGCACAGCCGATCCTGTTGCGCCGAGTCGATGCGTCCCGGGGTTATATAATAGGTCTCTTCGAAAAACGGGCCGTTCAACGGCTCCGGTTTGTCGAACAGCGCCAGAATTTGTAACCGGCCGTGGTATAACATTCCCTCGACCGCGACTTCCTCGCCGGGAACAAATTGTTCGACCAGCAGGTGCTGACGCAAATAGGCATCAAGGTGCGGTTCACAGGCCAGCATGCGTTCAACCCGCTCGCAGGCCTGCACAAACCGGGCGGCATTATCCACCCGGATGACCCCGCGACTGGCCGAGAGCGCCAGCGGCTTGACCACCGCCGGATAGTCGACGCGGGTCGCCTGATCCGCCAGCGATTCACGCAAATCGATCACCCGGTGTGCCGGTTTGGGGATACCGGCCTGCTGCAAACGCTCGCGGGCCAGATCCTTGCGCCGGGACAGCCGCAGCGCTTCGGGAGGATTGTGGGGTAAATCAAAGGTTCGCGCGGCCGCGGCCGCCAGCTCAACCGTCCCGTCATCGGTGCCGATCACGGCGCTGAACGGCCCCCGGCGTTCGGCCTCCTCGCAAATCAGTGGCAAGGCACGCTCGACATCACGCGGATCAAGGTGCAGACCGCGTGCGTACTCACTGACCAGCGAGTGCCGCCCCTCATCGGAGGCGATCAGCACCGGCACGCCCAGCTGGTGGGCGGCCTCAATAAATGGCGCGGTACGGTAGCTGCCGTGGGGGGCGATGATCAGAATGCGGGGCGTGGCCGCCACAACGGGTCGGCCGGTTTACCCGCAACCGCCGCCGCTGGCACCACAGGCACCACAGGCACCGCTGCCACCGACGCTCTGGAAGACGTTATTAAAGACAAACGACGCATTCAGACCTTCTTCGACATAGTCGATGTCACTGCCCTTGAGATAACTCAGGGCGATGGCGTCCACCACCACCTTGTAGCCGTCACCTTCGAGCACCTTGTCACGCGCGTCGATATTCTCGGCATAGGTCATGCCATAGGTCATACCACCGCAACCCCCGCCGCTGACGAAGATGCGAATGCCTTCCACACCATCCTCGGTATTTTGCAAAATGGCATTCAATTGAGCGCCGGCCTTGCCGCTGATGTGGATATCCTGTTCCCGTATAACCGGTTGAAAAGACATTGCCTGACTCATGCTATTGACCTCCTGTACGGGCGGACCTTGCAGGGCCGCTGTGAATTGCAGATAATAATTGAGTCCTGTATTAAAGATTTTATCACACAACCGTGTCCAGACCAGACACGGAACACCAAGATTCCCGGAGTAATCACATGGCACGCATGGTTTTCTGTCAGGTTCTCAAACGCGAGGCACCCGCCCTGGAAGAAGCACCCTACCCCGGGGAAATCGGAGAACGCATTCTCGAGAATGTGTCCGCCGAAGGCTGGAGTCAATGGCTGGAACGTCTGACCACGATCATGAACGAAAACCGCCTGAGCACCGCCGATCCCGGCAGCCTTGAATTGATCGAAAAACACATGATCGGTTTTCTGTTCGATGAAGGCGATTATGGCGGACTGCCCAGCGGCTTCGTACCCCAGGGTCAAAAGAAATAAGTTCCGTCATGAAGTATTGCAGTGAATGCGGGAATCCGGTGACCAGTCGGGTACCCGAAGGCGATAACCGGCCCCGCTATGTCTGTGATCAATGCCAGACAATCCATTACCGCAATCCCAACATCGTTGCCGGTACCCTGCCGGTATGGGAAGACAAGGTCCTGTTATGCAAACGTGCCATCGAACCGCGCTACGGCACCTGGACCCTGCCGGCCGGTTTTATGGAACTGGGCGAAACCATGGAACAGGCCGCCCTGCGCGAATCCGAAGAAGAAGCCTGCGCCAACGTGGCAATCGATGACATCTACACACTGATCAGTCTGCCGCACGTCAACCAGGTCTATGTCCTGTACCGGGCCCGCCTGCTGGATCTGGACTTTTGTGCCGGCGATGAAAGCCTGGAAGTGCGGTTATTCAGTGAAGCGGAGATCCCCTGGCAGCAACTGGCGTTTCGCACCATCCATTACACCCTGGAAAAATATTTTGCCGATCGTCGACAAGGATGCTTTTCGATCTACACCCACACCATCAACGCCAATAATCGCGCCCCGCACGCCCCGCAGGAAAAGGAATAAGTTCCCCCTCACTCCGGCTGCTGCCATTTGATCCGCGCCAGCTGCCAGTCGCCACCCGACTTTTGCCAACGCATGCTCACTGTATAACGCCGGCCCCGTTCCGGTAGCAGATTCTTGCCGCCGAGCAACAGGGCGTTCAGGGTCACATCGGCCCGATCCCCGTCGATCCGAATAGTCCGATCAGAGGTCACGATCGAAATAGTCGGATAACGGCGAAAATGATAGAACAGCAGCCCGCGTACCTCCCGGCGCCGCAAATCCTCATCGGTGCGAAAGTTCTCGGCCAGCGGCGCCAGTACCGGGCCGGTGCGCTGATCTTCGATCCCCGCTTTCATCGTCTCGATCAACTGTGCAATCCGGCTCGCATCATCCGGCTCGCCGCAGCCGGCCAGCAACAACGCTCCGGCCAACGCCAGAACGGCTGCTGAAAATGTGATACGCATCATTACACCTCCCGACAAATTCGCTATGTTTAGCCCCGTATCTACTAGCTTGGCTCACGCCACGGACCGGCTACACCCGATAGAAGCCCAGGAAACACAAGAACAGGACACCGACAAGATCATGGCTAACGCCGTCTCCCGCCTGCTGAACCGCTTCACGATACCGGTCAATCGTTTCAGCCTGCAGCGCCTGCTTGAACCCCTGGCAACGCGCCAGCCGGTGGGATATCGCGCTCTGGTGACTCTGGTGGCGCTGGCCGGTTATCTGTTGCTGTTGCTGTTTCCGCTGATTGCCCTGGTGTTATTGCGCGAGCTGCCACAACAGGTACGTGCTGCCAGCCTGTGGCAAGAGTGGTTAGGGAGCGGCATTAACCTGCTTATCGCGCTGCTCGCCATCGTCTTTAGTATCCCGTTATTTCGTAACCGCTTTGCCCGGCCTCAGGGGCTGGCGATCAACCGGCAGAACGCGCCGAAGCTCACGCAACAGATCGAACAACTCCGTCAGGAGTTCAAATACCCCGTTCTCGATCAGATTATCCTGCGCGAGGGATTCGGCGTCGAGGTGGTTCGCACGCCGCGCTTCGGACTGCCGCTGCTGTATCACAACACCCTGGTGATCGGGCTCGACGCCCTGCTTACCCTGCCGCCGGGCCATTTCAAATCCCTGCTGGCGCGGCGTATCGGTCAACTCTCCGGGATTCATAATCTGCACATCGGCTGGCTCGCCGGTCTGCGCCAGACCTGGTGCCAGTATCAACGGGCGTTCAAACAGCAAAAGCCGCCGCTGGCCCTGCCCCTGCAGTTTGTTTTCGCCCTTTATGCGCCATTTTACGCCGCTGCGACCTTTTACGCCGCCCGCCAGAATGAACTGGAAGCCGATCGTTATGCGCTGGATATCGCCAATGACGAGGAAATCGCCAGCCTGTTCTCGCAGCTCATCGTCACCGAAGCCTTTTTGAACACCCGGTTCTGGCCCAAGGTCACCCAGCTGGCCCGGCGCGGCGGCACCCCGGAATATCTCCCCTATACCAGCATGACCCGGGTATTACGTCGCGGCCTGACCCGCGAAGACATGCAGGCCTGGATTAAAGAGGCCCTCGAGACGCCTTCCGACACCCGGAACAGCACGCCGTTATTACGCCAGCGACTGGAGAATATCGGCCACCACAAACCGGCCTCGCCCCGGCCGCTCAAGGAGACCGCCGCCGATCACTTCATGGATCCGGACGTCATGCAGAAGATCATCGACAAGTTCGATCAGCGCTGGCTGGCGAAGCTTAAATAAGATCGCACCACAGAGGATTTATGCCCTCAGCGTACCCGGAGGGCGTAAATCCTCTGTAGTAAAAAATCTTACGGGTTCCGGGATACCGGCATGAACTGTTGCAGAGGCAGCTGGTGGGATTGCAGGAACCAGCGATCGATGACCACCTTGCGGGTAAACCAGTGGGTTTGCATCAGCTTGCTGGCCAGCCGCTGTTTGACGCCCTGCGGTAACCGTTCGAGCAGTGACGGCGCCGGCTGGCGTTCGCCGAAACGTTCTTCCAGTATCCGTTGATAGGGCTGCAGTTTTTCACGGGCGTAGTCGCCGGCGGCTTCGCGAATCACCCGGGCTGCCAGCAGTGCCGATTCGATGGCCGGGCGGATACCCTCCCCGCTTTGCGGATAAGCCAGACCGGCCGCATCCCCGATCAGCAGCACCCCTTCGTCCACGACCTGGCGCAGGGCATGGGGATACAACAGATAGGCGTGCCCCTGAAACTTGTCGGTAATATCAAAATCGAGCCGGCCTGACTCACGCAGGAAATCGCAAAACGCCTGCACATGTTCCGACAGGCGATGATTGTCTTCCCGGCCGAGACCGACATTCAGATAATCCCCCTTGCGGAAGATCCAGCCATAGCCTTTCAGGTCCGGGGTAAAAAACAGTTCCGGGACTTCCCGCTCGGCGTGACAGCCGGCTTTTTGTTCGGCGGTCATTTCAAATTCGATCTCCTGGGCAGTCACCGCCTGCTCGCTGCTGCCCAGTTTGGCGCCGATGCGCCGGGCCACGGGACAAAAATGGCCGCCGGCACCGATCACCAGCGACGCCCGGATATCTCCGTTGATCAACCAGCCGTCCCCATCGCGCGCCATGGATTTGAAAGCGCTGCCGAGAATCAGCTGCGCACCGCTGCGCTGTAACAGGTATTCATCGAATTCGCGCCGACGAATGCCGTAACTGACCGGTCCGTCCCGATAATGGGTCTCGACCTGTTGCTGACCCAGCTGGCTGACCCGAAAACCGCTGATCGGTTGCAGGGTTCGTCCCCCCTGGCGATAGTCATCCAGATCGATCGCCAGCGCATTCATCACCGCCGGGGTGACCCAGCCGGCGCAAACCTTGTCGCGCGGGAATTCACGTTTGTCCATCACGGCAATCCGCAGCCCGCTATCGTGCAACGCCCAGGCCAGGGAAGAGCCGGCGGGTCCGCCGCCGACGATCAGGATATCCACATCCGTCATTATTGCCTCGCCACCCCGCTGTCCTGTTGATACAGATAAGCCCGCGACCAGGGCAGATCGTTATGTGCCGCCCGGTTGAACACCACCTGGAACAGCTGCAATTCACCACTGGTAAAGGCAGCGATGGAGCCGCACAGATAGAGGCGCCAGGCGCGGACGAATTCCTCGTCAAACATCTCCCGCACCGTCTCGACATTCTCCTCGAACCGGTCCAGCCAGTGCCGCAGGGTTTGGGCATAATGCAGGCGCAGATTTTCCACATCCTGAACCGAGAAGCGGTGCGGTTCAAAGATGCCCATCATCTCGCGTAACGAGGGCGGATAGGCACCCGGAAAAATGCGCCGCTCGATCCACGGATTCATCGGCCCGGCCACATTGCGGCCGATGGTATGAATCAGTCCTCGCCCGTCCGGCTTGAGACAACGATCAATCACATCCCCCAACGCCGTATAGTCCGGGGTGCCGACATGCTCCAGCATGCCCACCGAGACGAACACATCAAAGTCGCCGCGGATGTTGCGATAATCGTCTTCGATATACTCTACCTGATCGGCCAGCCCCTGTTTTTGGGCCTGTTCACGGGCAAAGCGCAGCTGCTCGCGGGAGATGTTATACGCCTTGACGGTCACACCGTAATGCCTGGCCATAAAGCGGGCCAGCCCGCCCCAGCCACAGCCGGCTTCCGCCACCGTATCCCCCGGCTTGAGTTGCAGCTTGCGGCAAACGTGGTGCAACTTGGCGGTCTGCGACTCCTCCAGTGACATCTGCGGATCGGGGAAATAGGCGCAGGTGTACTGCATGGCGACTTTGTCGAGCCACAGCTGATAGAAATCGTTGCTGAGATCGTAATGGTGATAGATGTTGTCCCGCGCCCGGGCCAGCGAGTTGGCAATACGCCGATGCCCGAGCCATTTCAACAGGCGGCGGAACCAGCCCTGTTGACCGTTTTGCTTGAGTCCCGAATAGACCTCTTCGAGAAAACGGACCGGATCCCCTTCAAGACTGATACGTCCGGCACTGTAGAGATCGCCAAAATGCAGTTCGGGATTGAGCGCCAGTTTCCAGATGGCCAGCCGATCGTGAAACCGTAGCGTCGCCACCGGCTGTTCCACGCTGTTGAGCAGTTTGCCATCCCACAGGGCGACATTGATCGGCGGGTGGGCCGCCACCTCCAGAATCTTCAGAATAAACCAGCGATCCAGGGCGGTCACGGTACCGAAAGGATGACCGCCGTCCTGTTGACGCTTGCCCGCCTTAATTCCGATACGCCGTGCGCCCTCGTCCTGTTCATCAATCCCCCAGGCCCGCTTCTTGCGCTCAGTCACCGAGAGTTCTTTACCTGGAGGCGTTTTTTCTGTTTTTTGTTCCTGTTCGCGCATCATGCACCCGTTGCCTTAAGATTCAATAATGGTATCAGGAATCCAAATAATATAGCAGGCTGCAGAAAAATCACCCTGCCAAGCCTGCTATTGACTATGCCGCATATTGTCGCAATTATCCAGTGCTCCACTTTGACGAGTAGAGCCAATTCATGTCGAACTTTTTAGCCGCTGTACGGCGTCCCCTCCACCCTCTGCGAGGGTTATTATTGATCGCATTCAGCGGCCCCGCCTCGGCCGCTTATCCACCGGGCGAACTCGAATTGTCATTGCAGATCGAACATAACGAAACCCGCTGGCAATATAGCGGCGAAACCCTGACCAGCAAGAGCGCCATTCTGGGCGTCCAACTTCAGGAGACGCTGGCGCCGCGACTGCGCGGCCGTCTGCATGCCGGCTATCTGGATCTCAGTCAGCCGGACAATACGCTGGCCGCGGCACGGGTCACAACCGGGTATTATGCCGGGATCGAGCTGGCGTTACTGGTGCTGGATACAAGCCGACTGAAGCTGGAATTGAGCAGCGGTTATCGCTATCAGTATACCGAAGGCCATACAGATAGTACGGACGTCAGCCTGGTCTGGCACGACACCTACGCGCAACTCGGCGTGACACTACCGCTCTCCGAACGCCTGGATCTGCACGCAATAGGCGGTGCCTCCCGCACCAGCGGCGAACAACGGGTCGGCGGTGATACCGACCAGCTGCTCACCTTCGACGAGAAGGAACAGCGCTATTACGCCGCCGGCCTGTCATACCGGGTCGATGAGACAGGTTATCTGAGTGTCAGCTGGCTGGGCGGCAATCGCGACGGCTTTCGGCTCGGTTTTCATCGCGGTTTTTGAACGGGCTGGCGGGGTCATAAATAACCCCTTTGTGAGGACTATCACAACATACAGCGCCATATTGGTCTAAATTTTATACACCCCTTATGTTGCGCCCAAACAGGCCGTTAGCACGGGGGCAAATCCGCCACCCGGAAAGAAATGACACAGCTATGGCCAGCAAAACCAAACTCGATAAAACCCTCCTCAAGGGCCTGGAACCGCTGGGCAATCTCGCCCATGACAAACTCGGCGAGCTGGTCAGCAAGGCGACCGTTGAGGATCTGCCGGCCGGCCGGGTGCTGTTCCGCGAAGGCGAGAAAGACAACCGCACGCTTTATCTGATCCACGGGCAGGTCGAACTCCGCCACAACGGCGACAAAAAAGCCCGCCTCATCAAATCCAAGAATGCCGAGGCCCGCAAGCCGCTGGACAACCACCAGCCGCATACCGGCACTGCCCGGGCCAAAGGGCCGATCACCGTCGTCAGTATCGATTCGGCACTGCTTGAAATCATTCTCAACGACACCCCGCTGGATGCCTATGAGTTCGAGGTCACCGAGATCTCGGGCGACGACACGACCGACTGGATGCTGCGCTTCCTCCAATCCCGGGCTTTCCTCAAACTGCCGACCGAGAATATTCAGGCCATCCTGATGCGCATGGAAGAGCTGCCGGCACAAAAAGGCGAGGTGATCCTGCGCCAGGGTGACAAGGACGACTATTACTACATTGTGCAAAGCGGCAGTTGCGCCGTATCCCGGCGCCCCGCGCCCAAGGCCGGCGAGATTCCGCTGGCCACACTGCACGAAGGCGACGGTTTTGGCGAAGAGGCCCTGATCACCCATGGCCGACGCAACGCCAACGTCACCATGCAGGAAGACGGCGTCCTGATGCGGCTGAAAAAAGCGGACTTTCTCACCTATCTCGCAGAGCCGTTGATCACCCGCTTTTCCGAAAACGACACCGCCGCCAAACTCGACAGCGGCGCCCTGCTGATCGATGTGCGCACCCACGAAGAATTCAATCATCAACACGTAAACGGCTCGATCAACATTCCCCTGTCGATGCTGCGTCTGAAACTCGAGGGCCTGAATCCCGAACGCGAATATATCCTGGCCAGTGCCGACGGGACCCAGAGCGCCGCGGCCGCCTTCCTGCTCACCCAGCACGGTTTTCAGTGCGGCATACTCGATGGCGGGCTGCAGGCCGCCAGTTTCCAGCTGACCGGCGGCAACGACGCGTCGGGCGCCGCGGTCACTGCCGCCCCCGCCAGTAAACGGACCGCTGCTGCGGAAAAAACCCGTCAGGCCGCCGAAGATCGGGCACGCAAAATCAGCCAGGAAGCCGACACCGCCCGCCAGGAAGCGGAACAACTGGCCCAACAAACCGCCAGCGCCGAGCAGGCCAAAAACCAGGCCGAACAGGCGATCCAGCGCCTGACCGAGCAACAGGGCAAACAGGCCGAACAGGCCGCGCGTGAAAAAGCCGAGCAGGCCCGTCGTCAGGCCGAAACTGAATTGCGTAAAATCCAGGCTGCCAAACAGGCCAATGAAGAGAAACAGCAGGCACTGGATGAATCCCTGAAACGCGCCAGGCAGATTGCCGCCGAAGCAAGCCAGGCCGCGGAACGCTCCCGCCAGCAGGCCGAAAAGGAGGCCGAAGCGATCCGGCGCAAGGCGCGCGCAGAGGCCGAGCAACTCAAACAGGAAATGGAGGCGACTCGCCGCCGCTTCGAACAGCAATCCAGTCAGGCAGAACAGGAAAAAGAGGCCCAGCGCCAGGCAGCCATCGAACAGGCGCGCAAGGAGGCCGAAAGCATCCGGCAACAGGCCCAGAGCGAGGCCGAACGACTGCGCACCGAACTGGAAAGCGCCCGCCAGGCCGTCAATCAGCGCGCGGCCAAAGTCGAACAAGCGGAACGGCAGAAACAGGTCAGCCTGCTGGAACAGGCCCGCGCCCGGGCCATGGAACTGGCCGAGAAAACCACCCGCATCGCCGAACAGGAAGCCGAAGAGATCCGGCGCAAGGCGCTGGAAGAGGCCGAACAACTGCGCCAGGAGATGGAGCAAACCCGCCAGCAAGTGATGGAACACGCCAGCCGTGCCCAGCAAGAAGCCCAACGCCAGGCCGAGGCCAAACAAGACGCTGACTTACAGGCGCAACGCGAGGCCCGGGCTCGTGCCAAAGAGGAAGCCGAACAACAGGCCCGTCGTGAAGCCGAGGCCCATGCTAAAACACAAGCCGAGCAACAGGCCCGCGTAGCTCGCGCCAAAGATAACGCCGTCCAAAAACAGGAACGCGAGCGCGAAGCGCGACGTCAACAAGCGATTCATAACGCCAAAATGCAGCGCCAGGAACACGCCCGGCGGATGGCCGAAGAGATCAAGGCGAAACTGGAGCAGGCGGAGCAACAGCGCCAGAATGAAGAAGATCGGCAACGGGGCGAGGGGCTGTCCATCACCCGGGCCACCATCAAACGCGAGGACGGGCGAGTCATCCTCGAAGGGGAAGAGGATATATTCATCTTCAAGGAGCCCTCCGTCACCCCGGAACAGATCGAGGCGGAACAGGCCAATCAGCGCCACTCGCGGGGCAATGCGTCCAAAAACGAACTCCCCTCCTTTGAAATTGAGGAGGCGGAGAAGCCGGTCTTCAAGCCGGTCAATACCCAGGCCGTGCATGCCCGGCTTGCCGAACAACAGGCCAGTCAGCAACAGCAGCGCAAGAAACGCCATACCTTTGCCCTGGTTGCCACCCTGTTGCTGGCCCTGGGCAGCGGCAGCGTCTACATCTTCTTACATCCGGAACTGCTTAACGAGCACCTGATCGCCCAGTCTGAACCCGGTAAAAGTACCACTGCCAAAGCTTCTGTCGCCCCGATCAACAATCGGGATGAGAAAAATCACGACGAAGAAAAAGAACAAAACGGACAGAAACATGAAAACAATATGCAAGCCGGTCTGCGTGAACGTTTTGAGAATCTGCTGGACGAGTGGAAAGCGATCGTTTCGCCCTGAGGAGCCGACCACCCCTTACCGACCATCCCACGCGACTCCACCCGTATCGCGGTGAGCCCAAGCCCTTTTCAGCTCAACAGATAGTACGCGCCCACCCAGACAACCGCCAGCAACAGCATGAGCGTCCCCGCCAGTGCGCGGGCATTAAACGCCGGGTCTTTCTCAACGGCGTACTCCTCCCGCAACCGGGACACTTCCGGCGTCATAACCTGACGCTTTAATGACTCCCAGCTCTGCCAGTAGGCGGGCGGAACCTCACGAGTCCGGTTCTGCTCTGCCAAAGTGTCCAGTTCATCCATCGAGAGCAGTTTATCCGGCCGGCCCTTGGGAAATCCCACGCCCGGGATAAAGACCACTCGCCCCTCAACCGGCGTCTGTGTTGCATAATTTTTTACCGCCAGAACTTCGCTTTGCAGTTGAGGTAGCGGGTTCGGGAACTTGTAGGTACGGTTGCCCAGGACCTGGGTCCAGTTGTCGATACCGTCGGCGGCAAACACCACACCCTGATAGCGATGCACCGGCAACACCAGCAAACCGTCCGGGGTCAGCAACAGGTTTTCCAGATACATGGCGCCATCGAGCCCGTCGGAGATCACCACCTGATGCAATACATCCGCCCCCACGGCGCGAATCTTTTTTTGCAGGCGTCGATCACGGAGTCCGCTGCACAGCGTCGGCCAGATGAGAAACAACCCCGCCAGTAACAGCGCCACAGCGATGCCCCAGACTATCAGGAGTTCATTATCTTGTGTTAACAGACTTGTCAGCGTATCAATTTGCATATTTGCGCAGGCTTTGTTTGTATCTTCTATAATACGCAAAACAGGCGCCTCACGCCATGCCACAGGTTCGACCTGCTCACAAAACCGGCATATACTGACTAAAGGACCGGAATCAAACGGACTACACCAATCGCCCATGCATCACGATTACGAACAACAACTCAAAGACGCCCAGCAGATCGTCAATGCCTACGGCAAGGTTCTGGCACAACTGGACGGCACCAATTACGGCCATCCGCTGTCGCTGCTGCCCTGCGATCGGGACGAGATAAAAAGCGCGATTCAGCTGTTGTTGTGGGAGCTGGAAGGGGATGAGCAGGATATCTGCAACAGCCTGGCGCAAAGTTATGTCTATCTGGCGCAGTTCATTCCTGATGACGAAGCAGCGATCATCGCCGCCGGACAACGCACTTTATCCTCCAGTAACTTCGACGACGACCATCTGGAAGAGGCGAACGAAGCGGCCCGGATCATCAACCGTATCAAGCTGGAAATGGAAGAGATGATTCTCGATGTGCGCAAATTCATGCGCACCTGAAAACCCAGTTCTGAGTTCTGAGTACTAAGTACTTAGTACTCAGAACTTAGAACTTAGAACTTAGAACTTAGAACTTAGAACTCAATTCATCTTCTCAAGGATCTGCTTGACGTCATTGAACTCCAGGCTGCAGATCCGCACGGGATCGCGTTTACCCTTGATACGTAAATGGTGGGTCTTGCCCTCGAGGAACGATTCAGGCAAATGCCGGTAAGCGGTTTCACTCAACACCATGTCTGAACCGAGGATCTTGGTGGCACTTTCCAGGCGAAAAGCGATATTCACGGCGTCACCCAATGCCGTATTGTCATGACCGATCCCCATTGAGGCAGCCCCGGTGTTGATGCCGACGCCAATTTTGACCGGCTCCGGTAGTTCACTGAAGATATTGTTCAGTTCCCGGGTGATTCCGTTGATCAGTAACGCGGCACTCAGGGCCTGCTTTAAGGTCTTGCTTTGATCCTCATCCGATTCCCAGCGGGCAAATACGCAATCACCGATAAACTTGTCCACCGTGCCGGCATTGTCGAAGATCGCGTTACTCACATTATGAAACCAGCGGTTCATCAGCTTGGTCAGGGTACGGATGTCGACCTGTTCGGAGAGCGAGGTAAAGCCCCGGATATCGGCCACCAGCACGGTGATCTGCTTGATGTCCGGACTGTCGGAGATGACGGTGTCTTGCAGGGAGAGCGTGTTGAATTCGCCGGTCTCTTTTTTACTTTGTTCAAACAGCATTTCGAACCGGCCAATGGTAATCCGATCGCCGTTTTTCAGCAGCCTGGGCATGGCCACCCGCTGGCGATTGACAAAACTGCCGTTGGAGCTGCCACCGTCGATCAGATAATAATCGCCGCTGCCGATGCAGCGAATCATGGCGTGATTGCGCGAGGCGTGCAGATCCGGCAACACCACGTCGCTGTTCATGTCTCGCCCGAGCGTCAGCACCGACTTGCACGGAATCTTGCGAACGACACCATCGAGTTTATAGGTAATAAAGGTCGACATTGGTCATGCCTGCCCCACACAGACCGGGAAAACAGCATACCAAAAATGAGAGATTACGTCCCCGCTTTCAAGTAATCGGGGCCGGGATCAGGCCGACTGCTTCAGCGACGGCAGGCCGGGGCGCATCCGGGTGGCGATGGAGCGAAACAGGGTCACCGCGTCCCCCGCCCGCATGCCGCTGAGAATCGTCTCATAATCCTCGTTTGCGGTCTGCAACGAGTCCTGATACCACTGCTCGCCGGTATCGCCGTATTGCTCGCGGATATAGGCGTCCACCGCCTCGCGGGTCGCCGGTTCGCTGCTGAACTCGGCAACGGTGCGGGCCACCCGGATCAGCCAGGCCTGCACAAAGACCTCGCCCCGGCGCTCGCACTCGGCCCGTGGCTCGATATCCAGCTCTGCCACGAACTGCTCTCGAGCCCGCTCCAGCTGGCGGTAAAGCACGCTGAAGCAATAGCCGGCCACCTGCGGGGCCTGTTCGAGACCGATGAAACGAAATTCCGGCGAGCGGCCGTAACGGCGTGAGACCAGCACCCGGCAATCGAACGCCTCGCAGATCAGGTTCGACAACGCCACTGCCCAGAACGGCGGGTTGTAGCGCATTCCCGAATCGATCACCGACTCGGCCACCCCGGCGGCCAGAATCTGATCTTCGCTGATCCGGTGCTTGCGCATCAGCCGATGGGCCTGACGCAGGGCCGCGGCGGCCTCATTGGGATTGGCGGATTCGGACAAGCGCAGGCACTTGCAAATCTTCTCAATTATTTTCAGGTTATTCATGCACCGTTCCTTGCTGCCTCTTTCCTGTATATTACAAAAATATCAGTCTGTTACAAGATATTTCTAGTAAAATACTTTAATATTCCATGTGAACTGGTTATTTTCTGACCGATATGAGACAGTCGCCTTGTGTCAGCCGCATACGAGCCTTATATAGAAAGTTAACAGTCAAATGGCCGGGTTCTCCCCCATCGGCTATATACCCCCAGAATGACCCCTGTGGGTAAGCTATAGCAGGAAACCGGTCACAAAACGCGTTAACCTCTTGGTGAAGATGATGAATTCCGCCCAGGCTCCAAGCATCGATATCGAACCCATTCGCCAGCAGGCCCTGCTGACCCCGCCGGCCAAACCGCTGAGTGAGGACGAGCGCCAGGCCCTGATGACGCGCATCAAACGGCTGCTCAAGGAAAAGGATGCGGTGCTGGTGGCCCACTACTACACCGACGACGATCTGCAGCAGCTGGCCGACGAGACAGGCGGCTGCGTCTCCGATTCACTGGAGATGGCCCGCTTCGGCCATGACCACACGGCCGGCACCATCGTGGTCGCCGGGGTCCGCTTCATGGGCGAGACCGCCAAGATCCTCAACCCCGAAAAACGGGTGCTGATGCCGACCCTGCAGGCCGAGTGCTCGCTGGATCTCAGTTGCCCGGCGGACCGGTTCAGCGCCTTCTGCGATGAATACCCCGATCGCACCGTGGTGGTCTACGCCAACACCTCCGCCGAGGTGAAGGCGCGCGCCGACTGGGTGGTCACCTCCAGCATCGCCACCAAAGTCGTGCAATACCTGCACGATAAGGGCGAGAAGATCATCTGGGCGCCGGATCGCTATCTGGGCGATTACGTGCAGAAGGTCACCGGCGCTGACATGATCCTGTGGCAGGGGGCCTGCATCGTGCACGACGAGTTCAAGGCCGCCGAGCTGCGCAAGCTGCGCGAGAAACATCCCGAGGCGGCGGTGCTGGTGCATCCCGAATCCCCGGCCGACGTGATCGAGCAGGCCGACGTAGTCGGCTCCACCACCGCGTTGATCAACGCGGTGCACGATCTGCCCAATGAGACTTTCATCGTCGCCACCGACAGGGGCATCTTCTACAAAATGCACGAAGCCGCGCCCGGGAAAAAACTGATCGAAGCGCCCACCGGCGGCATCGGCGCCTCTTGCGGCAGTTGCGCCCACTGCCCGTGGATGGCCATGAACGGCCTGCAGAACCTGGCCGACTCGCTCGAACAGGGGACCAACGAGGTCCATGTGGATCCACAAATCGCTCGCCAGGCCAATATCTCGGTCCAGCGCATGCTCGATTTCGCCGCCGAACTGAAAACCGGCGCCATCGGCAAAAGCAACATCGCCTCCCCCGCCTGATGCCACACCCGCCCTGGCGAGAATAACCACCGAAACATTGAATTCACTGAAAGATCCTTCCATAACTTCTTCGGTGCGTTCGGTGGTCAGCGGTGCAGGTCAGGTTGCGCGGATGCGCTGCCCGACTTCCCGAATCTGACGGATGTCACGCAGGCCCTCGGCAGCGTGACCTTTTTTTACCACGAAGACACGAAGTCTCGAAGTCTCGAAGTATATTCATTTTTTTCTTCGTGTCTTTGTGTCTTCGTGGTAACGCTTTTATAAACATCAGATGTCACGCATGCTATCGCCAGTTCATCACCCCAATCAGAGAAACCGGGCCAGATAACCGGGAACCGCCTCCGTTAACCAGTAGCGCGGCCGCAGCAACGAACCGCCAACAAACCCCACATGCCCGCCCCGCTGACTCACCGCCAGCTGCACGTTGTCGGGCAGTTGTTGCGGATCGGGCAGGATCGCCGGGGTCATGAAAGGATCATCGAACGCCTGGATGATCAATGCCGGCTGCTGAATATAGCCAAGATAGCCGAAAGCACTCGATTGCCGGTAATAGTCATCGGCATCGGCAAAGCCGTGGATCGGTGCGGTAAACCGGTTATCGAATTGCCGAAAGGTTCGCGCTCTTTCGATCTGTTGCAGCGTCAATCCAATCAGTTGTTCGTAATCGTGATCGGCAAACTTGGCCAGCACCTTGGCCACCAGGCTTTTGACCAGGTGCCGTTCGTACACTTTCGAAAATCCCTGGTTGATGCGATCGGCGCAGATGTCCAGTTTCAGTGGAGCCGACACCGACACCGCCGCGCGCAGCGGCGATACGTTGCCCCACTCGGCCTGCAGCTTGAGCAGCATGTTGCCGCCCAGCGAATAGCCCACGGCCGCCAGCGGGGCATGGGGATACTGCTCGCGCAACCAGCTGAGAAAATAACGCGCATCGCCGGTCTCACCGCTGTGATAGGAGCGCGGCAGGCGATTGAGCCGCCCGGAACAGCCGCGAAAGTGCATCAGCACCCCGTGCCAGCCGCGCTGTTCGATGGCGCGCAGTATGTCGCGCGCATAGGACGAACCGAGCGACCCTTCCAGGCCGTGGAATACCGCCACGATCGGCGTCGCCGTGGATGAAGCCGGCTGAGTACGCCAGGCAAGGTCGACGAAGTCGCCGTCGGGCAGCGGCAACGCCTGCCAGGTTACCTCCAGCGGACGGCGATTGATAAACCGGGGCAACAGAGTCTGCAGATGGGGATTGCCCAACCCCCGGGCCGGTATAAAAGCGGACAGGCTGTTGGTTTGAGACTGACTCACATCAATCATTGCTCAGCTTGTTTATCGCACGGTGTCATGGCTGACCGGCCATACCGGCATAAACGATACCCGACAGCCGCGCCATTTCGTAATCGAAGGTCGCCAGATCTTTTTGTTTGAACTGATCAAGCCGCGCATGCCCGCAGGCCCGCGCCATCACCTGCATCAGGCGCGTGGACGATTGCAGAAAGCGCGCCAGCCGATGGGCGCCGTCGTCCACGTCCAGTCGCTTGCGCAGCTCGGGATCCTGGGTGGCCACGCCCGAAGGACACTGGTTGGTATGACAGATACGCGCCGCCACGCAACCGATCGCCTGGATGGCGCTGTTGGCCAGAGCGATGCCATCGGCCCCCAGTGCCAGCGCCTTGATAAAGTCGGCCGGGGTACGTAACCCGCCAGTGATGATCAGGGTCACCTTGCCACTGACGCCCTGTTGATCGAGATAACGCCGCGCCCGGGCCAGCGCCGCAATGGTCGGCACGCTGATGTGATCGCGAAACAACAACGGTGACGCGCCGGTGCCGCCGCCGCGCCCGTCGAGGATCACATAATCGGCACCGGCCTGCAGGGCGAACTCGATATCCCGTTCAATATGATTGGCGCTCAGTTTGAACCCGACGGGAATCCCGCCGCTGATCGCGCGCACCCGATCGGCAAAGCGTTTGAAGTCGGCCGGTTCGCGCAGATCGGCAAAGGTCGGCGGCGAATAGGCCGACTCGCCTTCGGGAATCCCGCGCACCGCGGCGATCTTCTTGCTGACCTTGGCGCCGGGCAGGTGCCCGCCGGTACCGGTCTTGGCCGCCTGCCCGCCCTTGAAGTGAAACGCCTGTACTTTCTCGGGGATTGTTTCGTCATAACCGAAACCGGCACTGCCCAGTTCGAACAGGTATCGGCTGTTGGCCTGTTGCTCCTCGGGCAGCATGCCGCCCTCGCCGGAACAGATCCCGGTGCCGACCTGCTCGGCTCCTTTGGCCAGCGCCAGTCGTGCCTCCTCTGACAGGGAACCGAAACTCATGTCGGAGACCAGTAACGGCGTTTTCAGGCACAGGGGTTTTTGACTTTGCGGGCCGATCACCAGTTCGGTATCAACCTTCGCATCATCGTCCAGTGGCTTGTCATGCAACTGTGCCACCATAATCTGGATATCATCCCAGCCCGGCAGCCTGTGCCGCGGTACGCCCATCGCCGCTACCGGCCCATGTCTGCCCAGCGTCTCCAGGCCGTCTTTCGCCAGCTGATGAATCAGCTCGAGAGTCGGCTCCTCTTCGGTGGCATTCGGATCAGGCTGTTTCGCCTTTTTATCATCTCCCTGCTTGTCATCATCGCTGCCACTATCCGTACCGGGACCTTCCTTGCCGATCATGCTCTCGCCAAACCGGTTATGGCTGCCGTCGCAATAGGGCAGATTGCCGCTGTGTTTGCAGTTGCATAAAAAGGCTTCGCCCTCTTTTTGCGGCGTAAAGGCCAGCGGTTCAAAACCGGTGCCGGCATGCGAGCCGTCGCAAAACGGCTGGTTTTGCGAGCGACCGCAGACGCAAAAATAGTATTCCTGATCGGTGGAAAGGTTAACTTTGGCGGGTTTGTTATCGGCGACGAGCGGTTTATTTGCCATAGGCGCCACAGCTTCCGTGATTCAAAAACCAGAACGCAGTATAGGAATCTGTCGATCCGGGTACAACCGACACAAGCTACTCGTCGGGACGAACCTTGCCGCGATTACGCTTGATTTTACTGCGCTTTTGTTTGATTTCCAGGCGACGCTTGACCGACGCGCGGGTCGGCCGGGTCGGCTTGCGCTTTTTATGCGTCACCAGCACCGAGCGAATCAGCTCGACCAATCGCTCCAGGGCCTCTTCGCGGTTTTTCTCCTGGCTGCGGTAACGTTGCGCCTTGATCACGATCACGCCGTCCGAGGAGATGCGCTGATCGGCGAGCGTCAGCAAACGCTGTTTGTAAAACTCGGGCAGGGATGAGGCATTGATATCGAAGCGCAGATGAATGGCCGAGGCGACCTTGTTCACGTTCTGCCCGCCCGAGCCCTGGGCACGGATTGCCTGCATCTCGATCTCGCTGTCGAGAATCACCACATTCTTTGAAATGCGCAGCATACAGGCTCAATCCGCCAGCACAGTCGCCGTGGTCGCACCGGTGATCCGATCGATACTCAACTGCATCCGGCAATAGGCCGGTTTGTGTACCGGCTCGTCCCCGCAACTGCAGTTGGCGATGATCTCGGTAAAAAAGACCCCGATGCGGGCATGCAGCACCTGATCATCCTGGTCGATACCCAGCACGGTCACTTGCAGATCGCTCGCATCGCTGTAACCGCCTTCCCCGGTGCCCTGATCCAGCGGCAGGTTCGCCCCCACCCCCGATTCCAGCTCCCGTTTCAGGGTCCGGATCAGGGCGTCGGGATCGTGTTGCTCGATGGTGTGCAGCAGTTTCAACATGGCGGTTCAGACGTGGGGTTGGTTGTGGGTGAGGATCCTGTCCAGATGATTGGCAAATGTCTGGCGTTCGGTCTGGCTCATCGCCGCCTGTCCGCCGGTATCCACCCCGCTGGCGCGCAGCGTGTCCATGAAATCGCGCATGTTCAGCCGCGAACGGATGTTCTCGAGAGTAAATAATTCGCCGCGAAAACTCAGCGCCTGGGCCCCTTTTTCGATCACCTCCGCCGCCAGCGGGATGTCACTGGTGATGACCAGATCGCCCGGTTCGACGCGCCGGACAATCTCGTTGTCCGCCACGTCAAACCCGTGCTCGACCCGCAGGGATTTGATATAGCGGGATTTGGGCGCCTTGACGTACTGGTTCGCCACCAGCGTGGTCAGCGTTTGCGTGCGCTGCGCGGCGCGAAACAGAATTTCCTTGATTACCGCCGGACAGGCGTCGGCATCGACCCAGATTTGCATGCTGAATAATTATTTGAAGCGTGAAGTCGCTGATTTGATTGAATCACGCAGATCATCCCAGGCGCTTTCAATACCCGCCTTGAGATCTTCCCAGGCATCTTCACCGGCGTTTTCCAGCTCACGAAGTTTATCGTGTGCGGCTTCCTGTTTTTCTCTTAATGTTTCTATTTGCTTGTAGTATTCCAGCTGCACATCAGCCTCGGCTTTGTCCGCCCGGGCTTTGAGCTTGTCGATTTCGGTTTTCCATTCATCCAGCTGGGCTTTCAGTTTCTGTTCATAAGCTTGCTTGAGGCTCATCGTCTTCTCCTTTTTTCCAGTAGCTTTTGTGTAGTCACAACCTGTTACAACTTCAAGCATTAAGGCTCTTGGAGGCCACCTCGTAGACGTCTTTGGATAACCCTTCCTTGTCCAGAATGCGCTCCAGTTGCTGCTTCATCAGTCCCTGGCGTTTTTCATCGTAGCGCTTCCAGCGGCTGAGGCTTTGCACCAGCCGGGCGGCGATCTGGGGATTGAGACTGTCGAGTTCCAGCACCTGATCCCCGAGGAACCGGTAACCGCTGCCGTCGGCGGCATGGAAGTTGATGGGATTGCCGGCGCAGAAGCGGCCGATAAGCGCTCGCACCTTGTTGGGGTTTTTGATACTGAACGCTTCGTGTTCCATCAACTGCCTGACGTGCTGCAGGGTGCGTGGCAGGCGCGAGCCGGCCTGGATGGCGAGCCATTTTTCCACCACCTGCTGATCCTGTTGCCATTTTTGATAGAAGTCTTCCAACACCTGATGGCGTTCAGGGATCGCAAAGTTGGTCAGCATCGACAGCGCTGCCAGGGTGTCGGTCATGTTGTTGGCCCGGCTGTACTGTTCCATGGCCAGCTCGAACATGGCCTGCTCCTCGGTTTCCAGCAGGTAACTCAGGCAGAGATTGCGCAGGGTACGACGCGCCATTTCGTCGGCGTTGAACGCATAGGCTTTGTCGCTGCTGTTGGCCTGGTAGATCCGCAGCCATTCGTCCTTGAGTTCGAAGGCCAGGGTCTGGCGCATGAAGTGACGCACTTCGAAGATCGCCTCGACATCCACGACCTCGCATTGATCGGCGATATAGCCTTCCGAAGGCAGGCTCAGGGCCTGGGCGATCAGGGCCTTGTCGAGTTCGGGGTTAAGCAGGGTCTTGCGGAACGCGCGAATAAAGGCGTCGTCCAGCATCAGCGGTTTTTTCTGCTGGAACTGCTCGATCAGCCGCAGCAGGATGTTCATTGCCAGTTGCTGACCGGCATCCCAGCGATTGAATTCATCGCTATCGTGGGCGAACAAAAATGCCAGCTGTTCATCATCATAACCGTTCTTGATCTTGATCGGTGCCGAAAAGCCGCGGCCCAACGAGACAACCGGTTTGTGCGATATCCCGGTAAAAGTAAAACTCTGGCGGGCCTCAGTGAGTGACAACACCTGCGTGCGGGCTTCGGCCGGGGCGCTCTCTCCCTCCAGCTGTAGCACCAGATCGTCGCCCTGGCGATCCAGCAGGCCGACCGCCAGGGGAATATGAAACGGTACCTTGTCCGGCTGGCCCGGCGTGGGCGGACAGCTTTGCTCGATATGCAGGGTGCAAGTCTGCGCCTGTTCATCGTATTCCTCGTCGACCTTGAGTACCGGTGTACCCGCCTGGTTATACCAGCGCATAAACTGACCCAGATCGAGATGGTTAGCCTCTTCCATCGCACTGACGAAATCCTCGATCGTGACAGCCTGACCGTCGTGTCGGGCGAAGTAAAGATCGGTCCCCTTGCGAAAGCCCTCGCGGCCGACCAGATTCATGATCATGCGTACGACTTCCGCGCCCTTGTTGTAGACGGTGACCGTGTAGAAGTTGCTGATCTCCATGTAACGGTCCGGGCGCACCGGGTGGGCCATGGGGCCGGCGTCCTGGGCGAACTGATGGGTGCGCAGGATGTTGACATCGTCGATGCGTTTGACCGCGCGCGAATTGAGATCGGCGGAGAACTCCTGATCGCGGAACACGGTAAAACCTTCCTTGAGACTCAACTGGAACCAGTCACGACAGGTGACGCGATTGCCCGACCAGTTATGAAAATATTCGTGGGCGACGATACTCTGGATATTGTAAAAGTCGTGATCGGTGGCGGTTTCAGGACTGGCCAGCACGCAGGAGGAATTGAAGATATTCAGGCCCTTGTTCTCCATGGCACCCATGTTGAAGTCGTTGACCGCCACGATCATGTAGATATCCAGATCATATTCACGGCCATAGGTCTCCTCGTCCCAGCGCATCGCCTGTTTGAGCGAGGTCATGGCGTGATCGCATTTGTGACGGTTTTCTTCTTCCACGTAGAGGCGCAGCACCACCTCGCGGCCACTCATGGTGGTATAAGCATCCTCCTGACAAACCAGTTGCCCGGCCACCAGCGCAAACAGGTAACTGGGTTTGAGACTGGGGTCCTCCCAGCGGGCCCAGTGGCGACCGTCATCGGTTTCGCCGGCTTCCACCCGATTGCCGTTGGAAAGCAGCACCGGGTATTTGGTCTTGTCGCCGACCAGGGTAACGGTATAGCGCGACATCACATCGGGGCGATCGGGGAAATAGGTAATGCGGCGAAAACCCTGCGCCTCGCACTGGGTGCAAAGTATACTGCCCGAGTCATACAACCCTTCCAGCGCGGTGTTGGCAGCCGGGTTGATGCGGGTCTCGACGATCAGTTCAAACGCTTCGGGTATCGGTGAACCGGTTGGAGCAATGATCAGCTTGTCTTCGGTGAGTTCGTACTGTGACTCATCCAGGGGCTCGCCTTCCAGGCGCAGACTCAGCAGTTCCAGCTGATTCCCGTCCAGCTCCAGCGGTGGGTTCGCCTGGCTGCTTTGCGGATTACGCCGGACCTTCAGGCTGGCACGTACCTGGGTGGTCGACGCATCCAGATCAAAATGAAGATCAACTTGATCGATCAGATAGGCTGGCGGGGTGTAATCCGACAGATAGACCACACCGGGTCCGGATTGATTGGCGGCGAGATCGGCCATGAGTACTCCTTAAATATGTGGCGCTACTTTAACGTATTGTAACCCAGGAAGCGTGAGGGCGTGAGGGCGTGAGGGCGTGAGGGCGTGAGGGCGTGAGGGCGTGAGGGCGTGAGGGCGTGAGGGCGTCCAAAGCGTAAACGGCTAGTTTGACACGTCAAACAGACGAATTCTGTATCTGGCCACTAATCATCTCGCGTCTGCTTACTGCCTACTGCCTACTGCCTACTGCCTACTGTTTATTGCCCACTGCTCATCGCCCGGTCCCCGATATTCCTAAGCTTACGACCTGACGACCACCCGCTCTAACGACTTGTAATTCCGCCGCCCCGACGCAACTGCTGCTTGCCGAAACGGTTGTTGATGGCATCGGCCAGTTCGTCGAGTTCCCGTTGTTTGTCCGGGGCCGTCTCCCCGCCGGCAAACAGATCGCCCTGCTGCACCGGCGGCTCGTCGCACAGACCGGTGACACCGACGCCGAGCAGCCGCACCGGCGCTATGGTTGTAGACAAGGCCTCATCCAGTAATCTCAGCGCCGCCAGGCAGATCTCGCGTGTGGAGCGGGTAGCCACATCAAGCGTATGCGCACGGGTCACGGTTTTAAAATCGGCAAAGCGCAGCTTGATCTGCACGGTGCGCCCGTAAAAATCCTGGCGACGCAGACGGTAGGCGACCTGCTCCCCCATATCCATCAGCCAGGCTCGCAATACCGTTTTGTCACCGACATCCGCGGCAAAGGTGTTTTCCATGGAAATCGATTTGGCCTGGTGATCGCTGACCACCGGGCGAGGATCCCGGCCATGAGCCAGTTCCCACAGGTGGGCGCCGAACTTGCCGAACTCACGCTGCAAAAATTCCCGGCTCAACCCGCGCACCTGGGCAATGGTCTTGATCCCGAGGCGATCAAACTCGCCGCCGGTCACCTTGCCCACACCCCACAGACGGGTCACCGGCAAGGGATCCAGAAAGGCCTGAATCCTGTCCGCCGGCACCTCGACCAGGCCGTCAGGCTTGTCGAGGTCCGAGGCGATCTTGGCCAGAAATTTGTTGGGCGCAATCCCCACCGAGGCGACCAGCGACAACTCGTCGCGAATCGCCTGTTTGATCCGCCGGGCAATGGTCACGGGCGAACCGAACAGGGTTTCACTGGCGGTAACATCAAGAAACGCCTCATCCAGCGACAGGGGTTCAATCTCAGGAGTATAGCGGGCAAAAATGGCCCGGATCTGCTGCGATATCTCGCTGTATAAAGCGAGACGCGGCGGCAGTTGCACCGCATCCGGACACAACCGCAAGGCCCGGGCCATCGGCATAGCACTGTGCACCCCGAACTTGCGCGCTGCATAACTGGCCGCCGCCACCACCCCGCGCCCCTCGGCCGCGCCGCCGACGATCACCGGCTTGTCCGCCAGCGCCGGATTCTCGCGCACCTCCACCGAGGCGTAAAACGCATCCATATCGACGTGCAAAATAGCCATACAGCAACCCGCCTAAACTCGACAAACGATCTCAACGCAGAGGGCCGCTCCCGGCCGGTCTCATAGAACCCCTTCGGGCTTCATTATGAGTACCCTACCAATCTCCGATTGGTCAGGGCACCTGCCTCCCGCGACACTTGTACATCCCTGTACATCGCGCAACAAAGACGCAGAGAAATACAAAGTTCTTTAAATTAATTATATCAACCTGGGCTCCGGTTTTCGCCGGTATTACCGGACATAAAAAAGCAGGGTCTTTGCCCCGCTTTTCCTCGTCACTCGTTACTCGTACCTCGTCCCTGTTATCTAGGGCCAATCATTGTAAAACGCGCGTTTTTGCAGGACTTTCTGGACGTATTTGCGGGTTTCGGGGTAAGGCGGGATACCCTGATAATGGTCCACGGCTTCTTCGCCGGCGTTATACGCCGCCAGTACCAGCTTGATACGTTCGGGATAGCGCTGCATCAGATCCCGTAGATAGCGGGTACCGCCTTCAATATTTTGTATCGGACTATAAAGGTCGGTGACACCGTAACGCTCTGCGGTAGCCGGCATCAGTTGCATCAGGCCGGAAGCGCCCTTGTGGGAGGTAGCGTTGGGATTGAAAAAGGATTCGGTGTGGATCACCGCCTTGATCAGGGCCGCATCGATCTTGTGACGCGTGGCCACCTTGTAGATGAGGTTTTCGAAACGCAGGTAGTTGGCCGCTGGCGCGGTATTAAAGCTGCTGTGGCCGGCAGCGTAACGCCCCAAGCCCACCGGATTGCTGCTCTTGCGCACCAGTTTGTGGTCGTCATCGAATTTGGGCCGATCGGTAATGGTGCGCGAGCCGTCGGGCAGCTGGTAGAGATAATACTCGGCAGCCTGGGCGGGCCCTGTTGCCCACAAGAGGCCCAATGACAACACTATGCCTGTCACGCTCGGTTTCATGGTGCGAGATTCCCTGCTTGTTCTTGTTTGCTTTTCAGGTCGGTGGAGAGCTTATCGGTCACCGGTGCCGACAAGTTTAGTGATTTTTACCCGATTCAGGGCCGGGTCAGCCGGTATACCGCCTCCCGAAGCCAGTCCAGCCCCCGTTTGCGAAAGCGCTCGTTCTGTGCCAGCGCGTCATCCGCTTGCAGGCAATCGATCTGATAGCGGTCGCTGTACAGGGCCTGAATCTCCGCCTCGCTCACGGCGAAAGGCGGCCCGTCCATCCTGGCGGGATCATAATCCAGGGTAATGAGCAGATGCGGGGCCGTCGCTGCCACCAGGGTATCGAGCGTCTCGACATAACGGCGACGCAGCTCCGGCGGCAGAGCAATGAGCGAGGCCCGGTCATAGACCGCGTCGATCGCCCCCAGATCCTGTGCGGTCAGGGCAAACAGATCGCCACACAACAGGGAGATCGATTCGCCCCGCCAGATATCGCAGCGCGGGTTTTCGGTTCGGGTCGCCCGCAGGTGGTTCTCGGCAAAAAAATCCTTCACCGCAATCGGGCTGACTTCCACGCCGATTACCTCGTAACCCTGATCGGCCAGCCAGATGAGATCCAGACTCTTGCCGCACAACGGCACCAGCACGCGGCTGCCCGGTTTCACCGCCAGGCTGCCCCAGTGGTCGCGCAAATGGGGATTGACCTCATCGGTATGAAACCCGATCAGGTTATTCTCCCAACGCTCGTGCCAGAACTCCGGTTCCATGCCCTGCTCCATCAATCAAACGGCCCGACAGTTTACCCTTTCCCGGCCCGGATCCGAACCCTTGTCAGCATGATTTTACCACGGAGGACGCGGAGGACACGGAGAATCAACTTATTCAAACCTCTGTGACCTTTGTACCCAAACAACGGGCATAAATGTCCTCTGTGGTAAACGGGTTTTATCCGGCGAGGTGATTGGCCTATGATGGGGCTGATGAATGGAAGAGGAGACAGCCCATGACCCGGATTGTGAACAATGAGCAGTACAGTATCGACGCGCTGGAACTGGGGCCGATGGAGAATTTCATTTATGTAATCACCGATCACGCCAGCGGGCACGCCGCCGTGGTGGACCCGGCCTGGGAAGTGCCGGAGATCCTGGCGCTGGCCGAGCAGCACGGCATCAGCATCAGCGACATTCTGCTCACTCACAGCCATCACGATCATATCAACGGCATCGAACAGGTGCTGCAGAAATACGATGCCCAACTGCACCTGCTCAAACCCGAAGCCGAGTTCTGGGGCCAGCACCTGGCACTGCCGACCCTGCATCACGGCGGCGATACCATCAAGGTGGGCGACACCGAGATCCAGATCCTGCACACCCCCGGCCACACACCCGGCTCGGCCTGTTATCACATTCACGATCAGCTGATCACCGGCGACACCATGTTTGTCTGGGGTTGCGGAAGGTGTGATTTAAGCGGCGGCGATCCGGAGCAGATGTACGACACCCTGAACAAGCTGGCCAAACTGCCCGGCAACACCGTCACCCTGCCCGGCCACAACTACGCGGATAAGACCACCGCGACCATGGAAGAACAGGTCAGGGGTAATCCCTTCATGCACTTTCACGACAGACACAAATTCGTCGACTACCGCATGCACATCCACGACCGCGTCCGCGAAGAGCCCTACCATGCCGAGCCGACGGAAAATTGATAATTCGGTGGGAGTTAACGCGGAGGTCGCAGAGGCGCGGAGTCGCAGAGATAAAAATGATAACTAACTTATCGTTCTGTTTCGACAACGAACAAAGTAATGCCGCTAACAAATATTAACGGAATATGAGAACCTGTTATTCGCTTATGAAATTGCCTGACTCACAATATTAACCGGGGAAACATCAATATTTTTCTCCGCGCCTCCGCGCCTCTGCGAACTCCGCGTTATTTTCCACTACCCCAAGAAATGATCCAACGGCAGATAATACCTGCCGTTCAACGCATTATTTCTCGGCGACGATGTAGATCATCCAGGATTCCTGGTTTTCCACCTCGGTCACTTCTTCGTATTCCCCGGTACCTTCCAGCTCGTCATCATCGTCATCGGAATCTTCGTATTTTTCCCAGTAGACCCGTGACTTGCTGAAGCCGGCTTCTTCGAGGAGTTCGCGGACTTCGGGAATGGCCCACAGGCGCCATTCGTAGGTGAAGGCGTTTTGCATGCGTGAGCCGTCGTCGAATTCAAAATGGATGGCGCATTTCATGTGATGATCGATGGGGTTGAAGGCGACGTGTTCCCAGATGTAGGTGGCCGGCTCGTCCTCGATCTCGGTCTCTTCTTCGATCACGTCCTCGCACTCGGTACCGCCGAACAGATCCAGAATCAACAGGCCGTCGTCCACCAGACTCTGGCGGGCCTTTTTGAAGTAGTCGATCAGTTCATCGCGCTTTTCGAACAGGCAGTAGCTGAAATTGAAGGCGCAGACGATATCCACCTGCGGCTCGGTGACGTTGCGCACGTCGTCGATGTGCAGGGTAATACGCTCAGCCAGGTCGCCGCCTTCGGCTTCGATGTTGTGCTTGCGGCCCCATTCGACGGTCTCTTCGTCATAATCCACGCCGATGGCAGTACGTTGCGGATCCGACTTGCACCACTCGGCGGCCAGATAGGCGGTGCCGCAGAAGTCTTCCTTCATGCTCAGTGCCTTGCGGCCGCGCAACTCGGGGAACACCTGATCAAAAAAGGCCACTTCCGCTTCAGGGGCCTGCACCGACTTCTGGTACAACACATGCCGGTCCGCCTGATCGGCCATGGTCGGTTTCTTGCCTGCCTGTTGTTTTGCCATTTCCTGTCCCCTGTTTCGATTGCGTTGGTGTTCGTATTTCGGGCGCTATTATATAGGGTTTACACCGTTTTTGTATGAACGATTGCGCGGAAATTGCCTGTTTCCGGTGATGGCGCTGGTCGCAGGTTGTTCGGTGCATTCGGTGGTAACCCGATATCCGCTGGCGCCGGCGAAATTTTGTCTCAGGCCCCACTGGTATAAAATGGATATGGTATGATCCTGCCTTTGCGGTCAATGGCTTACAGATAACATGAGCAAATCCGTTCAGCGCCAGCACACGGTTCCTGTCCAGGTCGGCCACGTCACCGTAGGCGGTGACGCCCCGATCGTGGTGCAATCAATGACCAATACCGACACCGCCGACATCGCGGCCACGGTCCAGCAGGTCCGCGATCTGAGCCAGGCCGGCTCCGAACTGGTGCGCATTACGGTCAACAGCGCAGAGGCCGCCGCGGCCGTCCCGCAGATTCGCGAGGCGCTGGACCAGGCCGGTTGCACCACCCCGCTGGTGGGCGACTTTCACTTCAACGGCCACAAGCTGCTGAGCGATTATCCCGAGTGCGCCGCCGCGCTGGCCAAATACCGCATCAACCCCGGTAACGTGGGCAAGGGCAAAAAACGGGACGAGCAGTTCGCCCGCATGATCGAGGTGGCCATCGAGTACGACAAGCCGGTGCGCATCGGCATCAACTGGGGCTCGCTGGATCAAGCCCTGCTGGCGCGGATGATGGACGAGAACGCCAGACTGCCCGAGCCGCGCGAGCCGACCGCGCTGATGCACGCGGCGGTGGTTACCTCGGCACTGGAGAGTGCCCAGCAGGCCGAAGAACTGGGCATGGCCCATGACAAGATCATCCTCTCCTGCAAGATGAGCGGGGTGCAGGATCTGATCAGCGTCTATCAGGATATCTCCTCACAATGTGATTATCCGCTGCACCTGGGCCTGACCGAGGCCGGCATGGGCTCCAAGGGCATCGTCGCCTCCACCGCCGCGCTGTCGGTGCTGTTGCAACAGGGCATCGGCGATACGATCCGGATCTCCCTGACCCCGGAACCGGGCGGGGATCGCTGCCAGGAAGTGGTAGTCGCGCAGGAGATCCTGCAATCCATGGGGCTGCGCGCCTTCACACCGATGGTGGTAGCCTGCCCCGGCTGCGGTCGCACCTCCAGCACCTACTTCCAGCAACTGGCGATGGATATCCAGGGTTACCTGCGCCAGCAGATGCCGCAATGGCGTGAACAATACCAGGGCGTGGAAGAATTATCCGTGGCGGTCATGGGTTGCGTGGTCAACGGACCGGGTGAGAGCAAACACGCCAACATCGGCATCAGCCTGCCCGGCACCGGCGAAAAACCGGTGGCCCCGGTTTATGTGGACGGCGAGAAAACCGTGACTCTCAAGGGCGACAACATCGCCGGGGAATTCCAGCAAATCATCGACGACTACATCCAGCGCCACTACGCTGGAAACAAAAAGTAATCACCACCAAGACACCAAGACACCAAGACACCAAGAAAAAATATTCTATTGTGCGTCTTCGTACCCCTCTGCCTTGTCAAGTGTATAGGGTGCGTTCTACGCACCGTCAACACGTATGAGTGTGGAGTTCGGTGCGTGGGACGCACCCTGCAGTTCTGTGCCACCGGGAATAAACGCAGAGGATACGAAGGCGCAGAGAAATGATTTATGCCATTTTTTCTTGGTGTCTTCGTGTCTTGGTGGTGAGTTTTTTTACTCGTCCCTGCCCGAAGGGCCTAGTTGACCTTGAGGGCCTGCAGCAGCATGTCGTGGTAGTTGCGGATGCGGCGCACGTAACGCACCGGCTCCGAACCGCGAGCGTACCCGTAACGCAGATCCTTGTAGTATTTTTTCTGCGCCAGTAGGGGTAACACTTCACGGAAGTCGTGCCACAAATCGGGATTCTTGCCCAGATCGCGAGCCAGGTTGCGGGCATCGTAGACATGGCCCATGCCCACGTTATACGCCGCCAGGGCGATCCAGGTGCGGTCCGGTTCGCTGATCGCCTCCGGTAGTCGACCGCGCAGGTTCGCGAGGTATTTGGCGCCACCCATGATGCTCTGCTTTGGATCCAGCCGGCTCTGGATCCCGACCTCCCGGGCCGTAATCCGGGTCAACATCATGATGCCGCGCACGCCGGTGGGACTGCGGGCAAGGCGATCCCAGTGGGATTCCTGATAGGCCTGGGCGGCCAGCAAAGTCCAGTCGATATCGTATTGTTTCCCGGCTTCCTGAAACAGCTTCTGGTATTGCGGCAGTACGCGTTCAACCTTGCGCTGAAACGCCCGGGTATCGACATAATCGAAGACTTCGATGAAGCCGTAATACTGATTGATCAGGGCCTGCAGCTGACCATCCTCTTCATACTGTTCCAGCCAGTCATTTACGGCGGCTTGTAATCCGTCCGCATTGGCGGGCATTGCCCAGGCCAGCGGCTGGGGTTCACTAATATCAAAGCGGACTGACAGTTCCGGCATGTAACGCTGGTTTATCGCCACAATATTGGAATCGCCAATGGTGCAATCGAGTTTGCGTTGCCAGACTTTTTCCAGCAGATATTCGGTATCGTGCTCCGGAACAGCCTCCCAGGACAGTTCCGGGATGTCCTGCTGCAGGCGCTCCAGCTGTTCCACATAACTGGTTTCAGCCGGCACCTCGATGGAGAGGCCGACCAGATCTTCAGGCGAGGAAGGACGGGCGCCAAGCCGACGGCACACCACCTGCTGAGTGACTTGTTGATAGGCGCGAGAAAACAGCACGCGCTCCCGGCGCTGTTCGGTGCGGGTCAGTCCGGCAGCAGCAATATCCGCCTTCCCGGCTTCAATCATGCGCAGAATCTCGCTGGGATTATCACTGGTGACCAGCTTCAGTTCGACCCCCAGATCCTCGGCAAAAGTGGAAACCAGAGCGTATTCAAAGCCCGTGGGTCCATCACGGCCCATATAATAGGTGGTCGGGGCGTTGCGGGTAACCACCACCAGCTTGCCCTGTTCCTGAATGCGCGTGATATAAGCATCATCACCGCAGGCGCTCAGCGCTGCAGCCAGCAATAGCAGCACACTGCTACGCCAACCACTCAACCCACGGCGTCGCTCGCGGCCCTGTTGCGCAAATAACGAATCATCCTTTCGCCCCATTGGTATAACCCCATCCCCAGCAGGATCAGTGTCGCGCCCAGATAGAGTTCGAGGCCGATCTGTTCCTGGTTGAATATCCGCCCAAACAGCAGGGCCAGTACCGGTGTCAACAATGTTACCAGCGCCACGCGACTGGCATCAATCTGTTTGAGGACATAAAAGAACATAATAAAGCCCAATACCGAACCGAATACTGCGAGATATAAAATCGATCCGGCCGCGCGCGCCCCGATCTCGGCCGGCCACTGGCCATCCAGCAACAACCAGACCAGCAGGTAACAGGGTGCCGCCACCAGCAAGGCGCCACTGGTGGATTCCAGTCCCGACAGATGTGCATCGATCTTCTTGACCAACACCATACTCAACGAATGCAGACAGACCGCCAGCACTACCGCCGCAATGCCGTAACCGGCCTGCTCACCCAGGTGCAACCCCCGGGCAAACACTACGATCAATCCACCCAGTGCCAGTAATATCCCGATCAGTTTCGGCAGAGTCAAAGCCCGTTCGTGCAGCCATAACGCCGCCATCAAGCCGGTGACGATCGGTGTCAGCCCGAACAGCACCGAGATCAGTCCCGAAGGAATATACTGCGCGCCCCAGTAGACGGAGGTCATCGCGCCGAACACGCCAATGCCACCGGCCAGATAACTTTTCAGCGCCTGACGATCGCGCGGCAGTGTTCGGGATAACAGGGTTAACAGCAGCACGCAGACCAGCGCGCCGATCCACATGCGCGCGGCCACGCCGAACAGAAAGCCCGGCCCTTCCCCGCTCCACTTGATCGCCAACGGCGTGGTCGACCAGATCAACACCACGCCAATATAGGCAGTCGGCACCGACATGCTTCTCTCCCTTGAGCTGTCCAAAACGAAAAAAGCCACAGTTTTCAGGCTGTGGCTCTTCGGAAAATCGCGGTATTGCTTATGTTTAACTGCGTTACAACACCCTCTCCATCCGCCACGCACGACCCATTGCCCAGACACGCAGGCGTAGCGGGCAGGCAGAGATCTTGGCGAAATGCATGGTGTTAAACATGAGATTGAGTTTCCTCATTCTACAACGAAGTGTCAAGCACGAATCACTTATCTGACTCTCTGGGAAATAACGCAGAGGACGCGGAGACGCGGAGACGCAGAGATGTAAACTGATTTGTTTTTTCGACTTTCGAAGTTGATAAAGCCTATAGCCAGTCAAAAGGCTGGACACGGCCGTGTTGGGCAGATGAAATACCCAGCGATAACTCAGAGGGTTCAATTGAGAAGGCCTCGGTCAACCAGATTTACCAAAATAAATTATTTGTTTTCTCCGCGCCTCTGCGTCTCCGCGTCCTCTGCGTTATTTCCCAGAGCGCCGGATAAAGGAAGAAGTCAGCGGACGTAGATGTATTTCCAGTCGACCCCGGTGGCATCGCGCAGGCGCTTGAGAATGCCGTCGGTGGGCACGGCTTCGTAGGGATAGATGTTGTAGAGCTCGATGAACAGATGCGCAAAGGCGCCGGTTTTACGCCAGTTGAGTTCGGTGGCGTGACTTTCGGCGCCGCATTCGGGACAGACGTAGCGGTGGTTATGCGGATCGGTCCGCCAGTCGTCGATGATGGCGGCCCAGTCCGTCTCGCGGTGGCGGCACTGGCGACAATGGACCTGCACCTGCTGCGGACCACCGCGAAACTGTAAGTGTCCGCTGTACAGGATGCCGGCATGACAAAATTGCTCGGAACCGGGGACCTCCGGCTCGAATTCCACCGCCGGCGAACAGCCGAGAAAACTGATGTGCTGCAGGAAACTGGGGCCGGCCGCGTAGCGTTGCCCCGGCAAGTCCTCAACAGCCTCGCCGATCAAACCGGCGTCTTGCAGACTGGCGATCAGAGTCCCGGTGTCCTCCGGACGGTAGTCGGGATTCTGGGGATACAACAGCAATGAAGGCAAGGACGATGACATCAACAACCCCGGTAAATACAAGGGGGCCAGTATACCAGCGCCGTGGCGTGGATTAACCCCATGAATTCTCATGTATGCCGGAATTTTCGGGGCGATCCGGACCCCGCAAAATGCTAGAATCGAAATTACACAGACACGTAATGAATGATGGTGCCAACGAATGAGCCGTGACGACTATTCCAAAGAAGAGCAGATCCTGCAGATGATGCGCAAGGTCCTGACCGATGTGGCCAAGGATACCTATACCAAGCCGGGTCTCAAGCATCCGCTCTCGGAGGAAACCATTATTTCCATTCGTGATTGTTTGGGCCTGATCGCCTCCCGCGAGAAAGAGCTGGCCGATGAAGCCGGCCGACCCAGCCAGAAACGTCCACGCTATGTGGACGAGCCGCAAAAATCCACGGTCATCCCCATCGACACCAGTGGGCTGAAGAAAAAGAAAACGTCCCCGGACGCCGAATCCGACTGAAGGCTATTCCAGCTCTTCCCAGCGCAGGAAACAGGCTTCCAGTTCCGCATTGATCTCATCGAGCCGCTGCAGGGTCTGCGCAATCGTCTCACCGTCCTGCTGATAAAAAGCGGGATCGCCGATCTGCGTCTGTAATTGCTGCAGCTCCTGTTCCAGTTGTTCGATCCGTCCCGGCAGCGCCTTCAACTCCTGCTGTTCGCGATAGCCGAGCTTGCGTTTGGTTGTGACCGGTTCGGTGTCCCGCGGTGACGCCGCGTCACGGCTCGTGGCAGCGGCTTTTCCCGCGGCGCTTACATAGGGATGCTGCTGGCGATAGCGATACCAGTCGTGATAGCCGCCGACATATTCGTTAACCACGCCCTCGTCCTCGAACACCAGCACGCTGGTGACGACATTATCCAGAAAGGTCCGATCGTGGCTGACCACCAGCAATGTCCCTTCGTAATTCATTAACAGATCTTCGAGCAGCTCCAGGGTTTCCACATCCAGATCATTGGTCGGCTCGTCCAGCACCAGCAGATTGGCCGGCTGGGTAAACAATTTTGCCAGCAACAGGCGATTGCGCTCGCCGCCGGAGAGGCTCTTGACCGGGGAATGCACCTGTTGCACCGGGAACAGGAACTCGCGCAGATAACCGATGGCGTGACGCTTACGGCCCTGGACCTCGATCATGTCGCTGCCTTCGTTGAGATTGTTCAGCACCGATTTTTCCGGATCGAGAATCGCCCGGTGCTGATCGAAATAGGCCGTTTCCAGTTTGGTACCCAGGCGGACTTTGCCGCTGTCGGGTTTCAACTCGCCGAGCAGGATCCGGATCAGGGTACTCTTGCCGACCCCGTTGGGGCCGACAATACCGATGCGATCGCCGCGCATGATGCGGGTGGAAAAATTTTTCAAAATAGGCTCGCCGTCGTAGGCAAAGGAGACGTTCTCCACGTCCGCCACCAGCTTGCCGGAACCCTGCGCCTCATCCAAATTGAGCCGGACCTGGCCCTGTTGCTCACGTCGTTGCCGGACATCCTCGCGCATCGCCTTCAGGGCCCGTACCCGGCCCATGTTGCGGGTGCGCCGCGCCTTGATCCCCTTGCGGATCCAGGCCTCCTCCTCGGCCAGCTTCTTGTCCTGACGCGCCCGCTCTTTTTCCTCGGCATCCAGCAGTTGTTCCTTCTTTTCCAGATAGTGTTGATAATCGCCGGGCCAGGAGGTCAGATGGCCGCGATCCAGCTGGATAATACGGGAGGCCAGACTCTGCAAGAAACTGCGGTCATGGGTAATAAACACCAGACAGCCCGCATAGCCCAGCAGGAATTGCTCCATCCAGGTGATGCCCTCGATATCCAGGTGGTTGGTAGGCTCGTCCAGTAATAACAGATCCGGTTCGCTGACCAGCGCCCGTGCCAGCAGCACGCGGCGCTTCATGCCCCCGGAGAGGGTGGCCAGCGGCGTCTGCTCGGGCAGATCCATTTTGCTGATCGCCGAAGCGACCCGCTGTTCCAGTCGCCAGCCGTCCACCGCTTCCAGCTGCTGTTGCAGCTCGGTCAGACGTTCAATCTGTTGCGGCGAGTCATCCAGCTGCTGCAGGGCCTGATGATAGGACGCCAGTAATTCCCCGGTCTCCTGCAGTCCCCCGGCCACCATCTCGAAGACGGTCTGTTCCGAGGTGTGCGGCACCTCCTGGTGCAGATGGGCGATGCGCAGGGTGTCCGGATGCCAGATCTCGCCCTCGTCGGGCTGGATATCGCCGTTGAGCAGATGCATCAGGGTCGATTTGCCCGATCCGTTGCGTCCGACCAGGCAGACCCGTTCGCCCCGCTCCAGTTGCAGATCGACGTGATCCAGCAGCGGCTGCGCCCCGTAACTGAGGCAAACGTCTTTGAAAGTCAGAATAGGCGGCATTAACATCAGCACCGATTTGAAGGGCGCCCAGTATACCGTATTCGACGGCGCTGCTGGGCGCTTCCGCAGCGAACCCGCCTGGGCTAGAATGACAGCTCCCGTCAACAGGTTCCGCGCTATGGATGAACACGAAGCTGCACAATTGCATCACAAGCTGCAGTTACTGGAAACCGAGCATCGCGATCTGGACGATATTATCAACCGCCTGGTCGATGATCCGACCATGGATCAGTTGCAGTTGCGGCGCATGAAACAACGCAAGCTGTTGCTCAAGGATCTCATCACCAGGCTGCGCAGCCGACTGATTCCGGATCTAAAGGCCTGAACGGTCATCGGCCACAAGGGCCTTATATATAGAACCCATCCCGTCCATCTCACTATTCAAGCGACGTTTTTACCATGTCCCGACCTGTCCCAGATGCCGAAATTTTGATCGCCACCGGCTGTGCCCACTGTCCCGCCGTGCTGCAGGCGCTGTCCGATTTAATCAAGGAAGGACTGCTTCGCGAACTGCGGGTCAGCAATATCGTGGTCGATCCCGCCCGCGCGCAGGAACTGGGGGTGCGCACCACGCCCTGGACCCGCATCGGCCCCTTCACCCTGCCGGGCAACTATTCACCGAAAGAGCTGCGCCACTGGGCACAACAGGCCGGCAGCGAGGAAGGAATTGCCGATTACATTCGCAGCCATCTCAAGGACGGGCAGTTGCAGCAGATCGAGGACTTTCTGAATCAGCATCCCGAGTGGCTCGAAACGGTCATTTCCCTGCTGGAACGGGAGGATCTGGAGATCCAGGTTCGGCTCGGACTGGATGCGGTGCTGGAATCACTGGCCGGCAGCGATGCGCTGAAACAACTGACGCCTGAATTTGCCCGACTGTCGGAACATAACAATGCCCAGATTCGGGGTGACGCCACCCACTACCTGGCCCTGACCGGCGATCCCGCCGTTCGCCCCCGGCTGGAGCAGCGGTTGCAGGATGAATCGGCGGAGATTCGCGAAATTGCCCGCGAAGGGCTCGATCGGCTCTCGAAAGTTAACTGAACAGGCGATCCGAATACCAACTACAGGGTGGCGGTGCACCGCGCTCGACGGATTCCCCGCGAACAAAACGGACAATAAACCGACATTTCACTCCGCTGAAGCCAGCCGTTTCAGGGCGGCATCCAGCTCGGCCTGATCGATGGGAAACGGCAGGGCCGCATGAATCGGAAAGCGTTGGGCCACCCGTTCGAACTGGTGTAAATACTCTTTTTCGTAAAATACGATCACCCGGGTCCCGGGCAGGCGCTGGACCAACGCCATCAGGGTCTCCAGACTGCTGGTGCGATCCCGAAAATCCGACTGGAAGTTGAACTCGGTGACGATCACCTGCGGCCGGCGCTTCTTCAACGACTTGGCGGCCTTGCGCATCGAGTCGGCGGTTTCGACCTCAAAGCCGTGCTGTCGATAGAGCGGACTGAAATCGGGATAACCGCCCAGCTCGATAATCGCCAGCAGTTCACGTGTATTCTGTGTGGAAATGGTCGGACTCCCTTGAAAAATTGCGTCGTTGAAACCACATCCATATTAACATAGTGATAGTCAGTTATTGAGCCACCGCTGTACAGGCAGTATGCTTGTCGGCCTTCTTCTGCGTCGTCGTTTCGTGAAGCACACTTCAGACGACGATGATGGCTCAAAACTGTACCGACTTATCAGCACAAGGTGGAGATTATGCCGTATTACCTGTACAAGATGAATGAGGGCGTCAGCTCCATGATCAAGAATCTCGAATGCCTGGATGAGTTCGAGTCGTTCCAGGAGGCCAAAAAGCAGGCCCGCGCCAAGCGCCAGGAACAGGATCCGGATGACAAAACCATCTACAAGGTGATCTTCGCAGCCAATCAACTGGCAGCCGAAGAGATGCTGACCGAAAAACGCGAAGAACCGATCCTGCGGGAATGGGAAAAATAACCCCGCCATCGCTGACTCGTGGAAGAAGACGAATACAGATCCACTTATCACGAGATCAACGAGCGACGCTGCGTCTTCGAAAAAAGCATCAACTCGCGGCGCAGTACCTGCGAGCATGGTCGACGTTTTAATCTGGCGGATCGCGAAGGCGTTGCCTGCAGTTCCGAAGCCGGCAACCAGCGCTGCCAGGTGTTTCTCGACATGATGCGGCGTAATGCCAGCTTCGCCCTGCAGCAACGGCACATCGACGGCCCTCTGCCACATGCCAAGGAAGTGAAGGTTCAGACCGGCGGTTTGTTAGGCCTGCAAGGTCTGTTGCATCCGCAACAGGCGGGGGCCGAGCAGGTAGATAATATCGCGGGGTTGTTGCGTGAGGCGCAGGATCGCTACGGCGAATTTGATCAACTTCCCTATAGCGAACTGGTCAAGACCATCGTCCGCTTCGAAGGCCGTCACAAACGCCGGCGCGACCGACGTTAGGGGTTTATTCGCTACCGGTGCCGGATCGGCTGTCATTGAACCAGTCGTAAGCACAGTCCAGATGAGCACGAATGCGCATTATGCCGTCCAGGCCCTCATCGACCATCACCCGCAAGGGCGTGCGGTCCTGAAACTGTTTGTTACGTTGCTTCATCCACAAAGCCCCCATGGACGGGTTGTGCGGGTAGGTCGTGCGCAGGGCGTCGACAATCCCGACGATATGTTCCAGACGCTCATCCACTTCATTGGTCTGTGGAAACGGAGTATCTTCTCGATAACGACGCAGGGCGCGGGTGGGGGTTTTCGGCGGCAAATTCAACAACTCAACCTGTTGCTGGGCGTTCATGCCCCAGCTGTCCAGAATGGACATGATGACACGGGTCAACTCCACCCGCTCAACAGAGCTCAGTTTGCCTGTGTGAATTTCACTCATAATAATCCTGTTCGCTAACCGATTGCGCACAATCGAGTCTAATTTGTCATCCCCTATTATACAATAAACCGCACAAGCCGTATTCCATTAACCCGGCCGTCAGACGAGGAATTTTCTCCGCGCAACTGTTGGGGACAAATCAAATCCCGGAGAGCTAATGAGGTTAAAAGACCGCAAACGAAAGACGCCGCCACGAGTTCGAAATGGCATCTTGTGCGCCGCTACGACAGGTACCATTGTCATCAAACCCGGAGGCAACTGACACAGAATGTTTCTACGAACCTTTTTGGACTCTGGCAGGTCAGTTTATTATGACTGATTCGCGCACCCCATCCGGTCGACACGCGTCACTATACCGCTATCAGGCGCTTTCGCCGATTGATCAGCCGCAGGTGCATATTCGCTTTGCGGGAACCTTTGAGGGCAACGAGGTGATCTGGGATGCCCGGTTGCACACCCTGCGCTACGAATACGAACAGTCACGCCTGCAGCAGGTGCTCCCGCCCGCAACGTTTCGCCAATATATCTATATCCATCCCGCACAAGGCGAACGCCTTCCAATTACAGTCGCATTAAATGTGCCACAATTTGACGAGCCGGCAATACTCAAAACCATTATCATGATCCATAATTACAAAAGACTCCGGTTTGGTCGACATGAATTCGGTCAGCCGGTCAGCTTCTCCAGCTAGCGCAACAGGCGAATTGACGATGGATCGACTGCTGACAGTTTCTCGCGCGGCACGACTGGTTGGGGTGTCGCGCGGGACCCTGCAAAAACAGATTCAGGACGGCGATCTGCCAAGCTTTGAGGGCATGGTCAGACTCGATGACCTGAACCGGGCCTATCCGAACGTCGAAGTCGAAGACAACAGCATGCTCGAGAAGATCGAGCATATTATCGACAATGCCCTGCAGCGGGCCCGGGGTGACAAGCTGCGCAAGCTGCTCACTCCCGATCTGGGCACCCTTGCGACACGCGTCTCCCAGCTCAGCAAGGAGCTGGCCGCTGCCCGTTATACTTCGGAATATCTGCAACAACTTCTCGACGAGACCCGTCAGCGTCTGGGCGAACTGCAAGAGCACACTGATCCCCGCGATGAGCTGCAACAGCTCACCAGTTGGCTGGATGCATCGCTCAAACATACCGGTGAACCACCAAGCCCCGATCAGCTGTTGACCCAGGACACGCTGCTGCGGGTGATTCTCGCCCAGGTCCACATCATGCCCAGCGGGCATGAATTTTTTGTCGAGGGAAACAATTCCATTCTGGACGCGGCACTGAGTGCCGGCGTGGCACTGAATTACGGATGCAGTAACGGCAATTGCGGTAAATGCAAGGCACGGCTGATTTCAGGTGAAGTCCGCAAGATTCGTAATCATGAATACACGCTTGGCGAGGCGGAACAGAACCAGGGTTATTTACTGGCCTGTTCGAACACGGCAGTCACCGATATCGTGTTGGAAGCGGATGAAGCGCTTGATGAAGAAGATATTGAAGAACAGACCGTCCCGGCCTATATCAAAAAAATAACCCGCCTATCCGATGCGCTGGCTATTGTCTCTTTAAATACCGTACGCCGCCATCGCTTGCGTTTTCTGTCGGGACAAAAAGTTCTGCTCAGCAACGAGCACGGTGACAACAACTGGTATCATATTGCCAGTTGTCCCTGCGACGATCGAAGCCTGCAGTTTCATATCATCCGGGACAACAGCCCGTTCAGTGATTACATTTTCAATCAGGCCAGGGTCAACGACACAATTGAGATTACAGGTCCCCAGGGCCATTTTGTCTTGCAGCGGGACATCGACAAACCGATACTGTTTATCGCCGTCGACACCGGGTTTGCACCGGTAAAAAGCCTGATCGAGCACGCCCTGACCCTGGAGCTGGCGGATCATGTTCATCTCTTCTGGATTACCACCAATCACCGTTCCCATTATCAGCACAATCTTTGCCGTGCCTGGATGGATGCCTTCGATCACTTTCACTACACTCCCTTGTCGCTGACTGATGGTACAGACGAGCAACAGTGGCAGGCGCAATTGAAACAGTTCGGTGACGAGTACCCGGACTTGTCCGACTATGTAGTCTATTTCTGCGGGCCGGAGCAGATGGCGAAAGCCGCGCGCGACTCTTTCACTTCACGCGGTTTGCCAAAGAAGAGACTGTTTACCGAGTATTATCCGGAATGAACAACGGACTATAGCCGACAGCGGATCACTCCAACTCTTTCAGCCATTTTTGCAGGGCGTCAATAATTTTCTGTGCCTGATCGCGGCTCGAGATGTTGAACTTGGATTTTTGCTGGTACTGGCCGTTACGCTTCTGATAACGCCGAATCGTGAACTTGTCCGGCCCGAACTCGCCGGTTTTGCGGTCCATATCCTGGTAACGGAAAATAATGGTCGACCAGGCGCCCTTGGTTAAAACGACCTTGTCCAGCTGTTTGGAAACCAGGTTACCGTCTTCATGGTAGTCCACCGTCAGTTCGTCGATTTCTGCCGACATGGGTATATCCTCGTCTTTCGTCTGCTGAATAATAGCGCCTAGCGTACCACAACAAACCCCGGGAGATTCCAGCACCGGCGCAAAAACCGCCCGACTGGCCGCCAGCGCGTGGCCTGTTCTAGAATAAGCTACTGATCATCTGCCGAGGCCCGCGCTGCTCACACTCAACCGACATCATCTGCGTCTGCTGGCGATTTCGCTGGTACTGGCAGCGGGGCTGTACCTGGGGTTCGCGCTGGTCGGCGGTCTGCCGACGCTGGGGCGCATCATCAATCAGCTCGGTCTCAGCGGCGGTTTGATCCTGCTGGCCGCTTCATTGGGCAATTACCTGTTACGCTTTGCCCGCTGGGCGTTTTATCTCCACAGCCTGCACCACCGACTGCCCGGGCTGTTACATCTGGGGTATTACCTGTCCGGCTTCGCGCTGACCACCACGCCGGCCAAGGCCGGTGAAACCATCCGTTCCTTATATCTGAAACGCCACGGCGTCCCCTATACCGACAGCCTGGCCAGCTTTTTTGTTGAACGCTTTCTGGATGTGGTCGTCATTACCCTGTTCGCCACATTGCTCTTTATCGCCCATCGCGACTATCGGCTGTTTATTGCTCTGGTGTTGCTGACGTTATTGATACTGTTACCCCTGTTGCAAAGCCGTCTGCCGTTGCGACTTTGTCATTATCTGGCGCAACACTTTGCCAATACCCGTTTAGCCGTATTGTTGACGCATCTTGCCAACATGCTGCATCAGGCACATCGCCTGCTGTTACTGCGCCGGCTCTATCCGGGACTGTTACTCGGCGCACTGGCCTGGCTGGTCCAGGGACTGGCGTTCTATTATCTGTTGCAGATCAGCGAGACCTCCCTGCCGCTTGCCACGGCACTGGGCATCTATGCGCTGAGCCTGCTGGCCGGCGCCCTCTCCTTTATTCCCGGCGGGATCGGCGCCACCGAAGCAGTGATGGCGTTGTTGTTACTGGCGCACGGCGTCGAGCGCGACGTTGCCTTCAGCCTGCCGGTGATCAACCGCGTCACCACCTTGTGGTTCGCCGTTGCGCTGGGGTTACTCAGCAATGCCCTGCTGGCGTGGCGCGGGATCCGTCCCGCTGACGATACCCCGGTCAAACCGGCAGCCAGCCATACCACAACGGCAGCGAAATCAGACTGAGCAGCGTGCTCACGGTCACCGCGGCGGCGTAAACCGTGGTATCCAGGCCGTAGCGATCGCAAATCACCACCCCAATCACCATGCTGGGCATGGCCGCCTCCAGCACCACCGGGGCCAGCAGGCGCGGCTCGAGATCCAGCAACAGGGCCCCGCCCCAGACCACCAGCGGCATCAATAACAACTGGATCACCGCCACCACGGCAACCGACGGCAAGCGTTCCCAGCGCAGTACCTCCCAGCGCAGACTCATGCCCAGCACCAGCAACATCAGCGGAATCACACTCTCCCCCAGCAGTGACAGGGTGTTTTGTAACAATGCCGGTGTGGGGACGCCGCCAAGGTTCAACGCCACAGCCAACAGGGCAGCCCACAAGGGCGGGATGCGCATTAACCGATGACCGATCGACTCGCGCACCTCACTCTGACCAAACTGCTGGGCCAACAAGATGCCCAGGGTAAACAGCAACGGCGTGGAAGCGAACAGATCATATTGAATCGCCACGCTGGCGGCCCACTCGCCGAAGACCGACACCAGCACCGGCAGACCCAGATAATTGGCGTTGGGAAACGCCGCGGCGAGAATCACCGCCCCGGTCACCGCCCGGGGCATCCGGCAGCTGCGACAGGCCAGCCAGCCGAGCAGCAGAGCGACCAGTATGCCCAGCGCGGCCAACAGGCTGATCTTGATCGAGGAGATCCCCAGCGGGGCCTGCCACAAGATGGCCAGGATCAACGCCGGCAACAACAGGTTGTAAACCAGGCCGGTGATCACCTGGCGCGCCTTTTCGCTATCGACACCGCCGGGCGCCAGATAGCGCCAGACGGCGCCACAGAGGATGATAATCATCATTGAGAAAAGGGTGTCTAACACGCTTTATCCGCCTCGCTGATCCGTATTCACGTCATCCATCAATAACAAACCGGCCCATTGTTGTCCCTCACCTGGGCAGCCTACCTGTTCCATTCTGGCATAGCCCGGCGGCGGTCATGTTATACTTTCGAGCCTGTCTGAAATCCACTTTATAGCCAAAGCCTGTACCGGAGAAGTTTTATGCGCATACTGCACACCATGCTACGCGTCGGCGATTTGCAACGCTCGATCGATTTTTACACCAACGTGCTGGGAATGAAACTGCTACGCCAGAAAGAATACCCCGAAGGTGAATTCACTCTCGCCTTTGTCGGCTATCAACCGGAAGAGGACGGCGCGGTGATCGAGCTGACCTGTAACTGGGATACCGACAAGTATGATCTGGGCGATGGCTACGGTCACATTGCACTGGAAGTGGATGATGTCTACCAGGCCACCGACGAGATTCGCCAGCGCGGCGGCAAGATCCTGCGCGATGCAGGCCCGATGAACGCCGGCACCACCATCATCGCCTTCGTCGAGGATCCCGATGGTTATCCGATCGAATTGATTGGAGCGAAACAGTAAAGCTGGATTCGCGCACCCTGTAGAAGCCTGAAAAGATAACCACCGAAAACACTGAATACACCGACTGACACCGATTTTTCACACAACGTTCTTTCAGTGTGATTCGGGGATCTCGGTGTCTTCGGTGATCCTTCTCCGATCACAAGAGATGAGGTCAGTCGTTCTGGTATTCGGTATATTTCTTCTTGCTGCCGCGGACTTTGTCAGCCGGGTACTTGTCGGCGTTGATTTTCATTTTCTGCTGCACCGCGTCCAGTAAATCGATATCCAACCGTTCGGCCAGGCGTAGCAGGTAGACCAGGATGTCGGCCATCTCGTAGGCGACTTCCTGATGTTTTTCCGGCGACAGGTTTTTGCTCTCAGACTGCTGCAGCCACTGGAAGTGTTCCACCAGTTCGGCGGCTTCAACGATCAGGGCCATGGCCAGATTCTTGGGCGAATGATACTGCTCCCAGTCGCGCTCTTCGGCAAAGGCTTTGAGCTGGTGCTTCAACTCCTGCAGGCTGGTATCACTCATAGAAGGCAGCTTCCCGGATGGCTTTTATAAACGGTGGCATATTCCGTCGTAGTGCGACTTGAAGCCCGGCATTCAGGTCGAGACGTGACGCTGGGTGATCGAGATCATATCGCGATGTAATTCCAGCGCGTACCAGTCACTGATACTGATAATCTCGCGGTGGCCATCAAGATATTCCAGCAGCAAGGCTGACAGATAGTCATGGCGATAGACCGCCAGCCGGAGTCTGAGCAACTCGCCGTTGCGATTGGTGTACCAGTTCCCCACGACCGGATCTTCGGCAATAGCCATTATCCTCTCCCCCTTGTGTCCACTCGTTACGGCGCCGCGCTAATCCCTGCCGGGCTGCCGCTTTAGCCTGCTGTTGATTCCCTCTCTCGAGAGGGTATACCTATTCGTCGGTGACGCAACCGTGCGAAGCGTCCTTGACGGTCTTGACATACTTGAACAGGGTGCCGCGCCGGGCGATATAGGGCGGCATTACCCACGCCTGGCGCCGTTGTTCCATCTCCGCATCGCTGACGTCCACATCCAGCCGACGGGTTTCGGCATCGATGGTAATTACATCGCCGTTTTGTATCAGTCCCAGCGGGCCGCCTTCCTGCGCCTCGGGCACCACGTGCCCGATGATAAAACCGTGCGACCCCCCGGAGAAGCGACCGTCGGTAATCAACGCCACATCGCCGCCCAGCCCGGCCCCCATGATCGCCGAGGTCGGGGTCAGCATCTCCGGCATGCCCGGTCCCCCCTTGGGGCCTTCGTAGCGGATCACCACCACATCGCCCTTTTGAATCTCGTTGTTCTCCAGCCCGGCCAGCATCGCCTCCTCGCGATCATAGACCCGTGCCGGTCCGGAGAAGCGCAGCCCCTCCTTGCCGGTGATCTTGGCCACCGAGCCGCCCGGTGCCAGGTTGCCCTTGAGGATCTGGATATGCCCGCTGGCCTTAATCGGTTTGTCCACCGACATGAATACGTCCTGCTCCGCTTTCAGTCCGGGCAGTTCGGCCAGGTTCTCGGCCAGCGTCTTGCCGGTCACGGTCAGACAATCCCCGTTGAGCAGATCCTGTTCGAGCAGGTATTTCATCACCGCCGGGGTGCCGCCGACGTTATGCAGATCTTCCATCACGTATTTGCCGCTGGGTTTGAGATCGGCGAGGAACGGCACCTTGTCGCTGATGGTCTGAAAATCGTCGATGGTCAGCGGCACGTCCACCGCGCGGGCCATGGCGAGCAGATGCAGCACCGCGTTGGTCGAGCCGCCGAGTGCCATTACCATGACAATGGCGTTCTCGAATGCAGCGCGGGTCATGATGTCCCGCGGCTTGATGTCCTGCTCCAGCAGATGCCGGATCGCATGACCGGCCTGCAGACATTCATCGAGCTTGCCCGGATCCACCGCGGGAATCGAAGAGCTGTAGGGCAGGCTCATGCCCAGCGCCTCGATGGCCGAGGCCATGGTGTTGGCGGTATACATGCCGCCGCAGGCGCCGGGACCGGGACAGGCGTGTTCGACCACTTCTTCGCGTTCTTCTTCATTGATGCGGCCACTGATGAACTCGCCGTAACTTTGAAAGGCCGAGACGATATCCAGCGTCTTGTCATGCGAGTGGCCGGGCTTGATGGTGCCGCCGTAAATCATCAGCGACGGGCGGTTGATGCGGCCCATGGCGATCAGTACACCGGGCATGTTCTTGTCGCAACCGGGCAGGGAGATGTTGGCGTCATACCATTGCGCGCTCATCACGGTTTCAATCGAATCGGCAATGATGTCGCGCGACTGCAGCGAATAACTCATGCCGTCGGTGCCCATCGAGATGCCATCCGACACGCCGATGGTATTAAAGCGCATGCCGACCAGGCCGGCGGCCTGCACCCCTTCTTTGACCTTGGCGGCCAGATCGTTGAGATGCATGTTGCAGGTATTGCCTTCCCACCAGACACTGGAGATGCCCACCTCGGCCTTGTTCATATCCTCCGGCGTCAGCCCGGTGCCATAGAGCATGGCCTGTGACGCCCCCTGGGATTTGGGCTGGGTAATACGGGAACTGTATTTATTCAACTTCTGTGACATGCAATGCGCTCCTGAACGTGTCCGCAAGTGGCTCTCCCGCGGCAGTAGTACCCCCCCGGGGCACGCAGTATAAAACAATCCGCCCGGCCATGCCGAATCAACGAGCACGGACGCACAAATCCGGCAAAAAAACATCAACCCGGCGCCGCGGGAGTCGATATGCTTGATGATCAGCCCGGTATAGCCAAAACTTTGTCAGTGCCATAGACTGGGTTTACAGATACTTAGCTTGAAAAGCTTTTAAACAGGTTTAACAATCAGGGAACAGGTATGCGGCACAAGCGGGCAATCTGGCGGATCATCACCACCCTGCTGTTAGGCAGCGGGTTGCTCAGCCCGGCGCTGGCCCTGCCCGATGACGACTGGCTTGCGCAACGTTACCAGTTCCAGGAGGCCCTGCAGGCGATCAAGGCGGGGGACAGGGCCCGTTACCGCAAGCTGGCCGCCGAGCTTCAGGACTATCCGCTCTATCCGTATCTCGAATACGGCGATCTGCGTCGCCGGCTGGGCCGCGCCGAGCCCGCCGAAGTCCGGGACTTTTTGCAGCGCCACAGCGACACGCCGATCGCCGGCCTGCTGCATCAGCGCTGGCTCTATACTCTGGCCCGTCAGGGACGCTGGCAGACCCTGGTGGACAATTACTCCATCACCAATGACAAGACCCTGCAGTGCCACTATGCCAATGCCCTCTACCGGGTCAGGCAGCCGGAGCGGGCCCATGCCCTGATGGAAAACCTGTGGCGGACCGGGCGCTCCCTGCCGGACAGTTGTGATCCGGCTATCGCCGCCTGGCACGAGGCCGGCCGGCTGAATAATGAACTGGTCTGGCAGCGGATCCAGCTGGCGATCCGCGCCGGACGGATTCGCCTGGCCCTGTTTCTGGCCGATTACCTGCCGCAGTCGGAACGCTATTGGGTCAATATCTGGTCCAAGATCCGCCGCGATCCGGCCTATTTGAGCGAAGTGACCAATCACTTTGATGATATCGATCACCCGGTACTGCGCTGGATTACCGTCTATGGTCTCACCCGACTGGCAGACCGCGATCCCATCCAGGCCGCCCGTTACTGGGTCGATCTCAAGCCGGCGTATCAATTCACCCCGCAGGAACAGGAACGGGTCGAGCGGCGCCTGTCACTGGCGCTGGTCCGCGCCGAACAGCCCGAGGCCAAAGCCTGGCTGACACGGCTGAAGATGGGCAACGAGCACACCGAGCTCAAGATCGAATACATCCTCTCCGCGCTCCAGGATCGGGACTGGCAGACTGCCCTGGAATGGCTGGATGAATTATCCCCCGAGGTCGCCCACAGCCAACGCTGGCGCTACTGGCGTGCCCGGGCGCTGGAGCAGCTCGGCCGCGAGAGCGAGGCCCGGGCGCTGTATCAACTGACCGCCACTGATCGCAGCTACTACAGTTTCATGGCCGCCGATCGGGCCGGCGATCCGTATCATTTCGCTCACCGTCCGCTGTTGTTCGGCAGCGACGAGCTGAAAAGCCTGCACCAGATCCCGGGCCTGCAACGGGCCGCCGAACTGTATACCCTCGGCCGGGTGGCCGACGCCCGGCGCGAATGGAATCACGTCCTGCCGCAAATGAACGAGGACCAGCTGCTGCGGGCCGCCAAACTGGCCGACGAATGGGGCTGGCACGATCGGGTCATCATGACCCTGGCCCGGGCCCGCCACTGGGACGATCTGGAGATGCGTTTTCCGCTTGCCTATCAACAGACGGTACTCAATCAGGCCCAGAATCAGCAGATCGATCCGGCCTGGGCCTTTGCGGTCATTCGTCAGGAAAGCGCCTTCACCACCGACGCCCGCTCCCATGCCGGCGCGCTGGGACTGATGCAGCTGCTGCCGCGTACCGCCCGGCATGTGGCCCGCTCACTCAGTCTGTCGATGCACGGTCAGCGGGACATCCTCGACGTCAATAACAACATCAAGCTGGGCGTGCGCTACCTGCGCCGGGTCAAGGACCGCTTCCACGGCAACCCGCTCCTGGCCACCGCCGCCTACAATGCCGGGGGCACCAATGTGCGCCGCTGGCTGCCCCGGGACAAAGTGCTGCCGGCCGATGTCTGGGTCGAAACGGTTCCCTTTAACGAAACCCGCAACTATCTGCAACGGGTCCTCACCTACACCGTTATCTATGAACAGCGTCTGGGGCGCCAGCCGGCCCCGATGCTCGAACGCATGCCACCGGTCTCGACCAACCCCGATGTCACGCTCTTGAAATCGGCACCGCCCGATCGCGAATCCTGATCCCCCGCCGAAACGCCGGAACCGGTAACCGGTCACGGTTTTACTGTTCAAGGCCCCTGCGTCGACGCCGACAGGCTTTAGATAACACGCGGAAGGAAAAACCATGTTCGAGATGATTCTGCTGCTGGGGCTGGTCGCCCTGCTCATGTTCCGGTTGGGCTACTATGTCGGCAACCAGGTGGGGCGTACCGAGCACATCCGCAGCTACCTGGCCGAAATCCGGCAGACCCGCCAGTAACTCTTTTGACCGCTGCCTGATTGACCCGCTACCCACCCAGGGTGCCGACCGCGCTGCGCAGTCACTTCTGCGGCAACATATAACGCATGTAACTCTCGTTAATTCATAAAGTTATAGCCTACTCTTGATATTTTTTCTCAATAGAGGTATACCGTTAACCAGCCGTGAGGGAACACGCGGGACAAACCACGTGCGCCATGCCGGCTGCGTTCCCCAAAGGGCCTACCCTCTATTAATATCAATTAGTTATAATTTATACTTGATATTTTACTTTAAGTATATATACTATCTCTATGATTTCTTTCAGGAGGAAAGGCCATGCATGACGAAACGATCCCGCTGTATGAGGTCGAGGAGCTGAGTCTGGAAGAAGCGATTCTGGCTCTGGCGTCGGAGCAGGAAAAACAGCAAACCGTCTATACCCGGGCCTCGGAACGGTTTATGGAACTGGTGGCCTGAAGCCCGACTGGACATTTTTACCCCTTGGGGCAGGGAAGTCCCAGCCTAATACGCAAAAAGGCCGCGCTGGGATACACAGTGCGGCCTTTTTTATTCATTTTGCGTGCTCAATCAGCGGGCGGACATGGCGCGGATGATCTTGTCCTCGTACTGGATACGCTCGGCCAGGACCTCGCCCAGCGCGGCGAGATCCTGGTCCAGCTCCGCGAGGTTGTCGCAGCCCTGCTCCTCGCAGTCGTATTTTTCGTTGAACTTGAGAATCAGCCGGGTGATTTCAACAATGCGGGGGTAATACTGGTCGGTCAGCTCACGCACCGCGGTGCGTTGCTCACTGTCGGATTCGGTATAGGAGTAAAGCTGAAAATGGGCACTGGCGGAATAGTCGACCAGCGATTCGCAAAACTCCTGTAATACCAGCTGGACTTCCGTCTCCGGTTTGAAAGGCCGCATCCCCACCAGGGTACTGAACAGGGCCAGGGTCTCGGTGCGGGTCTCCAGCAAAGTATGGAACTTGTTGCGCACCGTTTGGCGGCGTTCTTCGAGTTGCTCAACGCTCACTGTTTACCCCTTATCCAGCCATACCAGGATATCTAATATGCCCTGTGCATCCGCCTGGTTCAAGTGGGATAACCGACGGATCAGCCGCCGGGCCGTGCCCACAATGGCACCTCGGCCACGGCATCCCGCAACGCCCGATCCCGTTGCCGGTAATCGGGCAGAACGTTTTCCACCTGTTGCCAGTAACGCGGTGAATGATTGGGTTCGCGCAGGTGGCACAGCTCGTGGACCAGCAGATACTCCACCAGCTCCGCCGGCAGAAACAGCAGATTGCGATTGAGGTTGATACGCCCGTTGGACGAGCAACTGCCCCAGCGGGTTTTCTGGGCGCGGATACTCACCCCGGTACAGATCAGACCGAGCCGTTCACTGATCTGTTCCAGCCAAAGCGGCAGGATCGCGCGCGCCCGCTCCTGCAACCACGCCTGCAGCCCCGCGCGGGTCTCGGGGTCCCCGGGCGCCGTGCGCAGTTGCAAGTGCTTCGACTGCCGGCATGCCCGCCAGCGGCGACGTCCCAGGTCCACGGCATACGCCACGGTCCACTGTTCATCGAGCGCCCGGAGATCGATCTGCGGCGGCTGCAGCCCCAGTTGCGGGGGCAGTCCGGCCAGCCGCTCGGCGAGTTCCGCCTGTCGCGCGATGATCCAGGCGTGGTGCCCCGCCACCAGCTCACGGATCGCCCGCTCGGCCAGCGGCCGGGGCAACACCACCACCACCTCGCCGTTATGGTTGACCGTGATCCGCGCCCGCCGGGCGCGACGGTTGACCCGCACCCGGTAATCGAAACCGGTCGATGTCGGTGCGTCATTCATTGTGCTATGTCTGCCTCAACCCCATGATATTCGTGTCATTGTACCCGATGAAATCCGTTATAATTGAGTCCCATACACGGTTAATCAACTTGACTGGTTCATCAATCATGTCGCATCCGGAACTGTTACTGCCCGCGGGAACTCTGCGCAACATGCGCTACGCCTTTGCCTACGGCGCCGATGCCGTTTATGCCGGCCAGCCGCGCTACAGCCTGCGGGTGCGCAACAACGACTTCACGTTGCAGAACCTGGCCACCGGTATCGGCGAGGCCCACGCCCGGGGCAAGAAGTTCTTTGTGGCCAGCAACCTGATGCCGCACAACAGCAAGATCAAAACCTATCTCAAGGACATGGCGCCGGTCATCGAGCTGGGACCCGATGCGCTGATCATGGCCGACCCGGGGCTGATTATGATGGTGCGCGAGCGCTGGCCCGAGGTGCCGGTGCATCTGTCGGTGCAGGCCAACACGGTCAACTACGCCGCGGTGAAATTCTGGCAGTCGCTGGGCCTGTCGCGCATCATCCTCTCGCGCGAACTGTCAATCAACGAGATCGAAGAGATTCGTCAGCAGTGCCCGGACATGGAGCTGGAGGTGTTCGTGCACGGCGCGCTGTGCATCGCCTATTCCGGCCGCTGTCTGCTCTCCGGCTATTTCAACCACCGCGATCCCAACCAGGGCACCTGCACCAACTCCTGCCGCTGGAGTTACGGCATGCACAACGCCGAGGAGGATGTCAGCGGGGATATCCAGAAAATCGAGTTCGATGCCATGGCCGCGATCAATGATCCCGAACTGTTCCCCGAGGAGAAAGTCGAGCGCCACCCCCTGGCTGACCGGGCCTATCTGATCGAGGAGGGCAACCGCCCGGGCGAGCTGATGCCGATCCTCGAGGATAATCACGGCACCTACATCATGAACTCCAAGGATCTGCGCGCCATCCAGCACATCGAGCGCCTGACCCGGATCGGCATCGACTCGTTCAAGGTGGAGGGGCGCACCAAGTCCCATTACTACGTGGCACGCACCGCCCAGCTCTATCGCCAGGCGATCGACGACGCCATCGCCGGACGCCCTTTCGATCCGAGCCTCTATGGCAAGCTCGAGGGGCTGGCCAATCGCGGTTATACCGACGGCTTCTATGTGCGCCATCCGGATCAGGCCTATCAGAATTATCTGTCCGGCTATTCCAGCAGCGAACAGCAGCGTTTCGTCGGCGAGATCACCGAGTTCGATAGTGCACGGGGGCTGGCCAGTGTGGATGTGAAAAACAAGTTTGCCTGTGGCGAGCAACTGGAAGTGATTGCCCCCGGCGGCAACCGCACCCTCACCCTGGAACACATGGAGAACCTTCAGGGCGAACCGATGCAGGAAGCACCCGGCGGCGGCTACAAGGTCCGCATCGCGCTGCCGGCCGGCGATTACAACCAGGCCCTGCTGGCCCGCTATAACCACCAGCCCTGAGCACCGCGCCTCCCGGAAAGTTCGCTCAGGGCGATGGCAGTGCCTGCAACCCGCCGTCGAGCAGCTGCCGATAAAGCGCCCTGTCCACCAGCAGCGCGGTCGCCTGCTCGAGTACCGGATCCCCCTCACCACCCAACTGTCCCGACGCACGGGCGCATTGGCCGGCGGCCGCCACGTCGCCCGCGTTTGGAATCAGCCGGGGCCGGCCGTCATCGAAACAGATATCCGGTATCACCCCGTGCCCGGCAATCGGCCGTTCGCCGGGTCGATAGAGATGCCCACTGACCAGCTTGATCCCGCGCCCGCCGGGCAACTGATAGACCGCGTGGAGTCGACCCGCGCCGCGGCTGCGCTGACCGAGGATCACCGCCCGATGATGATCCTGCAGGGCGGCGGCGATGCTCTCGGCCCCGGCGGCGGTCTCGCCGTTGATCAGCAGCGCCAGCGGCAGCCCCTGTTCCAGGATCTCGGAACGCGGGCGGGCCACATAGTGGGTCGAATCCGATTCCGCACGCCCCCGCAGTGTCAAAATGGTCCCCTCGGCGAGAAACATGTCCGTGAGCTGGACCGCGCTGTCGAGTACCCCGCCGCGATTGTTACGCAAATCCAGCACCAGTCCGCGCGGCGCACGCAGCCGGCGGATCAGACCCAGAAAGGTCTCGTTGAACTCGTCCAGCGTGGTCTGCGACAGTGCCCACAGACGCACGTAGGCGATACCGCGATTCAGCCAGCGGCCTTCCACCAGGGGCAGATCGAGCGCTTCCCGTTGCAGACGGAGGGTGCGGGTATCGCCGTGGTCGAAACGCACCCGCAACGTCACTGTGGAACCGGCCGGGCCGTGCAGGCGGGTCATAATCACATCATGCGGCTGGCCGGCCACCGCCTGCCCGTCGAGAGCAAGCAGGACATTCCCCGGCTTGAGTCCCGCCCGCTCCGCGGGACCGCCCGGAATCACTTCGCTGATCACCAACCGGGCGTCCCGCCTGGCGGTGAGAACGCCGATCCCGGCGGTCTCGGCCGCCGGGCGCTGCAACAGCGCGAACTGGCGGCGATCAAAATAGATGCTCTCGCTGTCGAGTTGGCGCACCACCTGGGCCAGGGCTTTATCCACCGCGGGCAAGATCGGGCGCCCGGGCCTGTGCTGCTGCAGGGTTTTGACGATCTCGCCCAGCGAGGCCTCCTGCAGTGTCGGACGGGATTCGCGCCACGGCCCCCCGGCCAGCTGGCCGGCGAGCTGCTCGACAAACTGTGCGGAGAGCGTTTCGATCCGCATCGGGGTCACATGGTGCCGGGCGATTCGGGCCAGGGTGGTCTCGGCCAGGCGTGTGGCAATGCCCACTTGCGGATCGACCTTGACCGCCGGCTCGGCCGGCGTCGGTTTTGGCACGTCGGGGGGTGGTGTCGGCGCGCGCGCGCAGGCGGCCAGCAAGCATCCGGTGACAAGCAGTGCACTCCACCGCCCTCCCGCACCAATGTATCCTCTCCCTGTCCTGGCCACGCTGTGCAACCCCCCTGAAAACCGCTAGCCTAGCACATCCTCCCGGCCCGTCGGAGCACGCGCGGGAGACGAGCCCCTGAACCGCCCGAGCCTGGAGAATCAAAACTGATGGCAGCCACGACCACCGAGCCGCTTTATCTGTGCCTGGATCAGGGTGGCCATTCGAGCCGCGCGCTGGTGTTTGATCGACAGGGACGACAGATCGCGGCGACCCGCCAGCCCCTGACCGCAAGCCGGACTGATGACGAGCGGGTCGAGTACGACGCCGCCGAACTGATCGATTCCCTGCAGCACTGTCTGCAGGATGCCCTGCAACAACTCGGGGCGGCGCGCCGGCAGCTGGCCGGGGCGGCGCTGGCCACCCAGCGCTCCAATATCGCCTGCTGGGACGGGGCCGACGGGACGCCGTTGAGCCCCGTCATCAGTTGGCAGGATCGCCGCCATGCCCGCTGGCTGCAGCAGTTCGCGGATCGGGCCGACTGGATTCACCAGCGCACGGGCCTGGCGCTATCGCCCCACTACGGCGCCAGCAAACTGCGCTGGTGTCTGGATAACCTGCCCGCCGTGCAGCAGGCACAGCGGGACGGACGCCTGATGCTCGGCCCTATGGCAGCCTGGCTGGTCCGGCAACTGACCCGCGAGGCCGAAGCCCGCGCCGATCCGGTCAATGCCTCGCGCACCCAGCTCTGGTCCCTGCAGGAACGCGACTGGGATCCGGATCTGCTGGCGCTGTTCGGGATCCCCCGCACGCTGCTGCCCCCTTGCGTGCCGAATCTCGCCCCGTACGGCCAGCTGGCCGGAGCCGATGTTGCCCTGCCGCTGAAGCTGGTCAGCGGCGATCAGGCCGCGGCTCTCTATGCCTACGGGCCGCTGCGCCGCGACACCGCCTATATCAATCTGGGCACCGGCGCCTTCGTCTCGCGCACCACCGGCACGCAGCCGCTCCCCGATGCCGGCCTGCTGAGCAGCCTGGTTCTGCAGGATACCGAACACTGCGAGTATGTGCTCGAAGGGACGGTCAACGGCGCCGGCAGCGCGCTCGACTGGCTGGCCCGGCAACAGGGTGGTGACGCCTTCCCCCCCGCGCAACTGGCCACCTGGCTGAACACGCCGCATGCCACCTTGCCGCTGTTTCTCAACGGGGTCTCGGGGCTGGGGGCACCCTACTGGCGGGCCGATTTCAGCTCCCGTTTCATCGGCGAGGGCGAGCCGGATCAACAGGCGGTCGCGGTGCTGGAGAGTATCCTGTTTTTATTGCAGACCAACCTGACGCACATGCACCGGCAACTGGCCCCGGCGTGCCGCCTGCAACTGACCGGCGGCCTGGCGCACCTCGATGGCCTCTGCCAGCGGCTGGCCGATCTCGCCCAGATCCCGGTCTACCGGCCCGCCGAGTGCGAAGCCACCGCCCGCGGCAGCGCCTTCCTGCTTGCCGGGCAACCGGCCGACTGGCCCGAACCGGGCCCAGGGCACCACTTCGAACCGCAGCGGAACCCGGCTCAGCAACAGCGCTATACTAACTGGCAAGCAGCGATGAACAATGCCCTGGGCAGGGGCCAGGGGCCAGGACCTCGCCCCTAGGACCTGATCTGGTAGGCCCGATATAGCGATAGCGGTATCGGGCATTTCCCCGGGTTGCCGGACACCGCATTGCTATGTCCGGCCTGCTCATGAGTACTGAGTGCTGTCAGTCCCGACAAACCCTCCTCGTCACTCGTCCCTCGTCCCTCGTACCTGTTCCAGAGGGAGCCGTGCCGTGTCCTGGCATTCCGCCGGTTCGGGTAACCAGGGCCGCAAATGTTGCATAACCTCCTGGGCCGTAGCCCGGTAGCCCGTCAGTTTGCCGCCGTACAGGGTCAGCAGGCGCGGCAGGGACATATCGATGAGGGTATCGCGCGGGCGGTCGAACAGGCTCGAGTCGCTGTGCGGCAGTACCCGCAACCCGGCGAAGCTCTCCACCACCCGGGCCCCGGCGGCGGGGAAATAGTGACGGTAAACCTGCTGCAGATACGCGATTTCCGAAGCCAGCGGCGCCACCTGCGCCGGATCACCGTGATAGGGGGTTTCGGTGGTGCCGATCAGGGTGCAGCCCTGCCAGGGCATAACAAACACCGCGCGCCCGTCCTGCGGCGCCGGCACATAGAACACTCCTCTCGGCGGCGGATCGGCCACCACGATGTGGGTCCCCTGCACCAGATCAAACGCCTGCCGGCGCGGTGCCGGCTGCACGCCGGCCAGGACACTTTCTATCCAGGGACCGGCCGCGTTGACCAGGACCCGGCTGCGAACCGTCTGTTCCTGCCCGGCCTGCCGATAACAGACAGTCGCCCCCTCAGGGTCGAGGTCAGCGCTGACAAACTGTGCCGGGCACTGCAGCTGCGCGCCGAGGGTTTGCGCCGAGGTCATCACCGCGCGGGTCAGGGCCGCATCGTCGGTCTGCGCATCCTGATAGCGGAAGACCGTGCGCAGCTCCTGCTGCTGCAGGCCGTCCAGTTGCAACCACTGCGCGCGGGGCACCCGGGCAAAGCGGGCCTGGCGATCCAGGCCGCCGAGCAGGGCATAAAGCGAAAGACCGGCGCGCAGGATCCAGGGACCGCGCCGGCTCTGACGATAGACGGGAATATAAAAGGGCGTCAGCTGCACCAGCGACGGGGCAATTGTCAGCAGAATACGCCGCTCGCGCAGGGACTTGCGTACCAGGGTAAATTGCCCCGACTCCAGATAACGCAGCCCGCCGTGGATGAGCTTGCTGGAACGGCTGGAGGTGCCCGCCGCCAGCGCGGACTGCTCCAGTAGCAGCGTCCGGTAACCACAGGCCGCGGCGGCCTGGGCCACGCCCACCCCCTGAATGCCGCCGCCGACAATCAGCACCTCGTAATCCATCGCGCTCAGACGCCTGCCGGTTCCAGTTGTCGACGCATCTCGCCGATGGCGAAGGTTTCCACCAGATCCACGCCCTGTGCCATGAGCCGACGCGCCTGCCCGGGATCCACGGTTTCAAACACCGCCAACCTGGCGCCGGGCAACTGCACCGGCTCATCGGCCGGCAATGAAGAGAGATTGCAGAACAGAAACTCGGGCTGCAGTTCGACGATGGCCGGATCCGCGCGCCCCGCCCACTCATCAATCACCACCCCGATCGGCAGCTCACAACGCTGTCGCACCTGCTGCAGGGCCGGCAGATTGTAGGAGATGACGCAGCACTGCCCGGCCACCGGCTGCAGGATCGGCAGCACCGCGTCCACCACTGCCGTCGCCCCGAACTGCGCCACCGCCACCCGCTTGAGCTCGATGAAGAAACGCGCCGCCGGTGCCGTTTTGATCACCGCCACCAGATCGCTCAGCACCGCCAGCGGCGCCCGGGCAAGCTGCAACGGCTGATCGGCCTCCCCATACAGGATAAATTTTTGCAGTTGACGCCACGCGTAATCATGGACGGCACCGGGCTGGTGACACAGGCGTCGCAGATCGCGATCGTGAAACAGCAGCGGGATACCATCGCGGCTCAGTTGCACGTCCACTTCCACATAACGCGCCCCGACCGCCAGTGCCGCCTGTACCCCGGCCAGACTGTTCTCGGGATAACGGTAGGGATAGCCCCGGTGCGCGACCAGATCGCCTTGTGACATGAATTATCCTGTTGGGTTATCGATCGTCCGCCACGCATTGCGAAGCCGCAACTGCGCAACAAACATGATTCTGCTGTCTGCGTGATCACTGACAACGCCCTTGCAAAGCATAGCCTGAAAATACCACCACTGTCCTGCGGTCATCGTCCGAGACGCGCACGTCCGGAAAGTGTAAAATGCTCCCGCTTCCCTCGGGAAAGCCGATCCGTGCTCCGCCTCACCGTGAACATACTGCAACGGCGGAGCCCCGTTAACAATCTGAAACATGCGATGGAGTGATATGAAGTTCGAATTCCCGACACTCAAAACGATGATACAAATCATCCCGATCAGTCTGATATTGGCCGTGGTCGCCTATTTTGTATTTCCGCTGTTCGCGTTCGAACAGGTCTCCGCTCAACGGCTGTTCACCTATGGCATCCTCGCCGGCGCCCTGCTCGGCATGCTGCTCATCAGCACCCGGATATATCCGGCTTCCAGCACCAAAATCGAATCCATTTTTGTTGGCAATCTGGCCTTCAAGGCCTCGCCCAATGCCCTGCGCAAACTGTTTGAAGACTATGGCGATGTCCACGCCGTCCGTCTGATGACCGACCGCGCCACCCGCCGCCCGCGCGGCTTCGGCTTTGTCGAAATGAAACGCAAGGAAGCCAAAAATGCCATCAAGGCGCTGGACGGCACGGAGTTCTACGGCCGAGAGCTGAAAGTCAATGTCGCCAACGAACGCAAAAGCGACGACTGACAGTCTGTCTGTCTGTGACACCAAAAAAAGGGGAACCCATGGGTTCCCCTTTTTTTGCATAAAGAGCATTAACGCAGAGGGCGAAAAATAATGTTGAATTCTGAATGATGAATTTTGAATTCATCGTGAACCGCAATTCAAAATTCAGAACTCAACATTCAACATTATCCCTTCCTTTCTTACCCCCGCACCTCCATCAGCTCGACTTCAAAGATCAATGCCGCATCGGGCGGAATAACGTTGCCGGCGCCCTTGTCGCCATAGGCCAGCTCCGACGGGATAATGATGGTACGCAGGCCACCGGTCTTCATACCTATCACACCTTCTTCCATACCTTTGACCACAACCTCGGCGCCAAGCGGAATCGTCAGCGGTTCCCGTGAGCGGGAACTGTCAAACTCAAAGCCCTTGTTCTCCTCCGCCTCGTCATCGTACAACCAGCCCTGATAATGGACGGCGACAAGCTTGCCCTTGACAGCTTCCTCACCATCGCCGATTTTTTGATCAATCACTTGTAATTCCTGCGGTAAAGACATCAATTTGCTCCTGCCACATCCGCCGTCATCGGCGGTGCTGTCGTCGTTTGAGTTTGTAATTGGTGATGGTCTCAACTAAATCGGTATAGGGCAAGCTGTCTATACCGCCATACTCCTTCTCCGCCCGGGTCAGCAAGGCATCAATATCCACACGTCCGTCAGGTTCGCTATTGAGGAGTTCCTGCAGGCCAGCCAGGCTCCCGAACTGGATCTTCTGCAGCACACTGTGCGGCATGCTGGTCAGATCATCCTCCACACCGAACACCGGCAAGCTGACCTGCTTGAGCCACTCGAGTACCGCCTCGCAACGGGAACAGGCCCCATTGTCAGAACAGGCCACTTCGGTCCCGCCACGGCGCACGACCTGCTGGCCGAGGTGGCAGCCATATTGCTCGGCGATCTGCGGCGCACTGAAGGCGCAACGGTTTTCCGACATATTCGATACCTCCTTGGCACGACCCTCTTATCCCAACAGACGGCTGCCGGGAATCCGGTCGCCACTTCGGCTGATAGGATAATCGTAGTCAGTTACGCGTCATTTGTAATGCCCCCGGCGCTCAATTATTGCGCTGGTGGGAAATAGCCTCAGTCGCTAACATGCCTGAGATGACGCTTCTACTCTGCCTGTTTTTGCTACTGGTGGCCAATGGCGCGCCGATCCTGGCGCGGCTGTTGCCGGGAATACGCCATTGGAACCGGCCACTGGATGCCTACCGCCAGCTGGCCGACGGCCGGCGCCTGTTCGGGGATCACAAGACCTGGCGCGGGCTGATCGTCGCCGTACTGCTGACCGCCGCGGCGGGCTGGCTGCTGAATCTGCCACTCTGGCTGGGCGCCCTGTTCGGGGCACTGAGCATGCTCGGTGATCTGCTGGCCAGCTTCATCAAACGCCGACGGCAGCTGATGCCGGGGACAGCGGCACTCGGGCTGGATCAACTCCCCGAGGCGCTGCTGCCGCTGCTGATCCTCTACCAACCCCTCGGACTCGGCTGGCAGGAAATGCTGCTCGTCCCACTGCTGTTCATGCTGATTGATTTGCTGGTGTCGCGCGGGCTGTATCGTCTGCCCATCCGTCGTCGCCCCTGGTAAGAGCAACCGTGACTTGCGCTGCCCGGCTCATTATAATCGTCAGCCTTTTGCCGACCCGCACAACCCAGAGATAGCTGACATGCCATCCGATATCTTTACCGTTGATCTGGACGATTTCGATCACAAGGTACTGGCCGCCTCCCACACCCGGCCGGTCCTGATCGATCTGTGGGCCGAATGGTGTCCGCCCTGTATCAGCATTGCCCCGGTACTGGAACAGGTCATTGGTGAGTATGCCGGCCGGGTGCAACTGGCCAAGATCGAAGTGGACGACGGCGAGAATATGAAACTGGCCGGCCGCTATCAGGTCCGGGGCTTTCCCACCATCATCCTGTTTCGCCTCGGCGAGGAACAGGCCCGTTTCAGCGGCGCGCAGAGCGCCGGCTATATCCGGGACTTCATCGAACAACACGCGGGGTTTTAGGGATTAAATATCTCACCGCAGAGAGAAGGAGGGAGAATGTTGAATGTTGAATGTTGAATGTTGAATTTTGAATTTTGAATTACGAATTCGCATTTACTTCAGGATTAAGCATTAAGCATTAAGCATTAAGCATTCAAAATTATATCTTTGCGCCTCTGCGTTGAGATCTTTTCTCCGGCAGGTTAACGGGCTATCGAAGATCAGCGTTTCTTTTTTGTCGTTTTTTTCTTTGCCTTTTTCTTCTTTTTGCCGGTGTAGAACACGCCCGGAATCCAGGTCTTGTAGAGCTCGGCGGTTTCGTCCATCTCGCCATCGGCCTCGTCGACAAACATAAACTGGTTGATGCCGATACGGATAATATCGCCATGCCGCAGTTTATGCAGCGAGATGGCGTGATCGTTCACATAGGTGCGGTTGGTGGATTCCAGATCCTGGATCACAAACTCGATCCGCCCGCTATCATCTGGCGCTTCCATAACCTCGACGACCGCATGTTCCTTGCTGACCAGCTCATCTTCGAGACTGATATCATTATTGCTGTGCCGGCCGATGGTGATCCGTTGCTTGTCGATCGGTAGTTTGATACCCGCACCGTCGTCGGTCTTTTGTAGCAAAAGCGCCATTTATTATCTCTCTTAGTTAACCAGGGCAATGAAATAAGGCAGCCAGGACAATAACAACAAACCGCCGACAACAAGATCCGTATTACGAATGCGCCGATAACGCAGTTGTTCCTCGCCGCTTGTCTGACTGTGCCACAGTGAGGCCATCAGAGCATCCAGCATCATCAACATAAAAAACAACGGCGCCAGAACCGGCACCAGCAGAGTCGACACCATCTCCCAGCCATGATATTCCGGTGACGCGCCACGCTCCGGTTGCAGAACGATGGTCAGCAGGGCGCCGAGGATAAGCACCACCCGCAACGGTTTGAGTTGGATAAGAAACTGCTTCATGTTGAATTGCCCTGCTTTATTAGAAATTAACCGGCAGTTCGGGCCCGGTCAACTGTTCCCGCTCTCCCCCGCCCGGTAATCCGTCACGTATTGATCCGACTTCAGATCGGTTTGAGGCCGACAACGGGGAAAAGACAGTTTCGTGACCCGGTTTCAGTGAAAACTGGTTTTGCTGGCGGACGGGTCGAAATCGACCCGGACCTGATTCTGGTATTCCTGGTCAAAGACCAGATCGATGCTGAAACTGTCTTGCTTGAGATCGGCGCGGACCTGTTTAAGCTCCGGCAGACGGACCGCCAGCCAGGAACAGGTCGCCGCAATACGCGGTTCATCCTCGCTCTGAATCGATTCCAGCAGGGCATTGGCCACAAATTTGGCCCGCTGGATCTGATCCGGCCGGGCGATCGCCTCGCCGGACAGATGGATGCCCTTGTCCATCTCCTGATCCATCTTGTCCAGATACGTTTTTTGCAGATCGGTCAGTGGTTTGTTCCGGTCAAATTCAATCTCTGCCTGGCCATTGACCAGCACGGCGACCTTGTCACTCATGCTCGACTCCCTCGGGTTAACAAACCGCTATTCTAAAGCCGCAGAGATGGCAGAACCAGCCCCGCGGATACGGCCCGTTTGGTCTGTGCAGCACAAATGCAGGATGTTCGAACAGATGGCCGGCGAGCAAGGCCCGTCTCCCGGGATACAGGCTCTTCACCATGCAACCGGGAAGCGCCGGGGGGACAACCGCTCAATCGGTAACCCTGGCCGGCCGGGCGGAATCGCCGATGAAGTCTTCGATTACCTCCACCGGTACGGCACCCACCTGCTGGGCCTTGAGCTCACCGGCGGGATTATAGAGCAGAAAGGTCGGTGTCCCGACCCAGCGGGCGCCGCTCTGGCGCATAAACCAGTCCGCCACCGCCTCGGCATTGCCGATCAGGTTGGGAAACTCGACCTTGTGACGCGCAATGAAATCCGCCGCGTCTTTCCTGCCGGCCCAGCCATCGATCGAGATGCCGAGCATTCGCGCATCCCGGTCCGAATGGACGAAATGAAAATCGACATAATTATGGATTTCGCGATTACAGACATGACAATCCGACGCCCAGATCATGACTACCGTCCATTTGCCATTACCGGTGAATTCCTCGACCTTTCGGGGCTCCCCGGACATGTCCTTGAGTACCGTTTCGGCCGCAGACAGAGTCGGGATAAAGGCAAGACACAACACGAGCAGACGACACAAACCGGAAAAACGTAACAGCATAAATTTATAATCCTTGAACTTGATAATGACAGCCGCGCAATATCCGCATGCTACTACCTCAGACAGAACAACAGACGTCGGGTTCCAGCCAGGCCACACCCATCAAAACAAATAACGCCCTTGCGATTAACAGGGAAATCAACAATTCCCTTATTGTTCAGACAGAATACCCAACGAAAATATTCCATTGACCTGCAACACGGTGTTGGCCAACAATCGCCCGTTGTATCGCCGTGCATCGACAGGCAATATTCACTAAATTCGCCAAAGGGTTCGGGACCCGAGGGAACACGATGACATCGACCGGTTTTGCAACCTCGAGCGACGCCGAAAACGCCTTTTATGCCGCTTTCAGTCGGGGCGATCTGGCGGCTATGCGCGAGATATGGCTGGATGCCTCACATACCAGCTGTGTACACCCGATGGGCGACCGGCTGCTCGGCACCCCGGCGATTCTCAAAAGCTGGGAAACCATCCTTAAAAATACCGGCGATGTGATCATCGAATTGTCGAATCTCTCGGTCCATCAAGGCCCCCGGACCGCCATTCATACCCTGATCGAGAACATCCACGTTCAGGACGAAACCGAGAAAGTGTTTCAGTTTATCACCACCAATGTCTATGAACAGACCTCCGCCGGCTGGAAAATGATCCTGCATCACGCCTCACCCATGCCGCGGGATATCTCGCAGGAAAAAGATCCCCGGCCGGTGGTTCACTGACCGGCGCTTCTGCCGGATCGTATGCCATTCCGGGTAAACAGGCCGGTGCTTGATGTTCTCGCAGAGCTGTTCATGCCCGTAGTACCGGCGCTGGGCCCGCAAAGGAAAATATGCTTCCGCTGCATGTACATCGCCTTCTGGCAAGATCTGAATATTCACTCCGCCCTCTCCATGGCGAGCACCTGCATCACGCCGTTTTGCAGTTGCCATTTGATCTCCAGATCATAGAGGCGCATGCCGAACACTCGCTCGCTGTCGCCAGCTTTGTCCTGATAAGCCGGACGCGGATCCTGTTGCAATACCTGCACAATCAGCGCCTCAAGCCCGGGGTACTGTATCGTAAACTGTTGAAGCTGTTGTTGCGCCGTGTCACTTAAGCGAACCGGTAAATGGCTGTCCGGCGTCCGCGGTGCGAATCCCGCCCGGGCATCGGCAACACAATCGGCGTAGGGCACATAGGGCTTGATGTCCAATACCGGCGTGCCATCGATCATATCCAGATTACTCACCTGCAGTACGACCCCGCCTTTGCCGGTGTGCACACCATCGAGTCTCACCAGGGAGAGACCGATCGGGTTGGGCCGTTCCGGCGAGCGGCTGGCGAAGACGCCGACTCGCCGATTCCCGCCCAGTCGTGGGGGGCGCACGGTCGGTTTCCATGCTTCACGTTTGACATCATGAAACACAAATACCACCCAGATATGGGAGAATCCGTCCAGTTCCCGTACCGCTTCCTCGCGATTATAGGGCGCCAGCAGTTCAATGCGACCGGTCGCTGCCGGCACCAGTTGCGGCTGGCGCGGCACACCGAACTTATCAGGGAAACAGGAATGGACAATGCCGATCGGCGTAAACGAATAATTCACTGATTCATCTTTTGCAATGCGTAATCAAAAAAATGCCGGGCATTGGTCAGGCGGATCTTCTTTTCCACTTCAGGCGACAACTGATCCAGCCAGTGACGATGGTAATTGTATAACCGGGCATAATGATCCCAGCCGTCATCCGCCTCGTGCCAGATATAGACCTCGTGACCGCCCGAGACCGGATCGGTACCGACCATGATCCGATCCTGAAAACGGTGTATCCATTCACGCCAGTCATCCGGAATCGACTCGTTACTTTTGACAAAATCGCCATAATGCCAGGGATCCCGGGCGGACATATCCGCCCAGACATTGGGACAGGCCTCCATCACCGGGGTGATCGCCTCCGGCTGCAGGATGCCGCCGACGTGTGCCCACTGGAACCTCACCTCCGGATGTTGCTCGCAAATCGACAACATGTACTCGTAGCGCGAGGAGTCGGTGTGGATATTCACGGGCACGTTATACTCTTTGGCAAGCGACAATAGCCCGAGGAAAACCGAATTGTCGCGTCGCGGCCCGGCACCTGCCACCAGATGGATTTCACCAAGTCCATAAAATTTGCCGCTGGCCAGCGCTTCCCGGGCCTTGTCCACCACTTTCTCGTCGTAGAACCAGTTCAGGCGATTGCCTGCATCGTAATAAGGCGTGTAAAACGGCACGATCCAGTCCTCTCCCAGCTCCGACAGTTTAAGCGCAAAGTCGGAGGGCACACTGGAAACCACTGCCAGCACCACATTATGTTCCCTGAGATCGTTAATTGCCTGTTCCGGCGTGTAGATTTCATCCTGATCCCAGTTGTAATGCAGATGGATATCGGCAAACGGCGGCCGCTCCGGTTGCGACACTGACTGACAACCTGCCAGGGAGACAGCCCCGAGAACCAGTAATAAAATCATCCGACGCCACATAGCCATCTCCTCATGCGATACGATTGGTACGAAGTTTATGCGGCAAGGCCAGATACGCGTTACTACCCATCTCCCGAATCCGGCTGATGGCGCGTTCAAAACCGAACGCCACGCGTTTGCCGACATAAAGCTCATCGACGGCTGCCTCACCCGTCGCCACAAGCTTGACATTATGATCATATAACGCATCAATCAAGTGAACGAAGCGTTTGGCGACATTATCATGGGCCTCGTTCATGCGAAAAATATTACTTATATATACTGTGTGAAATTGCTGGGCGATCTGAATATAGTCATTGGCCGAACGTGGCGTATTGCACAGCGCATCAAATTCAAACCAGACCACATCATCGGCCAGAGCTCGATACGCGATCGACCGCTGGTTGACCGTCAGTTGCCGATCGTGCTTGAGAGTATCAGGCGCCATCCGTTCGATGGCTGTATGGATGATTTTCTCGCCTTCATCCGCTTCTGCCACATAAAAATTCCGACTGGCCTCCAGCAACCGAAACCGATAATCCGTACCGGATTGCAGATTGATCTGAACGGTATGCGCCTTGAGCAATTCAATGGCAAACAGAAAACGCTCTCTTTGAAGCCCGTTCTTGTACAGCTCATCAATCGAGCTGTTGGAGGTCGCCACCAGGGTCACTCCCTTGTCGAACAGGGCCCTGAGCAGTCCGCCAAGGAGCATCGCGTCGGCAATATCCTGAACATGAAACTCATCCAGACATAATACCTTGAGTTGATCGGCAATCTCATTGGCAATTACCACCAAAGGATCCGGGGATTTGGGCAGGTCACGCAGGCGAGCATGAATATCAACCATGAAGCGGTGGTAATGGACCCGATGTTTATCACGCAACGGCAGACAATCGTAGAAGCTGTCCACCAGATAGGTCTTGCCGCGACCGGTGCCACCCCACAAATACAGACCTTTCACTTCAACTGGCCGCCTGCGCCACAATCGATCCCGCCAGCGCGGCGGGGTATCGGCCGCACGAACCAGTTCCTCATACAAACGCTGGGTGTGTTGAACCGCATGCTCCTGCAGCGGGTCGTGGTAAAACCCCGCTTTTTTAAGATCGGCCTGATAGCGCTCAATCGGTGTGGTCATGTTACCTTGCCGTCACCCCTGTTCTGGCGTCCTTTTAAAAGGTATTGTAATATTATGACAAAACCTGATACATAAGTTCCACGGTGCAAATCGTCCGGACCCCCAGACACGATACCAGTTGTGATGATTATCTACCTGCATGGATTTAACAGCAGCGGCGCCTCCGCCAAGGGTCAGTATCTCAAGCAGCAATTGGACGATATCACGGTCCTGATTCCCTCGTACCATTACGACCCCGCCCGCGCCATCGACATGCTACAGCATCTCATCGAAGCCTTTTTGTCATTGGACAGCAACATTATGCTGGCAGGCTCCTCCCTTGGCGGTTACTACGCCCAGTATCTTGCGCATTATTACAGACTCAAACAGGTTCTTATCAACCCCGCCCTGATGCCCATGTCCACCCTGGATAACTATCTGGGTGAAAACGTTAATTTCTATACAGGGGAGCGTTACGAACTGAAAGAACGGCATCTTGACGCGCTGCGGGCCCTGGGTATGCCGACCCCTTGTATCGAGCCGGTGCCGACTCTGCTGTTGCTCGACAAGGACGACGAGGTGCTCGATTACCATACGGCGGCCGAGCGTTACCAGGCTTGTGCAGAAATCAGGCTATTCAACGGCGGGGATCATGCTTTTCAACATCTGCCTGAGGCCCTGCCGTTCATCCGCGAACTGTATGGCCGGCAATAAACCGGCAATAAACCGGTAAAAAAAAAGAGATCAGACGCCAATGGAAAACAGGGCCTCAAGATCATGCCGGGAAAAGGCCTGGAATGCGAGTATGGTCATTGATTTTCGTGCGCTCGACATTGATGAGAATAATCGATGTGACCATACGTTTTCTCCCGGATTGGCTGCTGGGGTCAGTTACTGGGTTTGACTGTTTGCCTTCTTTAGCCGCGAAAGCCACAGGCATTATGGCTGGCATCGCAAAACGGCTTGTTTTTCGACTCGCCGCAACGGCACAGGGCAGTACGGTTGCGGGTGGAACTTGACCGGCCATCGCGACTCACCAGCATCAACGGACCTTTTACAAGCAACATGGCGTTCTGTTTGACGATTAGCGTCAGACGTCCTCTATCGCTCTCCAGAGGTTCACTGCGGGCATCCTCAAACACCGCCGGGTCTGCAAACCCGCAATGCTTGTGCGTGCCATCGCAATAGGGCTTGTCCCTTGACTGGCCGCAACGGCAGAGCCAGGCTTCGTTACCCTGCAGCAGGACATTGCCGTTGGCATCCTGCAAAGTCAAATCGCCTTCGAATTGCAACGGCCCATTGGGGCGAACGGTCAAAATATTGGACTGGCTCAAATGCTCTCCTTCTCTGTCAGTATCGGAGTATCACTGCCGTCAGGCCGCTTTGCCATGATATTATAAACAGTGATTGCTATGCTACGGTGAAGCTCATGCCTTTTTACGCCATGCGTCACGGCCGCACCAATTTCAATGATCAGGGCCTGTGTAACGATGACCCGAAGCGCGACGTCCACCTGACGGACACCGGTATCGCCCAGATCGAGGCCGCCGCCGGATACCTCCGCGATATACCCCTGCAGCGGATTATCACTTCCGAATTGCCCCGCACCCGACAGAGCGCCGATATCGTCAATCGCCATCATCAGATACCGGTCAGCGCGCACCCCGACCTCAATGATATCCGTTCGGGCTTCGACGGCCGGCCGGTCGCCGACTATTTTGCCGCCATCGGCGCCGATCCGCTGCACACCCGTCCACCCGGTGGTGAATCGCTGCTGGAGCACAAACAGCGCATCGCGCGCTTTCTCGATTGGCTGCGCCAGCAGCCCGAACGGTCTATTCTGTTGGTAGTCCATGAGGAGACACTGCGCGCGTTGAGCGCACTCTTGAACGGACTGACCGATCAGCAGATGACACAACTGCATTTCGCCAACGGCCAGATCGTGGAGTTTGCCTGGTGAACTACCCCGCCGACATGGTACCCCAAAGCTGGTTGTGGATCGCCGGGATCCTCTATGCCGTGATTCTGCTGCTTGCCATCCGGCAGGTCCCCTGGCGCCAGTATCTGGAGCAACCGCACAAGGCCCATGTTTTTCTCGGCGGCAGCGTCGCTCTCATCCTGCTGTGGCAAATCACCACCACCCGCCTGCCGGGGCTGGAATACCACTATCTGGGCGCCACCCTGATGACCCTGATGTTCGGCTGGCAGCGGGCGCTGATCGTTATCAGCCTGGTGTTGCTGGGGCTCGTTTATAACGGCAGCAGCGACTGGCAGACCTACCCGCTCAATGTCCTGGTAATGGGCTTGACCCCGATCCTGATCACCACCGGCATCCTGCGCCTGGCCGAAGCCAGGCTGCCCCATCATGTCTTCATCTATATTTTCATTAACGGTTTTTTTGGCGCGGCCCTGGCCATGGCCGGTGCCGCCAGTCTTGCCGCGACACTGCTGCTGATCGCCGGCGCCTACAGCCCCGGCCAGCTTGCCTACGACTACTTCCCTTATATGCCGCTGATGATGTTTCCCGAGGCCTTTATTACCGGCATGTTCACCAGCATTCTGGTCGCCATGCGGCCTGAATGGATCGAGACCTTCGACGACGCGCGCTATATCCAGGGCAAATAGCACCGGTCGCGCACTGCCCGGCTCTCCCTGTGCGCCCGGACGGCTCTTTTCTAGCCCCCGGCTTTGCGCAAGCCTCTCAATGAAACAGTCACCCATCACGCCCAGCTTGTCAGGCTTTTCCTACAGGGGTGTCTGTCAATTCCTACATAAGATTCAGCCTAAACTGATACCAAGAGTCCGTGTTAACTGACAGACATGTTCTTCCCGCCAACATATCCTCTACCACGTTTTTGGTGAGAGCAGAGGAGTCACAAATGGATTATGTCCGAACTTTAGGAGGAAGTGCTCCTCGTTCAGGCCGCCATGATCGTATCAACAGCGATCGCTATTTTCATGTCATGAATCAGGGCTGGTATGCCCTGACTCGCGAAGGTATCCAGGGCCCGTTTCATAATAAGCGGGATGCCGAAGAATTTGTCGCCAAGGTCATAGCAGGGAAAATTCAGCCGGAGTCCGAGGATACCAATCATGCAAATAAATGAATCCGGGACGGCCCTTGCGAAAACCCGCATCGACGACCAGGGCCCCTCTCGCAATGGTGAGAGCGGCCCCCTACCACCACGGAGTCGCCGCTTTCATTTTAATGGCCGACACGGGTTCTTTTGTACCCGCGAGCGCATCACTTTCGGACCGTACGATACTTTTCGTGAGGCCGAGCAAAACCTGAAGTTGTATCTGCGTCGCTGCGGCATTGTGCACTACGAACAGGAATCCCGCATCCCGCGATAACAATTTTCCTCCTGCGCAACCACAACGGCCACCCGAAGGTGGCCGTTGTATTTTCTGCTGCTGTCATATTCTACTCGATACGACAGGCTTCATCGAAATCCAGCCGTGGTCCACGCGGATAGAGCTTCGACTCATCCCCATAGCCCATGGCGCAGATAAAGATGGACTTGATCTTGCCGTCGGGGAAAAACGCTTCATCCATTTTGGCATTGTCGAAACCCGACATCGGACCACAATCCAGTCCCAGGCTGCGCGCCGCCAGCATCATATAGGCCCCCTGGAGAGAAGCGTCGCGGTGCGCACTGTCCTGAATTTTCTGCGGTTTGCCTTCGAACCAGGTTTTGGCATCAGTATGCGGGAACAGCGTGGGCAGCTTTTCGTAAAACTCCAGGTCCATACCAACAATCGCCACCACCGGGGCCGTCATCGATTTTTCCACGTTGCCTTCGGCCAGCGCCGGTTTCATCCGGGCCTTGGCCTCGTCGGATTTGACGAACACGATACGGGCGGGGCAGGAGTTGGCGCTGGTCGGTCCCCATTTCATCAGATCATAGAGCTGTTGCAGCAGATCATCACTGACCGGCCGGTCCTGCCAGCCGTTGTGACTGCGTGCCTTGCGAAACAGGGTGTCGAGTGCTTCAGCATTCAGGGCTTCTGCCATGACCTTCTCCGTTGATTATCAGTTTGACAACCATTATGAAGGCCACCCCCCTACCCTGACAAATGCGTGGTTATTCTTTCAACAAATCATTAACATCCTTCAGCCCGGCACGCGGTGGCTGACCAGCAGGGCCTCGGGGACGTGAAACTTGATGACTGCCGGTAACTCCAGGCATATCCCCGGCACCGGTTTGACCGAGACCCACAACACGCTGGTTTTTATATTAAAATCGGCAAAGACGACGGTGCGCTTGTACAGTTGCAGAACATAATCAATCCTTCCGATCACCTCCTGACGTATCCGTGCGGATCGCAGGTGCAGACCGGGAATAATCATCATGAAATCTGTAAGGTATTGCCCGTTTTCATCCCGAATCGGCACCCGGGCATACAAGGGTTCGGCCGGTTCCAGGCCTGTCCCGCAAATCAACTCGGTTGAATTCATCGCCCCTCCCCGCCGAGAACCTGTCCATGCGCGGCCGCTGATCGTTTCGTCACCCCGCAAACCCTGCGGGGATATCCTGCATCGTTGATGCTTGCTTGTCTGTAACGGCAGGCCTTGAATTAGTTTTAGCAGGTGCGGGCCGAAATACCAACGCCATGTCCCCAGTTCGAACAGGCCTTTAACCGAATCGGGAGATAATGCAAGGGAAATGTTGACCACCGAAACACTGAAGACACCGAATAGCACTAAAAAAAACATAATGACTGTTCCGTTTCGGTGACTTCGGTGACTTCGGTGTTTTCAGTGGTGCTGCTATGCCGCCGCAGGACTCACTGATCCAAATTCCTGCATACTCCATACTCTGACGAATCTTGCAGGTCACGTTGGCGAAGCCTACGTGACTCTAAGAACAGGGCAACCACATCGATCTCCGGGAATAGCCAAAATGTCAGGCAGCGCGGTGCGCAGCCTGACCTACGCCTTGCGCAACTTTTGGGAACAGTTATTTAGCGACTGCACTGTAACATTCTGCTCCGTGACCGACGCTAACGGGATGAGTGCGGCTTGAAGCCGGCCGCACAATTCGCACTTCTGCTTCTGTTGTTCCATCTCACGTCAGTTCATCCGCCCGGGTCAGATCGATCAACTGGCTGCGGCCTTCGTCAAGCGCGTCGTTGTCCTCGAGCCGGATCCGGACCAGATTCGCGGTAGTCAGCAACTGGCCTTCCTGCGTCCGGGGCAACGGTTCGGCACACAGCCAGCCCAGCAGCTCTTCCAATCCAGGGTTGTGCCCAACCAGCATGAGCGGCCCGTGGGGCTCTCTCCTATCTTCAATAATCCGCAGCAGATCGCCCCGCGAGGCCAGATACAGGCCGGGATCATAATGAATATGGTTGAGGTCAACACCGAGGGCCTGACAGGCTAGCTCTATGGTTTGCCGGGCGCGAACAGCCGGAGAACTGACAATCAAGCCGGGGCGCAAATCCTGCTGCGCAAGCCACTGCCCCAATCGCGTCGCCTGCTCTCGTCCGCTGTGGCTTAGCGGACGATCGATATCGTCCATGCCCTTGTCGCCTGCATCCGCCCTGGCGTGGCGTAGCAGCCAGAGTTGTTGGTCCGTCATATTGATTCTCCTGTAAATACTCTCGTGTATCGGATCACAACGGCTCGTTATCAAAACGGGCCTTGTTGAGACTCACGTTCTGGCGCTCCTGCAAGACCAGTATGCCGGCGCCGGCGATGATCAGCGCGCCGATCACAAACAGGTAACCGACCATCTCGTCCCAGAACAGATAGCCGAACAACGCCGCAAACACCACCGAGGTATAGGTAAAGGCGCCCACCTGCGACGGCGGTGCGATGCTGTAGCCCCGGGTCAACAGCAGTTGCCCCAATGTGCCCACTATGCCAATCAACAGCAGCAATAACCAGCTGTCGGTATCCGGCGTTTGCCAGCTCCAGCTCAGCGGCACGGCCGACACCAGGGTGGCCACCAGGGCAAAATAGAACACAATGCGGGTGGTGGGTTCACTGCGTCCCAGCCGCCGCACGGTCACCTTGGCCACCGCCGCCAGCGCACCGCCCAGCAAACCGATCAACGCCACCGCCTCAAACCCGCCCTGCGGTTGCAGCACCAGGATCACGCCGATAAAACCGAGCACCACGGCCAGCAAGGCGCGGCGGGTGATCCCCTCGCCAAGCCAGGCAATCGCCACCAGCGGGATAAACAGTGGCGAGGTCATCTTCAGCAGCATGCCGCTGGCCAGCGGCATGTTGGCCAGGGCGTAGAAAAAACAGTACATGGCCGCCACGCCGAAGCCAGCGCGCATCACATGCAAATACCAGATACGGGTTTGCAAATGCCGCCAGCCGTAACGCCACAGCAGCGGCAACAGCACCAGGGCACCGAACAGGTTGCGCATGAAGACGATCATTTCGTTGGGCATGTCGGCGGAGACCGCCTTGACCGCTGCGCCCATCGAGGCGAACATCAGTTCGGAGAGGACAATAAACAGACTGCCCAGAATCAGACTCTGGCGATACAACATACTGTTCATGGCATATCGGCGCGAGCGACCACTCCCGGAATAATGGTTGAGCAAATAACAGACGAACCGGTTGGCGGCATGACAATCTCTGACTATTCTATACAGTGTGAGCAGGAGAGCCTGATTGTATAACAGCAATAACCCGACAGGCAGCACCCATGCAGTCCGATAAACCAAAAACCGGCCTGATCATGACCGGTGGCGGCGCCCGTGCCGCCTATCAGGTCGGGGTGCTCAAAGCCGTCGCCGACATTTTGCCCCGTCGGGCCAGCAGTCCGTTCCAGATTCTTTGCGGCACCTCGGCCGGCGCCATCAATGCCTGTGCACTGGCCACCCATGCCTACGACTTTCGCAAGTCGGTACAGCGCATCGCGATCATCTGGTCCAACTTTCATGCCGAACAGGTTTTTCGCACCGATGTCCCGGGCATCCTGCGCACCAGCTTCAACTGGTTCATGGCACTGATGTCACTGGGCATGAGCCACCACAGCCGCGCGCTCTCCCTGCTGGACCGTTCCCCCCTGCAGCACCTGCTCGAACAGTACATTCGCACGGAAGACATTCAGCACTCCATCGACAAGGGGTATCTGGATGCATTGAGTGTCACCGCGTCCGGCTATACCTCGCATCAGTCAGTATCCTTCTTCCATGGCCAGCCTGAACTCGAATCCTGGAACCGTTTCCGGCGTATCGGGATAAGTACCGATATCAATGTCGAGCATCTGATGGCCTCCTCGGCCATCCCGTTTGTATTTCCCCCGCAGAAAATCAACCGGGAATATTTCGGCGACGGCTCCATGCGCCAGATGGCACCGATCAGCCCCGCCCTGCATCTGGGGGCCGACAAGATCATGATCATCGGCAACCACATGGAGAATCAGGAACCGCAACGCACCCGCGAGAGTCGCCCGCCTACCATCGGCCAGATCGCCGGGCATGTGCTGGACAGCATCTTTCTCGATTCACTGGATGCCGATATCGAACGCCTGGAACGTATCAATGATACGGTAGGATTGATCCCGCAAAAGCAGCGTGACAAACACGACTTTCCTCTGCGCCATGTCGACACGCTGGTAATCTCGCCCAGCCAGGATATCGGCGATCTGGCCGAGGAATACATCGACCAGTTGCCGCGCAGCATGCGTCTGCTGCTGCGCGGCATCGGCGCCTACCGCTCGGACGGTTCGGATCTGGTCAGCTACCTGCTGTTCGAACGCGCCTATACCCGTCGGCTGATTGACCTGGGTTACCAGGACACCATGAACAAAAAGCACGAGCTGATGCAGTTTCTGGAAGTCGATCGCATGATTCAGCAGATGGCATCAAAAAAATAGTGACGAGGGTCGAGGAACCAGCGGGATATGCCGGCACTGATTTTAATCATCTCTCACCCGCATCAAGTGTGGGTCAGACTCCGGCCCGCTCCTGAAAGTTCTAAATAACTGTTCCAAATTCATGCGCACCTTTTAGAAACAGTTATTAAGTAGGCCCGATATAGCGCAGCGGTATCGGGCACCTCTTCCCTACAGCCCCAGTTGCCAGTAAATCGTTTCGGCTTCCCGGCCAAGTCGGGCACGCCAGTCGGCGAGGATCTGCTCGCTATCCTGACTTCGCCCGGCGGGTTCAACCATCAACGCGACGATTTCATGCCGCGCTTTTCTGTTGCTGCCACGCCGCCATGGAGCCCAGGTACACATCCACGTTTTTGTACCCGGCGCGCTCCAGCACACTTGCCGCGATGGCGGCGCGCTGGCCACTGGCACACATGACGGTGTAGGCCTTCTCGCTGTCCAGCTCGTTCAGTTTATCGGGCAGTTCACCGACATAGGTATGTACTGCTTCTTGCATGCGACTCGCCTCGACTTCATCGATACCGCGAACATCCAGTAACTGCCAGTCGGCGGGTTGCCTGTTCAGCCGCTGTTCGACGGTGGCCGTGTCAACAAAGTCGATTGACTCGAATGGCTCGCCGGCGGTTACCCAGTCCATGATACCGGCCACGTACCCCTCGACCCGATCCAGACCGATGCGACCGAGATGACGGGCGGCCTGCCAGGCCTGATCGGCATTCTCGGCAATCAGGACCAGTCGCTGTTCCGGTTTGATTAACCAGCCGGCAAATGCCGGGATCATAGCTTCAGGCACGCAGAGGGAACCCGGCAGGTGCGCCGAGGCATAGGCTTCGACAGTGCGCACGTCGATCCGGGTTACCTGATCGCCCAGGCTCTTGATATCGTCGACACCCAGCGCGGCCGGTTCCGGATGCATCGGGCCTGTACCGCTCAGATTCAATTGCTCCATAACCCGGAAATACGGCGGCTGATAATGATGTTCGGCCACCTTCACCTTGATAAATTTATTGCGATCGGCGATCTGCAGGCGGGGATTGTTCTGCCGCTCGTGCCCCAGCGTAGAGAACTCACGATCCGCCATGCCACTGCCGCACACCGATCCGGCCCCGTGCGCCGGCAGCACGATCGCCTGATCGCCCAGCGCCAGAATCCGTTGCAGGCTGTCGTACAGCAGTCCGGCGACCTCCTCGGCCCGCTCGGGATAAAAGTCGGTCCGCCCGACATCACCGATGAACAGGGCGTCGCCGGTGAATACGGCAACAGCGTCCTTGCCACTGGCATCGTCATAGACCGCAATGGAAATACTGTCGTCGGTATGACCGGGGGTTTCCATCACCTTCAGACGCAGATCGCCCAGCTGCACCGCCTTGCCATCGCGAACGGTTTGCGCATAGCGCACCTCGCCGGCCGCATTGGGGCCATGATAAACCGTCGCCCCGGTGCGTTCGGCCAGCAGGCCGGCGCCGGAGACCAGATCCTCGTTGCGATGGGTTTCAAATACGCAGGTGATGCGGGCGTTATTCGCCGCGGCAATTTCTTCATAGACTTCGATATCCCGGCGCGGGTCAATCACGGCCGCCTGGCCGTCGGCGCCGATGACATAAGACAAATGAGCCAATCCGGGGGATTTGATTTTTTCCAGAAACATATGCATCTCCTTTTACGTTTTCTCTCGCCAACCAGTAACCTGACCGGTAATTGCAGTATCAACAGCACGGCCAGATAACGATATCCTTTCGAGTCATATGGTCATACGCGCCGCAACGGTCAGCTTGAGTATAGGAAATGCTGTGAGGATGAGATGGCCCGCTTACAACCCGGGCGAGCGCATCAATAGCGATAAAAATTGTGGCAGTTGATAATTATCAATCAATGCACCCTTCGGGTGCAGGGACGAGTGACGAGGTACGAGGGACGAGTAAAAGCCGATCGTGCAGGCCCGCAGGGTGCTGTGGCCGGTCTGCCAGTTTGCTCGTCAAAAAATTGTTAATTTTCCCCGTAGGGATCATCCATTAGCAAGACGCTGAGATAGGGGGCGTAGGTCAATACCGCGCCCTGCACGATCCCCAGGTCATTGAATGCGTCCACCACCTGTTCCATACAGGATTCATTCTCCGGATCATCCTTCAGTGCTTTCAGGGCAGCGAGCAACGGCTTGATCTCCTCGTCAGCCACATATTGCTCGAGCATCTGGATGGCCTCTTCAAGCCGGGCGGGACGAATGGATTTACCGAGGTATTTTGATCTTGTTGTCTCTGGCTCGTCGAATTCCGGCGGCTTGTCAAAAACATTGCCGGCGATCCCGGCCGGTTGAGTATCTGCCTCGGAATCAGTAAAGCCATTGGATACCTGCACTATCTGTTGCTGCAGCGCCACGACAAACTGGTTAAATTCATCGGCGCTGGGGTTATCCATCAATAACGACAGCAATGGTTCGGGTTCGGCACGGCCATAAAACTCGATACAGGCATTGTTGATAATGGGCTCGGGATCCAGCACCGACAAACCAAGCGTGATCTTCTCTTCTTTGAATGGCGTCTTTATTCGCACATGGATGACGTCATTAATAATCTCAAATTCCCGGGTGCCTTTTAAAAAGCGTTTCTGGACAAGTTTCATGGTCATGGCAGTGTGATTGCTCGTCGATGAAGGGCCGCCAGGCATGATAATGCAAACCGTTCGCGTTTGTCACCGGCCCCGGACCTTTTGAAAATGTCAGGTAGCGCTGCGCACAACCTGACCTGCGCCTCTGCGCACCTTCCAGGAATCGCGTTATTCAGTACAATCCGTAGGCTACTGGATGCGAATGGAGGCGTCCCTGTCCGAACGGGGTTCAACTTTACCGATGATTACCGCCGTCGGATAGCCCATGCTGTGCAGCGCTTCAATGCAGGCACTTACCTTTTCCTGAGGGATGCCGGCGAGCAGGCCCCCGGCGGTTTGCGGATCGTATAACAGAGGATAGGCCGGGTGATGTGAAACCCGCTCGACATCGTCAATGGCACGCCGCAGGCGCAGGTTTTGCGGCTGAAGGGATGAGAGGATACCCGCCTCAACGGTTTGCAGGGCGCCATCCAGTATGGGTAATGCATCCATATACAGCGTGGCATCAACGTCCGAAGCCCGGGTCATCTCGATCAAATGCCCGACGAGACCGAATCCGGTGAGGTCGGTACATGACGTTGCCCCGTGTTGCAGCAAACACCGTGCAGCCTGTTGACTGGAGACCAGCATCGACTGGATGGCCGCGTCGATCCAGCGCCCTTTGGCTTTCGCGCGCATTTCTGCGGCCAACAGCGTTCCTGTGCCGATGGGTTTGGTCAAGACAAGCGCATCACCCGGCTGCAAACCCTGCTTGCGCAAGGCGGTATCGGGATCAAGCAGGCCGTTGACGGTCAATCCAAAAGCCAGTTCCGCGCCCTCGCTGGAGTGTCCGCCGGCCAGCACGGCGCCGGAAGTTTCAAGAACCTGTATGGCCCCGGCCAGTACATCATACAGCGTTTCTTCCACAATACGTTCACGTCCGTAAGGGACGGTGGCGATCGCCAGCGCCGATTGCGGTTCGGCCCCCATGGCAAAAACATCCCCCAGGGCATGGTTCGCGGCAATGGCGCCGAACGTGTAGTTGTCATCGATAAAGGCACGAAAATAATCAACGCTCTGCACCATCACCTTGTCTTTGGGCAGGGTCAGCATGGCGCAATCATCGGGGGAATCCCGGCCGATCAATACATCGTCACGTTGAGTGTCGGGCAGACGCTGCATCACCCGGGACAGCACCGTGGCGCCCACCTTTGCGCCACAGCCACCACAACGCATGGCCAGCGTGGACAGTTCTTTTATCGCTTCTGCATCGGCGATACCACTGGCCAGTTCAGGGCTGTCTTCCTCGTCCATCTCGGGCAGCTCGTTATACTTGAGCATGAAGCGACGATCGATCCAGTCCTTGGCCGTCCATAACCAGGCCGACGCATAGGACCCATTCCCGCGCGATGCCACGGCGTATTGATCGCCGGTGCTGATCAGCCCGAGGAAATTCTTTTGGGGCCGGTAACGACGCAGGCGCCGGCCTGTCGCGGCGGCGGGAAGATTATGCGCGAGTACGGGTCCCTGGCGCACGGCAAACACCCCGGACTTGGGCCGTGAGTCGGGTAATGAGGCGACATCCCCCGCCGCAAACACATCCTGATGAGACAGTGACTGCAGATGCTCATCCACCCTGATAAAACCGGCTTCATCCACTGCAAGACCGGCTTTGGCCGGCCACGTCGGCGCGGAGGCCGAAGTTACCCAGAGTACGGCGTCCGCATCATACGCCCCGCCCTCGGCGGTAAGCACCTTGTCCGCCCTGACCTCGGTCACCCGTGCCCCGGTTTTGACCGTGATATGGCGTTGCCGCAGAATCCGCTCGAAACGGTGCCGCACCCCGGCATTGTGCAGGTACATAATGTCATCGCTGGCACTCAGCAACGTGTAAACCACGTTTTCGGGATCCTTGCCGGCTGCTTTGAGTATTGTCTGCAAACGCAGCTGCGTGGATAACGCCAGCTCCACGCCCCCGGCCCCGCCGCCGACGACCACGATGCGAAACGGCCCCTTGCTCACGCGGACACGCTCGATCAGCTGCTCCCATTTATCCAGAAAGACATCGATGGGTTTCACGGGCAACGCGAATTCATCCACCCCCGGGATATCTGTGCTGACCGGTCGTGAGCCGGTATTGATCGACAAAATATCGTACGCAATCGGTGGACGCCCGCGGGCATGTACCAGCTTGTTATCCAGATCCAGCGATTCGACCTCGGCATGATAAAGGCGCGCACCGGCAAAGCGGGCCAGCGGCCCCAGGTCGATATGACACTCGTCATAGTCATAATGGCCGGCGATGAAACCCGGCAGCATGCCTGAATAGGGCGTATGAATATCCCGTGTAAGCAGGGTAACCCGCAAACCCGGAACCGGCCGCATACCGAGCCGCCTTAAAACTGTAACGTGGGAGTGCCCCCCGCCGATGAGGAGCAGGTCTTTAACAACCGGCGCTTGCGTCTTATGCATAACGATTCAACAGCTCTGTCAGCGTTTGGCGCAGGTCCGAAAACCGGCGAAAACATCGTTGCGTTCAGGACCGTAGTAGGTCCGCCAGGTATTGCGAATCAGCCGTCCGCGGGTCGGCCAGGCGCCGCCGCGCAGGACCCGGGTTATCCCGAACAACGGCTGCGAGTAGTCCCCGTACATATCGGGTTCAAAACCGGGATAGGGTCCAAACGCGTCCCCGGTCCATTCCCAGACGTTGCCGATCATTTGCCGGCAGCCGAAGGCACTGTCGCCTGCGGCATGCGCGCCAACGTCCACCGTGCCCAGGGCATAGCCATCCAGATTGGCCTGATCCGGGCGCGGCGGTTCATCGCCCCAGGGAAAGCGGCGCTTGACCGCTGACAAGCTGCGGCCGTCCTGTGAAGGCTCGGCCGCAGCCGCCGCTTCCCACTCGGCTTCTGTCGGCAGACGCCGGCCGGCCCAGCGACAATAGGCCTGCGCTTCATGCCAGCAGACGTGGATCAACGCGGCATTCATGGGCATCGGCTGCCACTGATCGAATTGTTTGATCTTCCAGCCGTCGGCATCAAGACGCCAGTAGACGGGATGTTCGAGCCGAACCTGGTTACGCCATTGCCAGCCTTCGTCGTCCCAGTATTCACGTTTGTTGTAACCATCGGCTTCGACAAAGCGCAGAAAATCGCCGTTGCTCACCGCCGCCCTGGCGATGGCAAAGGGTTCGAGCTCGACAGGATGCGCCCATTTCTCATTATCAAAGACAAAGCCCTCGGCGGGTCTTGCCCCGAGCATGAATTCACCACCGGGTATTCTGGCGTCGCCTTCCAGACCGCCGGCATCCAGGACACGGTAGCCCGGCCGGCCGATGGCGGGTTCGGGATAATTCAGTGTCTGGCGGGTATAGGTATAGGCCTCATTGTGCATGTCATGATGAAAAACCGCATATTGGGCGAGGTAATCCCGCTGCGCATCCTCGCCGCTGGCCAGAGAGGCTTTTACCTGTTCCCGGACCGTCTGGATATAGTCCAGTGTCTGCGGCATGCCCGGCAGCGGCAGATCCCAGCGATCGTCATGCCCGATCGAAATCGAGTCGTACAGCCGATCGGCATCCTCGCGGATCGGTGATTTTTTCAGGTGCTCTCGCAAGACCCAGAATTCATAAAAATAGGCCGCATGGCCAATCTCCCAGCGCAGCGGGTTAACGGTGGACAGCCGGGGCCCCATCAATTGTTCCGCCGAGAGGCCGTCAATCAGTGCCAGGGTGCGCGCGTGGGCGTCATCGATTTGCTTTGCGATTTGATCCGGATTAAGTTTATACATGCCTGAGTGACTCGGGTTATCATCTTTGATCAGCAAGCAAATCCATGCACAACAAGCAAGACACGATTTTTTGCATGAATAAATTTAGTATAAAGTTGCAAGACCGGGCCCGCAATGCCCTGTCAAAGACAACGCTGTGGCCTGAAAACAATTATTTTTCTAGCGTCTTGACGTAACAAACTTATGCGCATCCTTCTGGTCACCCCCGCACCGCCGAAATCCCGAGCCGGCAACCGGGCCACCGCCGCCCGCTGGGCCGTGATCCTGACCGCGCTCGGTCATCATGTGGCGATCAGCACCGACTTCAGCGGCCAGAACGCGGATATGATGATCGCATTACATGCCTGGCGCAGCGCCGAACCCATCCGGCAGTTTGCCGAAGCATTCCCCCAACGCCCCCTTGTTGTGGCCATCACCGGGACCGATGCCTACCGTTTTATACATACTCACCCCGATACCACCCTGCAATCGATCCGCCTGGCCAGCCACCTGGTCGGCCTGCATGATCTGATCGGCAATACACTGCCACAGGATCAGCGCAACAAGCTGCACGTCATTTACCAGTCGGCAAAACCCGTACCCCGGCGCCAGCCATACAGGCGGTTTTTTCATGTCTCGGTAATGGGGCATTTACGTGAGGAAAAGGATCCCCTGCGACCGGCGCTCGCCGCCCATCTCCTTCCAACCGACAGCCGCATCCAGGTGCATCAGTACGGTAAGGCGCACAGTGACGACTGGGCTGTACAGGCGCGCGCCGAGATGCAGGCCAACTCCCGCTATACATGGCACGACGAAATTCCCCACTATCGAATCCGACAGGTCTACCAGCGCACCCATCTGCTGGTGTTACCTTCGCGCATGGAAGGCGGGGCCAATGTCATTTCCGAAGCCGTTGTGGCCGGCGTCCCGGTCATCGCCTCGGACATCGAAGGGTCGATCGGACTGCTGGGTGAAGATTACCCCGGTTATTACCCGGTGGAAAACGAGCAGGCCCTGGCCGAACGCCTGCACAGGGCGGAAACCGACAGCCCCTTCTACAAAAGACTCGAACAGGCCTGCATTGCCAAACAGCCGTTGTTTACCCCCGAAAACGAGACCCGGGGATGGAAACACCTTTTAAGCGAACTCTGAGCAGCGCGGCCCGACGATGGAATGTGTCAGCGACCTCTGAACATGTTTTTCAACCGGGCAACAAACTGTTCATACCGCCCTGCCGGTTTCACACTTTTGACACAACTCAACGCGAACCGCTCCCGGCGTTCGGACATCCAGTCCGGTTTGTAGGCATCATTGCCTGTCAGAAAGTCGATTTCCTCGACCCGGTCGATGTCGATCACATACGCCATCAAAAACGCGGTCAGGATGGAGCCCGGTGACCAGGGCTTCCAGGCCTCGTCATAGGACAGTCGGAAGATGCTCGCCTTGCCGTGCAATACAAACCACAACTGCGCGGCGACAGGCTTGCCCACGACATACAGCACCGCAAGTCGGGTCCAGCCCGGCCCGGAAAAGCCGGCCACCATCCCGTCAACCAGATCCGTATATTGCTCATTCGCCTTCCAGCTGGCGTCGTAGACCGCATAGTAGTCGGCCATGGCGTCGGGCACCTCGTCGCCACAAAAAAGGCGAATGTCATAACCGTGCTCGCGTTCGAGTTTCCGCTGCTTGCGGGCAATCGTATTGCGCAGCCGGGCCGGGCGTGACGCGATATAGTCCTGATAGGACTGGCCCTGTACGCGATAAATCCAGTTATACAGCCGAAATCGACGATAAAAGCTGAATCCGACCGCTGCCATGGCCCGTTGCAGATCCTGCAACCGGCCATCATCGTCGGCCACCGGCTTCAGAAGCAATGAATCGACCGGCAGCTGCGCCAGCCCCCGGGCCAGGCAATCGAGAACTTGCGGCTGATCAGTATCCGCCAACAGCAGACTGTAAAATGGCGTGTAACGATGACTGAGGGCGTACCAGGTATTGCCGGCACATTTGGCCAGCGGCAGAATGGCCATCACCCGCTCCCCGTCCATCACGCAGGCCAGCAGCATGGTCTGATCCGCATCCAGCCCGAAGGCCGCCAGATTCTCAAACCACACTCGCGAGAGAAAGATGCTCTCCTTCTCCCCCTGCGCGAAAAGCGCATTCGCACTCGCTGGCAGCTCGCCCCAGTCAGCGTAACAGACAAACTTCATCAATAAACCCGGCTGTGGTGGCGATTAGAGGAAACTTATGATGATTGGATGAAGATATTAATGCAATTGGTTATTGTTTTTCACCGACCACTTTTTACATTTTGGCGTCGATGGATGGGCTTGTTATGTTTCATCTCTACCTACCCGGTAGTCCGGCTTCCAATGTTGGTGGGCTACCGCAATGATAAGAATATGATCTTCTTCCACGGAGTACATCAATTTATACGGAAACTTGTGCAGGAGGCACTTCCGTACTTCACCCCGGCTCTATGGACCACACTTTAGGATACGCGGCAATTCGTAATGCAGCCTTTCTCACTTCTTCATTGAATCTGCGCCCAAGTCCTGAATATTCGAGCTCATAGTAACGGGCCGCATCTTCCAGTTCCTGCCTCGCTATTCTGGTGAATATGACCTGCATCATTCTTCCTTAAATATTTCCTCCATCGGGATGCCTTCGAGTTTTCCTTCCCGGTATGCCTTGAGTCTCTTTTCCGATTCTTCAGCCCATATTTCATCGAGCTTTTTGTCCGGCTCATCCAGGCTCTTTATCAGACCCTCAACCAGGATGAACCGCTCCTCTGGCTTCAGTTTCATTGCCTCATCTAACAGCTCTTTCGTGCTCATTGTCTTTACCTCCGATTTTCATAAAACATAACGGTTAGTTAGACAGACATCTGTCAATTTCGGACCCGGTCCTGCTATTACAGAATTCACCCTTAATCCTGGCAAGCATTTATCGTTTTTTCGACTTCTCCCGGCCGGAATTTTACCCGGGTATCAGGGTTTAACCTGATCCTGGCTGGATGATATCTCGCTGAAGCCCGATTGCGAAATTCAGATCGGTTGAAGGACGATCCATTTAGATAAACTAGATGCCAACTTCTGCCGGTATGACAATTAGATGGTGCTGCCCGATACCGCTTTGCTATATCGGGCCTACTGGCTGGCAGGGGCGAGTGACGACCTGATGTTATCAGGGCTTGTTTTGACGCCCCTCTACCCCGCATCTAGTGCGGGGCAGGCTCTGGCCCTCTCCCCTGAGGGGAGAGGAGATTATATTAATCGGGAGTGGCGCCCATTTTTCTGGCGATGGCGGCAATTAACGGTTCGGGGGGATAGTCCGCGTCGGCACTTTGTATATAGGTCTGCCACTGTTCGAACTGCATGGCGAGATCGGGATTGGTTCCCTGGCAGCCCGGCAGGTTGATGACATGGTCACCGATTTTCCAAGGGCCGTCACCTTGTATCTCACCTTCAACGACGTGAGCCTGTTCCCAGGGCTGGCCTTCGTGCCAGTAGAGATCGAAATACAGCAATCCCTTCGGATGCGGAAAGTGGCGGGCGATGACCTTCTCCTCGCCGTCGGGCGTGCGGATCATCAGCGGGGCGGTGATGGTGAACAGATCAGCCATAATTATTAATGCAATGTTGAGTTTTGAATTTTGAATGTTGAATTATACCAGGCGCGCACTTAGAGCGCAGTGCCGAGGGACGAGTTACGAGTTACGAGTTACGAGTTACGAGGGACAAAGCATATTTTATATCCTCTGTGTTATTTACACCCACACAACGGGCATAAACGTCCCCGCGTTCTCCGTATTATTTCCACAAACATGGACAAGTGCCCCATTGACTATCCTCGGAAAACCTTTTTTCAGGGGTGCTGTTAATAACGCCAAGGACGCGGAGGACGCGGAGGACGCAAAGATGTTTATTTTTTACGACATATCAATCTACTTACAATGATCAACATGGATTCAAGATTCGACATACTATCTTACCAGTCAAGAGTATTAACTCTGCGTTCTTTGCACCCACACAACGGGCATAAACGTCTCCGCGTTCTCCGCGTTATTTTCACAAACATAGAAAAATGATCATCCCGCTGGCTGCTCCCAACCCTTGAAAAAAGAGGGTTTTACCAGGGCCGCACGGCGTCGAGGCTGACGACGGGGTCGTCGCCGACGACTTCGGCGCTGTGCACGACACCGCGAGGCACGGCCAGGCTGTCGCCGGGTTCGAGGATGAGGCGCTGCCCTTCCATCTCCAATCGAAAGCGGCCGCTCAGGACGGCATCGATCTTGTCCACGGCGTGGGTGTGCGGCGGGAAGACGGTGCCGGGGGCATAGACATAGCGATTGACGCTGTAACCCTGGCGTTCGAGTTTGTCGATCAGGGCCGCTTCGCTGAGCGGGCCGTCTTCGGTCTCGTTCCAGTGTTGCAGCTGTGGCATGTCACTCCCCTGAACAGTTGATCATCGCTTCGACTACCCCGCTCCAGGCCGTGGCCAGATTATCCAGGTTATAACCGCCACCGCCCAGGGCCAGCAGGCGGCCCTGGCTGTGACGATCGGCCAGTTCACACAGGCGCCGGGTCACGTGGGCGTGAGTGGCTTCGCTGTAGTGCAGATGGGTGATGGGATCGCCCTTGAGGCTGTCGGCGCCGCATTGCAGCAGGATCATCTCGGGCTTTTTCTGCGCCAGGAAGTTTTCCGCCTCGGGCCAGACATCGAGAAACGTCTCATCATCGGCCTGCATCGGCATGGGGATGTTCAGCTTGGTGCCCCCGGCATCGCCCTTGCCGGTTTCATTCGAGGAGCCACTGCCGGGATAAAGGTAACGGCCATCCTCATGCACGTCGACGATAAATACGTTCGGATCGTATTCGAAGCTGTAGAACACCCCGTCGCCGTGATGGGCGTCGATATCGACATAGGCGATCCGCTGGATACCATAGACCTCACGCAGGGTTTCGATGAGCACGCCGCAGTCGTTGAACACGCAGAAGCCGGCAGCGCGATCCCGATAGGAGTGGTGCAAGCCGGCGATAGGAACGAAGGCGCGTTTGTAGTTACCTTGCATAAGTTGGTCGAGCGCCGCCAGGCCGGTGCCGACCACGGTAGCGGCGGCGTCGTAAATGCCCCTGACCGCCGGGGTATCCGGGTCGAGCATGCCGCCGCCGATCTCGGAGGCGGTTCTGACCTCCTCCACATACTCATGGATGTGGAAACGTTCGATATCCTTCCGGCTGGCAGCGGCCGGTTCGCCATGACTCACCTGTCGATCCAGCTGTTTCTGTTTGAAGCGCTCGACAAAGGCGTCATGGCGTTTCGGGCCGAAGGGATGATCGGCGCCGAAATGATAACGGGCCAGTTGTTCGCCGCTATAGACAATCACCTCATCGGACATGGTAAACCTGCCGGGAGCTCCTTGTATTCATTGCCCTGCCCTTCTTTCCAATTCATATTTTTTAGCATGAATTAGCGGCGCGGAAAACCGCCGAGCAACCCATTCAAACAGCGCCGAAACAAAAAACGCGCCGTTCGGCGCGTTTTCTGACAACGACGCGGGGGTTTGAATTCAACAGGCGGTAATATCCGGGTGCAGCCCCTGATTATGCAACACATCCATGATGCTCATGGGCATATTGTGCCGCTCCTCGAACTCGATCAGCATATCATGCTCCTTGCTTGCCTCGACTTCGACATTGCTGACATGGGGCAGTGCCATCAGCTCGTTGCGAAGCTGATCCCGTTGTTGATTGTCCAGTGTATCGTGAAAATGAATCTGGATTGCGCGCATAACTACCTCCCGGCAATGCCGATTAACGCACCTCTTGTTACAAGGTATAGGCAATCGAGCAGGGAACCACAAGGCGACCTGGGAAAAAGATCCTGCGCGGGAGCAGGCGGCTCGCCCGGTGAGGAGTGGTTCAATCCGCCACCCGGCTCACTTATAATGGCTCGACATTCATACGGATAAACAGCCCATGTTGGCACAAGAGCAGTTTTCGGTTTCCACCCGTGGCCGGGGGACCTATGACATTACCGCCAGTGTGCGCAAGGTGGTCGAGAACGCCGGCATCGAGACCGGGTTGTGCCATATATTTGTGCATCACACCAGCGCCTCGCTGATTTTGTGCGAGAACGCCGAGCCGGCGGTGCGCCGGGATCTGGAAACCTTCTGTTAAAAAAACCGGGTGTTTGACCGCTGGTCACCGGGATAGCACCACCCGTCCGGCCTGATTTCCCACTGATTGATTTTTCACCAGCTGTTGGCTATAGGTACTCTATAGAGTTTGCATCACGCACCATTCGAGGAGGAGACAGGTATGAGCGAAATCCGTACACCACGCCACGGGGAAACCCGGCCGGTTCCCTTTCGTAGCGGGCGTTTTTTTAATATCGGCAGCCAATGGTATTTCGCCTGCCGGGAAGGGATGGATCGCGGACCCTTCAGCACCCGGCAGATGGCCGAGCGGGCCCTCTCCCGGTATATCGAAAACTGCAACAACGTCCGACAAGCCACCGGCTTTTAAAGGGCCGCAGCGCGACAATCTTCAGACGGACGTCAACGCCGGACAGCGCACTCCCGTGCCTCCCAGCCCGCAATAACCACCGGGATTTTTGGCCAGATATTGCTGGTGATAATGCTCGGCGTAATAAAATTCCGGTGCCTCACGGATCTCGGTGGTAATGGCTGAGCGGCCCGCCTCCTGCAAACACTGTTGATAACGGTGCCGGCTCTCTTCGGCCGACTCACGTTGTTCTGTACTGTAGGTGTAAATGCCGGAGCGGTACTGGGTGCCGACATCGTTGCCCTGACGCATTCCCTGGGTGGGATCGTGTCCTTCCCAGAACGTCTGCAACAGTTGTCCGTAACCGATCCGCTGCGGATCGAATACCACACGCACCACTTCATTATGCCCGGTCATGCCGCTGCAAACTTCCTGATAAGTGGGGTTGGGGGTGTACCCGCCGGCATAGCCGACCGCGGTGGTATAGACCCCCGGCAGTTGCCAGAAAATCCGCTCCACGCCCCAGAAACAGCCCATGCCGAACAGCGCCATTTGCAACCCCGCCGGATACGGGGGTAACAAGGGAGCGCCATTGACAAAGTGTGCATCGGGAACCGGCATCGGTTCCTCCCGCCCCGGCGGGGCTTCTGCGGGATCGGGCATGGCGGTGTTTTTTATGGCGGCAAACATGGCACTTCCTCCTGGTGACAGGATAAAGTCTGCTACCCACCAAGGAACAACGCAAGCCTGCAAACCATGGGGTTATCCTTGATTCATACATGACCTTGTTTTAAACCGGCATGGTACCCATTTAGATCATTGAGCATAACATAGTATGCTGTGATCTCTTTAGCATGACCACAAGTTGAAAGCATCATGTCCAGAATTTGTATCGAACCGTCCGGACGAACATTTGAAGCCGCCAGCGGTGAAACCGTGCTGGAAGCCGCCCTGCGCGCCGGCATGAATGTGCCCTACAACTGCAACAACGGCAGTTGCGGACAATGTGCCGCCCGCCTGCTCAGCGGCGAGATTGGAAAACATTTACCCCATGATTACGCCTTCCGGCAACATGAAAAGGATCAGGGGCTGTTTTTGATGTGCTCCGCTACCCCCGGCTCCGACATGGTCATCGAAAGCCGTACCATCGGCAGTGCCGAGGATGTACCCCATCAGGAGATCGACGCCAAAGTCTACAAAGTGGATGACGTGGCGGGCAATGTGCGCGTATTACAGCTACGCACGCCGCGCAGTCAGACCCTGCGCTTTCTGGCCGGTCAGTATGTGACCCTGCATATCGATGGCCTGGCCCCGCGCAGCAAGTCCGTCGCCAGTTGTCCCTGCAACGGCATGTATCTGCAGTTTCATGTGCGATACTCGCAGGATGATCCCTTCGCCCGGTACATTTTCAATAACATCACACCGCGTTCTTCCATGCGCATCGCCGGCCCGCACGGCGATTTCACCCTCGATGAAAGTTCCCGTCGACCCATGATCTTTATCGCCAACGATACCGGCATCGCGCCGATGAAAAGCCTGATCGAACATTGCATCGCGCTGGAAAGTTCGCAACCGATGCATTTATACTGGCTGGTTAAAAACAGCAACGAGTACTATCTGGCCAACTATGTCCGCTCTCTGGAGGATGCCCTGGACAACTTTGCCTATACGCCGATATTCCAGGATGAACTGAGCAGCGAACCGCTCGGCTTCGACGAGACCGTGGGAGAACTGGCCGAACAGATAATCACGGACTATCCCGACCTGGAAGAGTATGACGTATACATGAACGGCCCGGCGGATCGCTATGCCGCCCTGACCGGGCGGCTTATCCGACATCGATTACCACAAAACCGGCTGTTTATCGATTCACTGAGGCATTACTGAGTCCGCGCACAACCGCTCAGACGGGTTTCCCGGTTGAGTTTTCAGGAGGTCCGTTGCGCCGCGCCCAACGACGCCAGATCGTCCCGGCCGGACGGTCTTCACCGTACAGGGCATATTCAAGCACATTGAGATTGGCCACCAGCCACTCCACGGACGACTGACTGCCGAAACGGCCGCACAGCAACAACTGATCCCCGGACTGTAGTGGCTCCTGTCCCGCGGGCAGCAGTATCTCCTGCTCCGCCTCGTTACCGGGACGTTTTATCAGCAAGACGATCAGCGGCAAGGTGCGGGGAAAATCGTGCGGATCGGTAATAATATTCTGTACCGTCAACACCTCGCCGGATTCCAACACCGTATGGACCGCCGGGGCGTTTTTCTCATCCAGGGTCAACATCCAGACATGCGGCGCCTCGTCACCGGCGATGCCGCCGATCCGGCTGATCAGCTGATTGGCCCAGTCGTCATCATGGCGACGGGCCAGACGCAGGAAGACGGTCAGTAACGGATAGGTAATCACGGCAAAGATCTTGTGCGCAATAATACTGCCACGCTGCATGATCAAATCACTTTGCACGGCATTGAAAATGACATCATTGGCCCGGCCGTTCTGGCGCAAGACGGTAAACAGATCGGGATTCAGGCTCCTGGCGGTCATCACAATGGACAAATTGTTGGCGTCATCATCGGTGCCGGCCACCAGCCCCACGGCATGCTGAATATCCGCTTCATGCAATGTATCCGCTTCGGTACCCCGTCCCACTACCACGCCGTCACTCGGTGTGCCGGTTCGCTCCGGCGTGGCTTCGATAACCGTGGTGGTGATTCCTTCGGCTTTGAGCCGTTCATGGACGGCCTTGCCAAACCGGCCGTAACCGCACAGGATCCAGCGGCCAGTTGGCGGAAACACCGGCTCGCGTAACGGTTCGTGCGGCACGCTGGTCATCCACTCATACAACAGATACATACCCGGTGAATGCAGCGCCAAAGCGAGACGCCCGGCGAAGGTGTCGAACGGGTTGATAATATGATCCGTGCCGAACGAGGCGATGTTCTTTTCCACGTCGTGGGTTTCGGCCCGGGCAATGGTGCGCAGGCCCGAATTGAGCAGCTTGCTGGTAATGGCGATCTTGAGATTGACCGCGTCATGGTTGGTCAGGGCTACCACGCCGGCGCAATCAAGGTTCTGTAGTCCCGCCTTGATCAGATTGCCGGGCACGGAAGCATCGGCACACAGGCCCGGTACATAGGTATTATAGCCCTCCAGTTCGAGCTGATTGACCCGACCCTGATCGATCTCGACCACCACCGCGCGTATGCCGGCTTCATTCAGCGCCCGTACCAGAAAGTTGCCGGTATCGCCGTAACCGCAAATCAGGTAAAACGGTTCGCTAATGCGGCGTACACCGCGGCGAAAACGATGTTCTGTCAGCAAGTTCCGCAGCGCCGGGTCCTGAACGATGGTCAGCAAATAGCCGATGGCATACAACCAGCTGATAACCGTGGCATAGATACTGAAAGTTGCCCACATGCGCTGGGCGCCGGTAAAGGCATAGGGAATTTCGCCAAACCCGATAGTACTGCCCATATAGCTGACAAAATAGAATGCATGGAAAAAATCCATACGCCAGGGGTTGCCCTGGTCGTCCACCCCGGGGATCAGCACAAAACCGAGAACGGAGATCGCGTAGACGGAGATCAGCACGATCAGCGGAACATGCAGACGACGCAGAAAAACGAACAGAATAGCGTTCATCAACCCGGCCCGTCAGCGACGCATCATCGCTGTTTCGATTACAAACAGCACCACCGAGGTAATATTGGCCAGCAGCGCCCCGCCGGACAGAGAGACGATGGCCGCCATGACATGGGGGTTCATCCCGGTCTGGGTAACATGTTCCACCATTCCCCAGATGACCGCGGCAATAATCAACTGCACATCCGCCACCAGACTGGTGGCCAGCAGTACCGCGCCGATATGGGTGCGATCGCCGAACTTGAGCACGGTGGCGATCAGGCTGATGACCAGTGCCGCAAACAGCTCGTAAACATTATGATGGTCGGGGTTGTCGATATCGCCGATAAAAAACCCGAAGTTGATGGTCAGGGCAAGCACAATAAAAAAAGCAAAAATGACTTTCTCAAGATTCATCCGCGGACTCCTGGTTGGCTGATGCGGGCGAAGGCCCGTTATTTATTATTATCGAGCATGAAAATTACCTGGCGCTTCTGTTCAGTCTAGCAGCACAGGACCAGTCGCCAAGTCGCCAGGCGTTTATTCTTTAATCGATTGCCTGGCGGTATGTGCGCACTTCGGCCTGCATCTGATCGAACAGCTCAGCGACCCGCGGCGGCGCCCGCCCGAACAGGGTGATCACCACAATCAGAAGCGAGGCGACCAGCACGCCGGGGACGATCTCATACAGGTCAAACATACCGCCTTGCAGGGGTTTCCACCAGACCACGGTGATGCCGCCGCCCAGCAGCCCGCCCAGCGCCGCCCAACGGGTCATGCGCCGCCAGTATAACGAGAACAGCAACACCGGCCCGAAGGCCGCGCCGAAACCGGCCCAGGCATAGGCCACCAGATTGAGCACACTGCGTCCCGGCTCCCAGGCCAGCCAGGCGGCAATCACCGTGGTCGCCACCACGGCACCGCGCCCGGCCCAGACCAGTTCCGCCTGACCGGCGCCTTTGCGCCACAGGCCCTGATAAAAATCCTGGATCAACACCGAGGCGGAGACCAGCAACTGGGAGTCGGCGGTACTCATGATCGCGGCGAGGATCGCCGCCAGACAGATCGCCGCCAGCACCGTCGGCAGCATCTGTTGCACCATCTCAATAAAGACTTTTTCGGAATCACTAGCTTGCAGCGGCCCGGGCAGGTAACCGGCCCCGGCAAAGCCGACCAGCAGCGCCCCGATTAGCCCCAGCGCGCTCCAGCTGGTGGCGATGCGTCGCGCCTTGTCGGCGACCGCCGGGGTGCGCATGGCGGCAAAGCGCGCCAGGATATGCGGCTGACCGAAATAGCCCAATCCCCAGCCGAGCAGCGAGAGGATTGCCAGCGTGCCCAGCGGTTCGCCCTGCCGGTCGGTCCATGCCGAGAGACGGGCCGGATTCTGCTGTTGCATCCCGGCCTGCATGGCCTCCCAGCCACCGAGGGAAAGGACCGCCAGCAACGGAACGGCCACCAGCGCCACCGCCATCAATAACCCCTGAATCACATCGGTCCAGGAGACCGCAAGAAAACCGCCGATAAAGGTGTAGATCAATATCGCGCCGACTCCCAGCACCAGCGCGGCGTGATAATCGATGCCGAACACACTGGTGAACAACTTGGCCCCGGCGACCAGTCCGGCGGCGGTATAAAACAAAAAGAACAGCAGAATGAAAAACGCCGACAACAGGCGTAACAGGTGCGAGGGATCGGCAAAGCGTTTTTCCAGATAGTCGGGCAGGGTCAGACTGTTATCGGCCAGCTGGGAATAACAGCGCAGGCGGACGGCCATGATGCGCCAGTTCAGATACGTGCCGGTCAACAAACCCAGGGCAATCCAGGCCGCCTCGTAACCGGCCAGATAGGCGTAACCGGGCAAGCCCAGCAACAACCAGCCGCTCATGTCCGAGGCCCCGGCACTCAATGCGCTGACCCAATGCCCCAGACGTCGACCGCCCAGAATATAATCGGACAGGTTTGCGGTCTGTCGATAGGCCAGTGCGCCCAGCCACAGCATGATTAACAAATAAACGACAAAGACCAGCGCGGTAATCGTTGATTCAGACAACCCCATCCCCTGCGTTATTCTTCTTCGCTACCGGTTTCGGCGTTTTCGGTGTATGCGGTGGTTATTCCGCCCTGCCCTGCAAAATAACCGTGGACCGGCAACGGGGTTATTATGGGCATCTTCACTTGATCATCACAACCGCAACTGACACTATTTGCCCGGCGCAACTGTGCCACGTTTCATTCCAGTAATTCATTCGAACGACGACCGGGGAGCCACAAGCATGAAGGCTGTAGTCATGACCGGGGCGGGTGATCCGTCCGTATTGCAGGTAGTGGAGCAGGATGAGCCGCAATTGCAGCAGCCCACCGATATCAAGGTGCAATTGCATGCCGCCGGGGTCAATCCCGTCGACACCAAGCTGCGTCAGCGGGGCGTGTTTTTCGAGGATGCGCTGCCGGCGATACTCGGTTGTGACGGCGCCGGGACGGTGGTCGAGACCGGAGAGCAAACCACGCGCCTCAAGATCGGTGATCGGGTCTGGTTCTGTCATGGCGGACTGGGCCGGGAACCGGGCAACTATGCCGAATACACCGTGGTGCCCGAGGCAGTGGCCCGACCGCTGCCCGATGCCATCGACTTCACCACGGCCGCCGCCGGACCGCTGGTGTTGATCACCGCCTGGGAAGCCCTCTACGACCGTGCCCGGCTACGCAACGGCCAGAGCGTGTTGATCCATGCCGGCGCCGGCGGAGTGGGCCATGTGGCCATCCAGCTCGCCAAACTGGCCGGCGCCCGGGTCATCACCACGATCAGTGACGACGACAAGGCCGAGTTTGTTCGCCAGCTGGGCGCCGACAAGGTCATTAACTATAAAAAAGAGAATCTGGTCGAGGCGGTCATGGATCTCTCCAAAGGCTACGGCGTCGATGTCGCCTTTGATACGGTCGGTGCCGCGGTATTCAATCAAACCCTGCCGACCATCGCCTACTACGGCCAGCTGGTGACCCTGCTCGATCCCGGCAAGGAGGTCGACTGGAGCGTGGCGCGCCAGCGTAACCTCGGTATCAGCTTTGAGTTGATGCTCACACCGATGCTGGAAGATCTGCCGCAGGCCCGCGCCCACCAGGGCGAGATTCTGGATCGCTGTGCCGGCTATCTGCACAGCGAACAGTTAAAGCTGCACGTCAGCAAGACCCTGCCGCTGGCCGAAGCCGCACAGGCGCATCAGCTCATCGAGCAGGGTCACACCCGCGGCAAGATCGTCCTGCAGACCGGCGCCTGATCAGGCCCGATCAGGCGGCCACCAGCGGGTCCACATCCGCCACCGGATTGGCGGCGCGGCGAACAAATTCACTGGAGGGCATACCAGCCAGCTGACTGTTAAGGTGCATGACACATTCCCGCGCCACCACCCGCGTTTCGCCCAGCGTTCCCCGCCGGTATCCGACAATCGTCGCGGCACCGCCGGTAATCTCATAGCGGTACCAGTTGTCACCACTTTGGCCTTGCGGCGGCGGGCTTTTTTCAATCGAAACCAATGCATAGCGGGACATAACACTCTCCTTACCGATGTTGTGAAGTTACGGGAAAACTGTAGAGTGGCAATATGTCCGGCTTGTGACATTTTGGTGAGAACTTCATGACCGTTTTCGAGACCTTGCAACAACATCAGCGCCGCCTGCGTCGCTGCCGGCGTTGTCCCCAAATGCACGGCCCGCCGGTCACCGGTGAGCCAGTCGCTTCGCCGGTGATGTTAATCGGTCAGGCACCGGGCAATCGCGAGATCGAACTGCATCGCCCCTTCGCCTGGACCGCCGGCAAGACCCTGTTTGGCTGGTTTGAACGGATCGGCCTGGACGAAGAGGCGTTTCGGCAACGGGTTTACATGGCCGCGGTGTGTCGCTGCTTTCCGGGAAAACTCGCCAGAGGCGGGGATCGGGTCCCGGGCAAAGAAGAAATCGCCAATTGCCGAAGCTGGATGGAAGCCGAAGTCGAACTGCTGCAACCGCAGCTGTTGATTCCGATCGGCAAACTGGCGATCAGCCAGTTTATGGCCGTGAACAAACTGGATGAGATCATCGGCCGACGACATCGAATCGCCGTGGAGGGCAAGATGCGGGACATCATCCCTCTTCCGCACCCCTCCGGCGCCTCCACCTGGCACCGTACCGAACCGGGCATCACTCTGTTAAACAAGGCCCTGCAGGCGATCAAACGCCATCCGGCGTGGAAAAAGATCAGTGCTGAGTGCTGAGTGCTAAGTTCTGAGTGCTAAGTTCTAAGTTGGCAAAAATCGTGTAGGCCAGGTTGCGCGCAGCGCTACCTGGCATTTCCCCTATCGACCTGAATAGTGAGTCTGTAGGAGCGCCCCGCGAGCGCGACTGCCGAATCTGGCACCGTCGCGGTCGAAGCCCGCTCCCACAAATAGAAGTTGGCAGTTGGCAGATGGCAGAAAAGAAAGTTTGCAGTCATCAGATGGCAGTTGACAGTAAAAACCCGGGTTAGAATTTCTGCCAACTGCCAACTGCCAACTTTGTAGCTGTCGCCAGCGTGACCTACGCCACTCAGAACTAAGAACTCACGAATTTGATCTTCGTGTCTTCGCGCCTTCGTGATAATGCTTTTATAAAACTCCGATATTATGCAGGCGGTGAAGTAATTACGGTCTCGTAGGGATGACGCCGGCTGATCTGGCCGTCGGCTTCGAACACATCCAGCAGGGTCTGATAGCTGGCCGGGGAAATGTGCGGTGAATCCTGCCAGCAGCCGAGCTTCTGGTAAGCGGCGATGGTTTGGGTCAGCACCTCGGGGTCGATACCGGGAAAAAAGTGTTGTTCTTCTCTAGCCAGTTGTTCTGCCGGTGTCTCGATGACATGGCGCTGGGCGCGACGGTAGGCCCGCATGAAGGTCCGCGCCATATCACTTTGCAACCACTTTTCACTGGCACACAGGCTGCTGAACGCCACCGGGCCGATCACCTCGCCGACCGAGGCGACCACGTGGGCAAGCCCCTCGTGTTCCAGCTGCTGGGGGGCCGGGCCCTGCTGGTGAATATAATCGCCTTCCCCGTCACGAAAGGCCTTGTCCATCGCCGCCACATCGCCGGCGTCGATGATTCCGATCGCCGCCGGCTTAATGCCCTGTTGTTGCAGAGCGTAACGGAACATGGCAATGGGCTGAAACAGATGATCCACCAGCACCCGCTTGCCTTGCAGGTAAGACCAGTTGAAATCCGGTTCGGATTGGCGGGCAGCCAGAAAGAAGCCGTCGCGTTCGTTGATCTGGGCGAAATGGGTATACGGCGGCGATTCGCCTCTTTCCAGATAGGCAAAGCTGGCCGCCGGCGCCGCCTGTGCCACCTGTACCGTACCATCGCGGATACCCGCCTCCAGCGGATGATCGGCGTCGACAACCGTGTATTCGGCCTGCAGTCCCTCCGCTTTCAGGAATCCGGCACTCATGGTTGCCAGCAAGGGGCTGTAAAAGGCGGAGTGTCGCAAGACCCGGATATGAATCGTTTGCATGATCGTTATCCTGTCAGGGTTTGTGGCAGATCACGTGTATATAACGCGCCAGGGATCGAAACGGCTCCTGAGAACTGTAGCGTAACTCCATTTCCAGCAACTCTTCAAAGGGTAGCTTGTCACGCATGCCGCGATCCATAAAGTCCGTGAAAGTGCGCACGCCGGAACAGGCCACGATCTGCAAGCCGCTATCCTCGAGCCAGTCATAGACCTGCTCCGGTATCAGCGGATTATCCGGGGTCAGGTATTTGCCTTCGCCTGCCAGATCGCCGCTGCGTACTCGTTTGAAGTTACCGTTCAGCAGATGCCGGTAAATGAGGCTGTGGCGGTTGAAAAACAGCAGGGACAACCAGCCGCCGGGGCTGATCAACTGCTGCAGTGCGCCAATGCCCTGTTGCGGGTCAGTCAGCCATTCCAGCACCGCATGGGACAATACCAGATCAAACTGCTGATCACTGTCATCGGCAAGTTGCTGAAACGGTTGCTGGACAAAACGAACGCTGTCGGAGGCTTGCGCAGCGGAAAAATTCAGTCGGGCGTCTTCCAGCTGTTTGCCGGAAATATCGCACAACAACAGCTGATGGCCCTGCTCGTGCAGGCGCTGACTGAAATTCCCCATTCCGGAACCGGCATCCAGGACCCGCAATGGCCTCCCCGCCGCCAGCGGTAGAATATGTTGCTGGACATCCTGCCACAGGATCGCCAGCCGCAGGCGACCCTTTAGCGAGGCATAGATATTCTGTTTGAACCGTTGATGGAAGTGATCGAAATTGTGGTCCCGATCCCGGCTCATGGCGCGTCCTGATCGAGCCATTCAACCAGATAATAAAGCCGGGCGCCCTCGGAGGAACGGGAGGGTCCCACCACCATCGCGGCATAGAGGTTCTTTTGCGCATTGGCGCCGGCCAGTGCCGCCTCGGCACTGTCCACCACCTCGACGCTGCCTTCGGGAAAGCGATCCCGCTTGCGACGCGGGCAATAGATCACGGCAAACTGTTCGCGGACAACATCGCTGTCCGGATCCAGATCAATACGCATAGTGTCCTCTTCGCATCCCGCTCTCCTGATCGTGGTTCAGGATTTCATATGTATTGGGGTATTCTAGCACTGTACGTTGCAGTTGGCAGTTGGCAGTTGGCAGTTGGCAGTTGGCAGTTGGCAGTTGGCAGAACCATTGTAGGCCAGGTTGCGCGCAGCGCTATCTGGCATTCCACATGTCGACAATGTGCCTGTTATCTCTCGCAGAGGCGCCAGGGCGCTGAGAAACACCCGCTTTTTAATCCTCAGCGGACTCTGCGTCTCTGCGAGAGTCAGATATCTTTCGTACCAAAATAGCGAGCCTGTGGGAGCGCCCCACGGGCGCGACTGCCGAATCTGGCACCGGTCGCGGTCGAAGCCCGCTCCTACAGCTGCCAACTTTTTCTTCATCACCCGGAATTTCTTTATCCGGCGGTCATAAAACGTTCATCGGGCTGTCAGGGTTTTGTCATCTGCGTGTCCCATCCTTACTGGCAGGATTATATAAAGAGTATCCTGATTATGAATGCCATACGCCACAGTCTGTTTATCAAACGCATGGTGGCATATGAGCTGGCCCTGTGCAGCCAGTTCAACCGTGCCAGCCATATCCGGGTCATCAAGTCGCTGTTTGCCTTTATCAGTCGGCTAGGTGACGGGGTTTTCTGGTACACGCTGATCGCGTTGTTACCGTTGATCTATGGCAGCCAGGCACTGGGGGCAGCGCTGCATATGTCAATCGTCGGGGCACTGGCACTGGCCCTGTACAAGGCCATCAAATCCGTCACCGAACGGCCTCGGCCCTGTGTGGTCAAACAGGACCTGCTGCTGGGAACGGCCCCGCTGGATCAGTACAGCTTCCCCTCCGGACACACCATGCATGCGGTCTCCTTTACCCTGGTGGCCCTGCATTATTACCCCGAACTGGCCATCGTCCTGCTGCCGTTTACTGCACTGGTGGCCCTGTCCCGGGTGGTCCTTGCCCTGCACTATCCGACTGACGTGTTGTGCGGCGCCCTGCTCGGCGGCGGCCTTGCCCTGCTCTCATTCACCATAAGCGGCTAAGCGGGCGGTGGTATGCGGATAGTGATGGTTTCCGATGTGTATTTTCCCCGCATCAACGGCGTCTCCACTTCCATACAGACTTTTCGTGACAGCCTGCAGGCATTGGGACACGATATCCGGCTGATTGCCCCCCGTTACAGCGCTGAGGATCCCGCCCAGGCAGGTATTTCGCGTATCCAGGCGCGCCCGGTACCGTTTGATCCCGAGGACCGGTTGATGTCCGTTACCGCCGTGGATCGGGAAATTGCCAGACTGCATCGGGAAAAGCCGATCGATCTGATCCATATCCAGACGCCGTTTGCCGCCCACCGCAGTGGTAAGCGCATGGCTCGCCGACTGGGCATCCCCTGTATCGAGACCTATCACACCCATTTCGAGGAATACATGCACAACTATGTGCCGTTGATTCCCCGCCGGATATTTCGTCCCCTGATCCGCTTTATAACCCGCCGGCAGTGCCATAACCTGCAGGGGTTGATCGTCCCCTCCAGCGCCATGCTCAAGGTAATTCGCGACTATCACATTCAACTCCCAACCCGGATCCTGCCCACGGGCATCGATCCCGAACGTTTCTCGCGCGGTGACGGACACGCCTTTCGCAAGCGCCATCATATCGAACCGGACCGTCCGGTGATGGTGCATATCGGGCGCATCGGCCACGAGAAAAACATCGACTTTCTGCTGCACGTACACCACCGGGTATTACAACAATTGCCAAAGACCCTGCTCGTGATTGCCGGGGAAGGGCCCGCGCTCGAGCATTTAAAACAACTGAGCGACAAACTGGGGACCCGGGATAATATCCGCTTTGTCGGCTACCTGGATCGCAACACGACGCTGGTTGACTGTTACCGTGCCGGCAATGTATTCGTGTTCTCTTCGCGCACGGAAACCCAGGGGCTGGTACTGCTTGAGGCAATGGCCTGCGGCATACCGGTGGTCTCGACCGCTGAACTGGGGACGCGGGATATTCTCCTGCCCCAGCGTGGCGCGCTGGTCGTCAAGGAGGACGTGGATCAGTTTGCCGCCACGGTACAACAGGTACTGGCGTTGCCCGAGCTGCAACGGCGCATGAGCCGCGAAGGTCAGGACTATGTGCACGAATGGTCGCACAGTGCCCTGGCACACTCCCTGGCGGATCTCTATCGGCACACGATCGACACCTTTGCCACATCAGCCGCCGATTCTGCGCAAACCGAACGTTCGACCACCTGAACAAACCGGCGTGAGAGAAATTACTTCAGGCTCGAAGCCGTTTTTTGTACCGCGGGTTCCGCCCCGGTATTGGGCGCCAGATTGGCATAAAACTGATCCGTGGCCTGATGCCAGGAATGGGATAAACTGTAATCGCGGGGATTTTCCGGGTTGATCGCCAGTGCCCGCTTCGCGGCCCGACCAAGATCCTCGTCCAGACAACCGGTGACTCCGTCGATCACCACATCCTTCGGTCCGGTCACCGGATAGGCGGCCACCGGTACGCCGCAGGCCATCGCCTCCAGCATCACCAGACCGAACGTATCGGTCAGGCTGGGGAAGACAAACACGTCACTGGCGGCGATGGTTCGCGCCAGTTCCTCGCCATAACGAAAGCCGGTGAAGACGACTTGCGGGTATTTTTCCTCCAGCATTGCCCTGTCCGGTCCATCGCCCACGACGTATTGCGTACCCGGCAGATCCAGCGACAGGAAGGCCTCGATATTCTTTTCCACCGCCACCCGGCCGACATAGACGAAAACAGGCCGCGCCTCGTGCAGGTAATCCTTGCCATAGGGTCGAAACAGATTCACGTCCACCCCCCGTCCCCACACCTCGACATGCGTGAAACCGTGCTCCAGCAAACGCTGCTGCATGGACGGCGTTGGCACCAGGGTACGCTCGGCTGGACCGTGAAACCATTTAAAAAAGGCATAGCTGAGACGCAGGGGAACCGGCAGGCGCAGGCGCAGATACTCGGGAAACTGGGTATGATAGGACGTCGTGAATTTGAGTTTCCGCCGCCGGCAATAACGCCGCACCGCCATCCCCACCGGACCTTCGGTCGCGATATGGATCGCCTCCAGGGCATACGCATCCAGCATGGCGGCGATCCGCCGATAGGGAAACAGCGCCAGCCGGATATCCGGATAGGTCGGCAACGACACGGTTTTGAACGGTTCGGGGGTAATCATGGCCACTTCATGACCCGATTGTTCCAGGATACGCCGGGTCGTTTTCAGTGTTGTCACCACGCCATTGGTTTGTGGCGCCCAGGCGTCAGTCGCGATGACAATTCTCATGCGATCTTCTTGTCCGCATCCGTGACCGGATGTTGCTTGATGGGCCTGACCACATCGGACCAGTGCAGGATCTCCAGCATGCCGTCCCGATGCTCGACCATCGCCGTACAGTTTTCCACCCAGTCGCCATCATTACAGTACAGCACCTCACCGATCTGGCGAATCTCGGCATGATGAATGTGACCGCAAACCAGGCCATCCACCCCGGCGCGCCGGGCCTCGTTGGCGACGGCCTGCTCGAAATCGTGAATCACATTAACCGCGTTTTTGACGTTGCTTTTAAGAAACGTGGAAATAGACCAGTACGGGAACCCCAGACGACGACGAAAGGCATTCAGACAGCGGTTGGTATACAGCAGCACATCATAGGACTTCTCACCCAGATACCCGACGAGTTTGCTACAGCGGATGGCATTATCGAATTCATCCCCGTGCAGTATCAGCAGGCGCTTGTTGTCCGCCGTTTCATGGATGTAGCGGTTATGGATTGAAATGTTACCAAATACCATTCCATCCAGCTCCCGGAAATCTTCATCGTGATTACCGGGGATATACACCACCCTGGTGCCGTGTTTGGCCTTGCCCAGTATCTTGCGCATGACATCATTATGACTTTGCGGCCAATAGAGTCCTTTACGGCGCATATACCACAAGTCGAAAATGTCACCGACCAGAAACAGATACTCACACTGCACAGAGTCGAGAAAATCAATCAGATACTCGGCCTTGCAGCCACGATAACCCAGATGGATATCGGACAACCAGACACTGCGGTACCGGAGGGGACGGAGCTGGTGGACGGAATTCATTATCCTGACCTCGGCTGGTTTTTAACAAGCCTAGGGGGTCAGTGTGACAATGCCGCGAAACGCCGATGACAGAATAAAGACAGTTGACAGTTGGCAGTTGGCAGTTGGCAGTTGGCAGTTGGCAGTTGGCAGTTGGCAGTTGGCAGTTGGCAAAAATTGTGTAGGCCAGGTTGCGCGCAGCGCTACCTGACAATCGACCGGGGGAATCGTCACATAGGCTTCGCCAATGTGACCTATGGCTGAATAGTGATTCTGTAGGAGCGCCCCACGGGCGCGACTGCCGAATCCGGCACCGCCGCGGTCGAAGCCCGCTCCCACAAATAGAAGTTGGCAGATGGCAGATGGCAGATGGCAGATGGCAGATGGCAGATGGCAGAAAATTCTGATTCAGGTATTTTGCTGTCAACTGCCAACTGATGACTGCCTACTTTATTCGCGTGGGACGCACCCTACCGGGCTACGACATCATCGCGGCGTAGCCGCTCCTACAGCTGCCGACTGCAAACTGCGACTGCCAACTTTCTCTTCAGACACCATCGCGGCGCAGCCGCTCCTACAGCTGCAAACTGCAAACTGCAACCGCCAACTTTCTCTTCAGACACCATCGCGGCGCAGCCGCTCCTACAGCTACCGACTGCCAACTTTCCCTTCAGAACTCAGCACTTTTTTGTACCCCAGACGGCAAACAGCGGATCGGCGTCATCGAGCTGCTCAATATAGGGATCGTCGGCCGGGCGGGGCCAACCGCGCAGGGATTCGGACGCCAGTTGTTCAAACCGGCCGCCCAGGCGCAGGTAATCGAGTACCAGCTGCATGCGTTCGAAGGCATACAGCTCGCTCCACAATTGAATCGCCTTGGTTGGAAACCAGCGATCGGAGAAGGTAATGACAAAGGGTGCGCCGGGCTTGAGTATCCGCGACACCTCCTTAACCACTGCCAGGGGCTGAATCAGGTATTCGATCGAGGCGGTACAGATCACCGCATCGAAGGCGGCATCATCAAACGGTAAACGGCTGTCCTGGTTCAGGTCCTGCAATGTAGAGTCGTTGATCCGGGGATTGGCCTGTAATTCCTGTGCATTCAGGCCCAGTCCATGGACATCAATATCCGTCGGCTCCGCCGGCAGATGCGAGACCCAGCTCGACATCAGATCCAGCACCCGCATACCCGGCTGCAGGAAACGACCATAGAACATCTGAATATGTTCACGACAGGTGGCGTCAAGATGCTGCACCAGCCGGGGGCTGGTATAGAATTCACTATCCCCGGCTTCATCGATTCGCCGAAAGGCCTCTGCACTGAAAAAATCGGTATCGGTATCCGCCAGGCTGGCCTGCATGCCCGGACCGTTACCGGTACAGGCCGCCAGGATATCCCCGGGTGTGTCGCCCTGATCCCTGCCGGGCTGTGTTTCCCCCAACAGAGTCGCCTGCACATTCAAATGCCGGCCTGCCAGCGGATGGTTGAGATCGATGCGCAGTTCCCGCTCGCCGGCCTGCAGGCAACGCAACGGCCAGTTCGCATCCCTATCCATCTCGATCGCCTCGCTGACAAAGCGACGCGGATAAAACCGGCCGGTGCGGGGGATCACCGGAGGCAGCGGGTGCTTGCTCCGGCGTCGAAACTGTTCCCGGGGCAGGGTCCTGATCAGATTTTGCTGGTATTGCTCCTGCCAGTCGTCGAACAGAATATCCAGCTGTGCGCTTTCGCCGGCAGACCGATCTTGCAGCTGCGAGCCCAGATCGGCCGGGAAACGATCATTGGCCAGATCGACATGCTCGAAGTAATAGCGATCGCGGTGGCGGGCATGAGGACTGTCCCAACCGAGTTCGATTTCCACTGGCGCCATGCGCATCTGTGGTCTGAATCGGATTAAATATCGGCTTTTTGTGCAAATATCGAGCCGCTGCTCTGGATGCGCTCACGATAATCGTCGTTATAACTTGCCTGTACGGCATTGATCACGGACGGCCTTTGCAACAGGGTCTCTGCCCAGCGCGCAATCTCTGGCGCATCTTCATAGACATCCTGCTTCTGCATATCTTCCAGACAACGCAGCATACGGAAGATCGGCGCATAGACGGCATCGACCAGCGAGAACTCCTCGCCGTTGAAATAAGGACCGCCGGCGAAGAACTCATCCAGGGTTTCAAGCCGGTCCCTGACTGTCATCAGGTTCTGTTTGTAACCCATCTCCTCACCGGTGATCGAGTAGGTATAGACCGCGCCCAGCAATTCATTACCAAACTCGATCCAGGCGCGGTTTTTGGCCCGGGCAAACGGATCCTCGGGATACAGGCTGCCGGGCGTAATCTCATCCAGAAACTCGCAAATTGCCATGGATTCGAACAACGGCTCATCATCCACCAGCAGAACCGGCACTTTCTCCAGTGGCGAGACCTCGTGAAACCAGGCCGGTGGATTATCCAGATCGATATATTCGATCTCATAGGGAACCTCTTTTTCCAGCAACGTGATGATCGATCGCTGAACAAAGGGACAGAGTGCAAAACTGATTAACTTGAGTCTGGGTAATGACATGATTGGCGGATCCTGGTTGAATTGATTGCCTTGAGAACGGCGACGCGGCCAGTCGCCGAATCCCGACGCGGATATCCAGTATATCAAGCGTTCGCCTGCTGCGAACACCCTGGAAGAGGTTTATGTAAAACGGCCCTGCTGCAGGAAACGGCAGACCAGTGCGGCCGCTTCGCGGGAGACGAGCATGCTCAGGTGACTGCAGTGAACCGTCCGGTGCTGATGCAGCCCCGGGGAACGGGTTTCACTCACGGCCACGGTCCCGTCGTGCGGCGGGACGAGTTTTCCCGGCGCCAGAAACTGACCGATACCGAAAGAGCGGGTTCCGGCGATCATGCCCGACTCGGTTTCACCCCGCCAGACAGGCGCATCGCCCAGTAACCCGGCCTCGCTGGCGCGCCCGAGCAACACCCGCGAAAGCCGTCGCTGGTACAGATGCCGGGCCACCACGCTGCCCTGCAAGGGTGTCCCCAGCATCACCACACGGCCGACTCGCGCCGGCGCGCCCTGCTCGAACAGATGCGACAGGACAATCCCCCCCAGGCTGTGCGCCACCAGATGAACCCGGGGGACATCAAGCTGCTGCAGGTAAGCCGCCAGGCGGCGGGCATTGTCCGCGGGACGGTGACGCAGACTGGGATAATAGAAATAACGACAGCTATAGCCGCAACGTCGCAGACGCCAGGCGAGCGGGCGCAGCTCCAGCGTGGTCATCCAGATGCCGTGAATCAGGACAACGACGTCAGACATAAACGCTATTTGAAGAAGGTGTAGATCAGGTAGGCGCAGCTGGCCAGAACCAGCCCGGCGCCCCAGAAAGCCAGCCAGAATTGACGCGCCCGAATACCGGCAGCCACAAAGACCACCCCGGTAAACAGCCCGAAGATGGCGGAGCCGACGATCATACCGTCCACCTGCTCCTGTGCTTGCCGGGGATCGCTACCAATTCGATAACGCATCGTTACTCCTGACATGTTTCTGCTTGATGGGCAGGGAGAACTCAAACACGTAACCCGGCCCGCCCCCCGGATAGGCGCGCAGTTCACCGCCCATGTTTTCTATGATACTGCTGGCGATGGACAGTCCGAGCCCTATCCCCTGTTTTTTCGTGGTAACGAGGGGGGTAAAAATCTCTTCCCGCAGCTCCGGCGGCACACCGGCGCCGGTATCGCGAAACGAGACTTTAATATAGTCGCCCTGCTGCTCCGTCATGATCGTCAGGATGCGATCAATCTTGACCTCCTGCATCGACTCGATTGCATTGATCACCAGATTCAATATCACCTGTTGTGTCAGTACCGAGTCGACCAGAATCAGGGGCAGGGACTTGCCAAGCACATAAACGACCTGAACGTTATTGGTTTTTATCTTGTTTTCCACCAGCCGTAATGAATCCTGCAACACTTCATTGATATCCACCGAGGAAAACTTGATGTCCTTGCGATTCACAAAGTCACGCAACTTGTTAATAATACGACCGGCGCGTTCCGCCTCGTCGCTCAGACGCCCGAAGACATCCTGCACATCTGTCTCACTGAGCCTGCCCTCTCTTGAACGGTTCAACCCGCCTTTGGCATAACACATAATCGAGGTCAGCGGCTGATTGATTTCGTGCGCCAGACTGGTCCCCAGCTCACCGACAGAAATATAGCGCGACAATCTGGTACGCTCTTCTTCCTGTTGAATTTTCTGTTCGTCAGCCAGTTTCTTCTCGGTAATATCCTCGGCAATACCGGCCAGACGATAGATGCGACCGGTTTCATCATAGACCGGGAAACCCTTGTCACGCACCCAGCGCACATCGCCATCCGGACGAATAATTCGGTATTTCAGTTCAAATCGGCCGTTGCGTTTGAAGTTTTCAAACTCATCAAACACCCGCTTTTTATCCTCCGGATGCAGCGAGGCTTCCCACTCTCCCGGATTCTCGTAGAATGTTTCGGGCTCCCTTCCCCAGGTATCCCGGCAGGAGGGACTGATATAAATCACATGATTATCATTTACGTCAGCCAGCCAGAACACCTCGTTAATATTCTCGGACAATTGTCGCAAGCGCAGCTCACTTTCCTGGAGCCGCTTGTGGGATTTGCGCAAGGCTTTTTCCGACTGGCGCCGTTCGGTAAACAGGGCGGCCACAACCATCGCCGTGATTGCGGTAATACAGATAAAGATCACCACAATCAAAAGATTGAGCACGTCTTTCGACCCCAGGTAGGGGCCCCAGTCCGGATGATAGGAAAACAGCAGGATGACGCTGACCAGAATCGATGCCAGCGTGGCACCGAATTGCTCAAAACTGATGGCGATGAACACGGTCAGGGGCAAAATCAGATAAAACAGTCCCAATCTGCCGGTTGTATGCATTTCAGCACCGGAAAAACTGTATAGCGCCGCCAGTGCAAGCAATAGCAAATAGGTCGAAAGCTGGCCGATCCGATTGGACTTGATAATATACTGACAATCCTCGCCGATATCCGGATCCAGCGCGCTGTCCTCGGGACCGCCGCGATAATAGAACAGGTTCCGCCAGACCATAATGAATGGAACCAGCAATAAAATACCAGTCCCGTCACCCAGCCACCACATACTCCAGATAAGCCCAAAATCCGACCAATCGATCAGATTGGAAATCACCATGGCGATACCGCCGAACAGACTCGAAACCAGCGGCGCGCTGAAGGCGATCACGGCGAAGTGAAGCACATCGGTGACCCGGCGAAAACCCAGTTTCACCCGAAACCGCTTCACAAGATACCACCCGACCAGGGCTTCCAGGACATGACCGCAGGCCGCCAGAAAAGCCACGACCAGCGGCATTTCATGACGATAGGCCAGCAACCCGATACCGATAAATATTCCGGGCCAGTAGCGGGGCCCATACAGGATGAAGACCAGCAGGGCCAGTCCGGAAGCCGGCCAGAACGGGGTAACGCCGTCGTAACCCGAATCGATACCCAGCCCTGCTTCGCCCAGCAGAAAATAGGCGAAGCCGAACGCGAGGATGATCACCGCGCTTTTGAGCGAACCCGGCCACACCAGCTGTTCGGACAGAATAAAACGGGGCTTCAGATTTAACACCACTATCGCCGTAAGGTCCTGGTTTCCAGCACTAACTGTATGTGATAGATGCACAACCGGCAAGCCTGCTGCAGCCATCTCGGGGGCATCCGTGCTATTCTCCGCGTATGGATCCGAATCAAACCGACAGTCGTTTCGACGAGTATTTCGTGATTCGCATCGAGCGCCAGCTCAGCGCCGAACAGTCCCGGCTTGCCAGGTGCGATATCTTTGTCGGCCCCGACAACCAGCTGGTGCCGATCAAGGAGGCCCTCCGTTTTGAGGATGCCGATCGGGCCGCCCGGCATATCGGGCAGCTGGACGAGCAGGACCGCTATCAGTACATCATTCAATTCTGCAGCCAGAAAGATCGCAACGCCTCACCGAGCGAGCTGGAAACCCTGATCAACGAGATCATGGAAATCCCCTATCCGTACAGGCGCACCGCCTATAACTGGCTGCGGGGCCGGGATGTCCAGGCCCTGCTGCGCCGTGAATCCGACGAAGTCTGTGAGCGACATCGCCGGGTATTGCTCGAACACGATATCGACATCACCCGCAAGAGCGACGTCATCCTGATGAAGCCCAAACGCGGGAAGTTCAACATCAACACCGGCCAGCAGTCCGACACGGCGCCACGCCAGTACTTCGCCTACCCCGGCCAGAAGCCCCTGCCGGTCTCATCCGATGATGAAAGCGAATAAATCCGTCTCTAACAAATTCCTGTCTGATTAACGCGGAGGTCGCGGAGGCGCAGAGCCGCAGAGAAAAAATCCTTTTGAATTCTCTTATTCTATGGTGTTCTACAATTCGGGGTTGTTGCACGAGAAAAATTATAGTTTTTTAGTCGTAGGCCCTATAAAGCAAGGCGGTATCGGGCAACACCTCTGATTGCCGGACACCGCTTTGCTATGTCCGGCCTACCACTCATCAGACGATGAAAGTGAATAAATCCGTCTCTAACAGATTCCTGTCTGATTAACGCGGAGGTCGCGGAGCCGCAGAGCCGCGGAGAAAAAATCCTTTTGAACTCTCTTATTCTATGGTGTTCTACAATTCGGGGTTGTTACACGAGAAAAATTATAGTTTTTTAGTCGTAGGCCCTATAAAGCAAGGCGGTATCGGGCAACACCTCTGATTGCCGGACGCCGCTTTGCTATGTCCGGCCTACCACTAACCTCACTTCATAAATCATCTCATTTTATGGTGTTCGACGAACCGGGTTTTATTATAACGAGGAAAAATTATAGTTTTTTTCACCCTCTGCGGCTCCGCGACCTCCGCGTTAATTATCGTGGCATTAAAAAAATGGCTCAGATGGCGGGGATGACGCAGACGGTCACTTCTTCTCGATCGTGATAGAGCTGTTTACAACGAATCGTCGCGTCGATACCGGCGTGAACCAGTTCGTCATGCAGCAGGGTCAGGCACTGCTGCACTTCCTGGTAGCGTTTTTTCATCGGTAATTTGAGGTTGAAGATCGTATACCGGCACCAGCCGTTGACCAGCCAGCGCGCCATCAGGGCGGTCACTTTTTTTGGCTTGTCGACGATGTCGCATACCATCCAGTCGACTTTCTTTGACGGCTGATAACGAAAGCCGTCTTCGCGAACGTGTTCGAGTTGTCCCGAGTCCAGCAGTTCCTCCTGCATGGGGCCATTGTCGACTGCGATCACAAACAGATGCCGCTGTATCAGTTGCCAGCTCCAGCCACCGGGCGCGGCGCCCAGATCCACGGCTTTCATGCCCGATTGCAGAAATTGCTCGCGCTCATCCTCGAACATCAGTCGCAGTATGCCCTCTTCGAGTTTCAGGGCCGACCGGCTCGGCGCCTGGCGCGGGGCCCGCAGGCGCGGAATGCCCATCAACCAGATCGAACTGTTATCCAGCGGCGCGTAACCGATATAGGCGGCATGGGTGGAAAGAAAACACAGATGCAGTCGATAGTCCGCCTTTGCCCGGTACAGCCCGCCGGCGTCCAGTTGCGACTCCAGCGGACGGGCCAGCGCCCGGCAGAGTTTCTGCAGTTCCTTGCCGGTATTGGTATCCGGGGTTTCGATAAAAAATTCGGCATACTGGCGAGGCTGTTGCTGCAATAACGTCAGGATAGGGGTCAACCGATCGGCCAGCGGCAGATCATTGAGAATTTCGTAGATCGCAAACCACTGACGGGTAAAGATCAGATATTCCAGTCGCAATACGGCAAACAGGTCGACATCGGGATCATGGCTGGCATAAATCACATAGCCGTTATCTGGCCGTGTCTTGCAGTAACCGCTGATGCCCCGTTGCAGCGCCTGGGTCTGGATCTCGGCGGCACATTCGTTCTCAAACCCGGCGCGACAATAAAGTAACCAGCTCGACATGCTTCTCAGCCTGTCTGCCGTTCGAGCCACTGCAGATTATGCAGCGCCTGCGCATCATTATCGCCGCAGATCGAGACCGTCGCACTGAACTGTTCACACACCGCGGGACGCTCTGGCTGGTTGAACAGACGACATCGATTGGCCTCATCGAGCTGGATACAGCGTACGCCGGCCGGTTTGCCCTGCGGCATGCCGGGGATCGGCGAGGAGATGGACGGTGCAATACAACAGGCGCCACAACCGGCGCGGCACGCCATGCTGTCGGTTTGTTGCAAATGACTGATCTTTCCCACTACCCTTCTCCACCGGACATGGCGGCCACCAGGGCCAGGATCCGATAGGCCAGCTCCTCATCGGGCGAGACCAGCGCGGTGATCTGGCGCAAGCCACGCTGTTTCTTGCGCGGCGCCAGCTTGCCGGTTTTTTTCTTGCGCACGGCTTTCTTTTGGGTCTTCTTTTTTGCCGTACTCTTCTTTTTGCTGACTTTCGTTTTCGCTGCCATAGTCCGGATAGTTCTCAGTAATTGTCCGCCCGCCGCATTATCGACCAGCCAGTAAACGCCGTACAGTGAAATTGAAATTTCCCCGGCTGATCTCCTGCGCCAGTGCCGGCACCCCGTTCAGTTGATCGCGCAACAGCTGGCTGGATGAGGGCTGACGTAAAAAGCAGGCAATATAATTTTCAAATGCCGGCAGGGTAAACTGATACCCCTGGGGCAGCGCCCTGCGTAACTTCGCCTGATGATACCAGGCACAATCGCGCAGGCTCTTGCGCGAGACAAAATTCATCACCAGCATCCCGTCACGGCTCAGGTTGCGAGTGAGCAGTTCGAACCATTTTTGATCCGCGCTGATCGCCCTGACCGGTTCGCCCGCCTGTTCGCCGAACAGGTCCTCGATAATCAGATCAAATTTCGGGCCGCGATAATTGCGCAACCACTCCCCCGCCTCCGCCTGGTGCAGCTGTGCACCGCACTGTGCTATCTCGAAATAGTCCCGCGCGACCTGCACATGGATCGGGTTGAGTTCCACCCCTACCATTTCGGTAACATCGGCATAACGCTGTAACTGGTGAAACACCGTCCCCCCACCGACGCCCAGCATCAGTACCCGCCCAAACCGGGGCGGTTGCCGAAAGAACGCCGGTAGCCATAACAGATCCCAGATGCCGCCCGCCAGGCTCCGTTGCGGATGATACTGGCTGTGAAACACCCCGTCGGTATACAGACGGCGGGTGCGTCCCGCGGTGCGCACTTCATAGGTGGAACCCTGGTAAGTCTTTTGCCAGAGAATGGCCATGCCCGCTGATGTCCCCTGTTAACTGCGCAGCCCGGCGGCAGTGGCAGATGAATTGCAATTATCGACGGCTAGTTTACCATAACGGGAAATCCCGTCGCCTTGCGACGGCGTCTTCCCGCCCAGTGACGAGGCAATGCATGTCAAACCGTACCCTGAACCTGACTGACACTGTTTACGATTACCTGCTTGATCATTCCCTGCGCGAGAGCCCGCTGTTAAAACAGCTGCGCGAGGAAACCGCCACCCTGGAGATGGCGCGTATGCAGATTTCCCCGGAACAGGGGCAGCTGCTCAATCTGCTGGTTAAACTGCTCGGTGCCAGACAGGTGATCGAGATCGGTGTGTTCACCGGCTACAGCGCCCTGTGCATGGCCGAGGCCCTGCCGAACGACGGGCGCCTGGTGGCCTGTGATATCAACCAGGAATGGACCGACATGGCCCGACGTTACTGGCAACAGGCCGGAGTCCATAAAAAAGTCGAGCTGCTGCTGGCGCCGGCTGACAAGACCCTGCAAAAACTGATCGACACCGGCAATGCCAACAGTTTCGATTTTGCCTTCATCGATGCCGACAAAAGCCATTATCTGACCTATTACGAACAGTGCCTCAAGCTGATTCGCCGGGGCGGTCTCATCGCCATCGACAATACGCTCTGGAATGGCGATGTCGCCGACCCCGCCGTTAACGACGAGGATACCCGGGCGATCCGCGAACTGAACGACGCCCTGCACAGCGACTCGCGGGTGGACATCAGCCTGCTGCCCATCGGCGACGGGTTGACCCTGGCGCTCAAGCGCTGAAACCGGCCCGACCCGTATGTCCCGTACCCTGATTCTCTGGTTCCGGCAGGACCTGCGCCTGCACGACAACCCCGCCCTGCAGGCCGCACTGGCGGACGCCGAGCGGATCATTCCTTTATATATACACGATGACACTACCGCCTGGGCGCCGGGTGCGGCCAGTCGCTGGTGGCTGCACCATAGCCTCACCGCGCTGGCGGACCAGCTCAAACAGCGCGGCAGCCGTTTGATCCTCCGTACCGGGGAAAGTACCGGGGTAGTGCAACAGCTCATTGATGAAACCGGCGCCGACGCCGTGTATTGCAACCGGATCTATGAACCGGCCCTGCTCAAGCGGGACAAACAACTGCACCGGCAGTTAAAAGACAACGGCATCACCTTCAGCGTTTACCAGGGCAACCTGCTACGTGAACCGGACACCGTGCACAACCTGAGCGGCCAGCCCTACAAGGTCTTCACCCCGTTCTACAAATGCTATCTGCGCGAAGGCTGGGATAACCATATCTACAAAACGCCTGGACAACTGCCCGGCGTCTCCACCCGGATCAAATCCGAGAAGATTGCCGATCTGGACCTGCTGCCCACCATCGGATGGGACAGCGGCTTTTACGACCACTGGCAACCCGGCGAGGCCGGGGCCTGGAAACAGCTGCGCCGCTTTTTGCGTGATGACCTTGCGGATTACCACCAGGCGCGGGATGTGCCCTCATTGCAGGGCACCTCGTGTCTCTCACCACACCTGCACTTCGGCGAGATCAGCGTACGCGCTATCCTGGCCGAACTGGATCGCCAGGGACCGCGCAAGCAGGGCGAAGGCTTTATCCGCGAGCTGATCTGGCGCGACTTTGCCCACTCGGTGCTGTTCCACTTTCCGCACACCACCGACAAACCGTTCGATGAACGGTTCAGGAACTTCAAATGGAAGCAGTCGAAAAAGCTGCTACAGGCCTGGCAACAGGGCCAAACCGGTTACCCCATCGTTGACGCCGGCATGCGCGAACTGTGGCACACCGGATATATGCACAACCGGGTCCGCATGATCGTCGCCTCGTTCCTGACCAAGAACGGCATGATTCACTGGAAACAGGGCGCCGAATGGTTCTGGGACACCCTGGTGGACGCCGATCTCGCCGCCAACAGCATGAACTGGCAATGGGTCGCCGGCTGCGGCGTCGACGCCGCGCCTTATTTCCGGATATTCAACCCCGTCACCCAGAGCCAGAAATTCGACAAGGAAGGGTTATACCTGCGGCGATGGGTGCCGGAGCTGGCCAGCCTGCCGAACAAATACATTCACGAACCCTGGAAAGCGCCGGATGAGATTCAACAAGCGGCGGAATGTATTATCGGCGAGGATTACCCGGAACCAATCCTGGATCTGAAGGCCACGCGGGAAGCGGCGCTGGAAGCCTATAAAAAGCAGATTACCAGGAAGTCATAGTTCCCATTGACTGACACAGAACCAAATGACTGCCCCAAATTCACGCACACTTTACACTCTGGTCAATCCTGTAGGTCACGCTGGCATTAGCCTGCGTGACACCCATGCCGATACGGAGAATGTCAGATAGCGCTGCATGCAGCCTGCCCTGCGCCCCTTTCAGAAATAGATATTACTTATGCTGCTCCGGAAATTTATTCTCAGATCAATGTTATAACTTCTTTTAATTTACCAACCGTTATCGGTAGTCCCTGATTGTAAAAAATATCCAATAGTTCTTCTGCAGTATAAGGTGGTTTTTTGAGCCGTTCTCTTTGTTGCCGAACTACGGCGCAAAATGCCGTTGGATTCAGGTCAAACAAATGACCCAGAAACATATCTGGCGATTGCGCATCTATTTCATATTTGGCAAGCACTTCATCGGGGAAATCTCTCAGATTGTTTGTCACAATCACATCAGCCTGGCATTTTATGGCTGCTGCCAGAACATGCCGATCATCAGGGTCCGGCAGCTCCAGGGAATCAATATAACCTTCATAATTTTCAACAATCGCGTCAGGAACAGCCTGTCGCATAAGCTCTGCTGTGCGATAAAGAGTTTCTTCGGGGATATCAGAACGATCTTTCAGAACATTACGTATCCATTCATTCTGAATCTCAGTGGTCCATTTTGCACGGAACTGATCTGTCAGGGCGACGCTCATCAGGAGATCGCGTAATGGGGCAGGATACAGAACACAGGCATCAAATACGGCAGTAAAATTTGCCATGTGCCTAGTATCCCATTTTTGATTCCTGTGCTTGTACCGCCAGTTCGTCTAATGCCTTGCGTCGTGCATCCATGCGTTGTTCCTTATAGGCTACCAGGTCATGAAAATAGACCCGTCGATGACTTCCAACTTTATGAAAAGGTAATTTCCCTTCCTCGAGTAGTTTTACGAAATAGGGACGGGAAACATTCAGGAAATCGGCTGCTTGCTGGGTAGTGAGTTCTGCATGCTGCGGAATGAGTGTCACCGCCTCACCTTCAGCCATATGGGCAAGGATATCCACCAGCATCCGCATCGCCGATACCGGTACGGTGATCTTTTGGTCTCCATCGACTACCTGAATCTGGGCCTTGTCACCCTTACCGATACAGGCCGCAAGCAAACGGCTGCTCTCGGCCGCGATTTTCATATCCTCTTCACTCGGCGGTCGGCCTGCTTGATCAGATAGCTTGAATGCCTGCTCCATTTCCAGTCCTCAGTTAATAATACATTCCCGACTGTTTATAAGCTTGGCACACAAACGAAATAAACGCAATATACGAAATAATCGAAATTTTGTCATACTAATAGAGGGGTTAATGAATCAGAACGAACTGATCTTATTGATTTGTATAGAGAAAGATAGAGGCTGGTAATTAACCAGGTGCCGCGCCCGTTGCGGGCGCGGTACCCTGGCAGGCGGGGTTTACTGGACCTGAGACTCTTCCAGGTAGCGGAAGAAGTCGGAGTCAGCGCCGAGCATGAGGGTGCTGTTCTCGCCCAGGGCCCGGTAGCTTTCCAGCGTGCGGAAGAAGGAATAGAACTCCGCATCGGCCCCGAAGGCCTCACCGTAGATCCGGGTCGCTTCGGCGTCGGCCTCGCCCCGGATCTTCTCGGCGTCACGCGCGGCCTCGGAGCGGATGCGCCGAAGGTCACGTTCCATGTTGCCGAGGATTTCCTGGCTGCGGCCCCGACCTTCGGAGCGAAAACGTTCGGCGATGGACTGGCGTTCGGCGATCATGCGGCTTTCCACCTGCTTGCGCACGGATTCAATGTAGTTGACCCGCTTGATGCGCACATCGTCCAGCTCGATCCCGAGCGCGGGCATGGAATCCCGGGCCCGCTCCAGAATACCGGCTTCCAGCAGTTCACGACCCAGTTTGGGTTTTTTCTCCAGGTTGACGTCACTGCGTTCGGCCAGCGCAGGATCATCCAGCTCATCGACATCGACTTCCCAATCCTTCGAGCGAACGATCTCTTCCAGCTCGGTTGACGAGACCATGTCGCGCACCACCGAGTCGATGATGTCGTCGAGTCGGGTGCGTGCGCCGGCTTCATCCCGGACACTGGTCAAAAACAGCAGCGGATCGGTGATCCGCCAGCGCGCCGTAGTATCCACCAGAATGAACTCACGGCCCAGTGTGGGGATCTGGGTCACGTCCCCGTCCCAGACCAGCAGGCGCTTGTCGAAATAGCGCACATTCTGCCAGGGCAGCTTGAACTTCAGGCCCGGCTCGTTAATAACATCGCCGATCGGATCACCGAACTGGATCACGATGGCCTGTTCGGCTTCATCCACGGTGTAGAGGGTAACGTAGCCGATTGCGAGGGCTATCGCGGCCACGATGGCAAGCACTGTGGTTTTCATTGGTCACCTCCGGTGGCACGCGCGGCTTTACGGTTGACATCGAGCAAGGGGAGCGGCCCCACCTGCCCGTCCTGTACGACCAGTATCTGTCCGATATTGGGCAGGATCTCGTTGAGGGTTTCCAGATACAGGCGAGAGCGCGTGACCCCGGGCGCCTGCCGGTATTCGCGCAGAACGGCACTGAAGCGTGCGCTCTCGCCGTCGGCCCGGTTCACCCGTTCCGTGGCGTAACCTTTGGCTTCAGCGACGGTGCGCAGGGCGGCGCCCTTGGCGTTGGGGATCTCCTGGTTAACTTGTTTTTGCGCTTCGTTGATCATCCGTTCCCGTTCCTGGCGTGCTTCGTTGACTTCGTTGAACGCCGGCTGCACGGCCGGGGGTGGCACCACGTCCTGCATTTCGACGGTGCTGATGCGAATGCCGGCATCGTATTGGTTGAGTATTTCCTGAATCTCGTCGCCGGCCTTCTTCTGAATCTCCACCCGGCCGATGGTCAGCACCTCGGAGCCCAGCATGTTGCCGACGATACGGCGCATGACCGACTCGGAAATGTCGCGCAGGGTCCGGGTGGGCTCGCGCATCCGGTACAGGAACTTGATGGGGTCTTCGATGCGATACTGGACCACCCACTCCACGTCGATCATGTTGAGATCGCCGGTGAGCATCAATGACTCGTCTTCAAATTGCGCGGCGCTGTAGGTCGAACGTTGACCCTGGCGGGTGCCCTGGGTGCGGAAGCCGAATTCCTGCTTGAGCACACGCTCGGTGGCCACCAGCTGAACCTGGTCGATGCCAAAGGGAAGCTTGAAGTGCAGTCCGGGATCGGTAATCCCCGTGACGGAACCGAATCGCTTCACCACGGCCCGCTCTTCGGGCTGGACAGTGTAAAAAGACGTCAGCGCCGCCCAGGCCAGCAGGAGGAGTACAACGACGCCGATGACGCCGCCGATCCGGCCACGCGGTGAGCCCCCGCCAGTGAATTTTTTCATTATCTCAAACAGGTCGGGCGGGCCCGACGGCCCGTGACCATTGCCTTTCACGGATTGAATCATGCTTGTTCTCCCTTGAATCGTGACAACAGTCTACGCTTCAGGGTCGGTTTTGTAAGCAATTTGGGCGAAAAAATCTGGTCAATCCGTACGCACCGACAGTGGGTGCTGAACGACTGTTCGATAACGGAAACTGCGCTGGAGGTAGACAAGAAAGAGAGCGTTGGGAGATCATAATCCCCTGGATCACAGAGGGTTAGAATGCTGACACCAGAATCGGCAAGTTAGTGTCCGCTTTCGGCCAGAAGCCGTCATTCAACGCCAGCATCAGCGGCGGCGGGTACGCCGTCCGCTGCATGCTGTTGTTAACGCATCTTGTTGTAGTCCCTGCTTAGTTGCCACAACACGTACCATTGTTACTAGCGTCACTTTTCCCAGAGAGCATCTCTAACGCAGCTTCATATACCTTTTTAGCTGGTACATTTTTGACCTTGTTTGCAATCTCAATTGCTTCGTTCAGCTCATGGTCTTCAATGCCTGCTTTCTGCGCGGCAGGAATGTGGTATTCAATACAGGGAATACAGTTGCTGCCTATAGCTGCCCCAATTGCAACTAACTCCTTATCTCTTTCACTTAAGAGTGTCATGCGATTTCCTCCCATCATACAGATCCGAAACCTGAACGGAGATCAACTTCTTCCAATGATTCTAAAGGCCACGAGCATAACAACACCACATATGGCCATCAGCCCTGTCATGATGAGCCAAATAATTTGTAGCACTTCAGGCTCAACGGTATACCCGACAAAAAACAGTAGGATCCCTATAATTACACACACCACAGGACACCACTTACACTGGCTCGTGCACTCCTTCATCATTGACATCTCATTTCCTCCAGAATCATCGGTATTGACTCACAGGCCATACGGCAACGGGGTCAGGTCTTGCCTTTTGCCCGCTCGTCTTTCAGGATGCGGCTGACTCGTGAATAATGCAAGCCCAAGTACTCACCAATTTCCTTCATGCTGTAGCCGCCACTAGCGTATGCCAGACGGATGGCCTCATCACGGCTCATTGCGTGTTGTTCATAATCCGGCAGTGATTTTGGCACAGGTCGTCGCTGGGCCGTCGGAATTTCGCTCAGATCTTATCCGTTTCCAGTTTCCGCTGGAGTTTTTCAACAAAGGCTTCATCTCCCAGGAAAACCTGATTAGTTAGATCGGCCCAGGGTGAAGGTTGATTTTTGCCCTCGAAGACAAAGGTCCGATAGGCATGCATTGCGTCCGATTTTCGGGTACCAAAGGCAGCCAGAATCCAGTCAGTTGTCAGCCAGCCGGGGCGCGTCACCTGACCGGCCGTGGCCCGATAGCTGCTCCAGGGCCATTCCTGCGCGCTGTGTACCATGCGGGCCCGGACCGGGTTGAGGACGATGTAGCGCGCCAGTTCAAGCAAATAGTTCTCTTTTTGCACGATGATGGCCGTGTACCGGCCCTGAAAGACATGCCCGACCCGGTGGTGGCGGCGATTAGTGCGCTGGGTATACACCCCGTTGAGCTGACGCATGCCCGAGGCCAGATTCGCATCCGGAGTCTCGACCAATAAATGGTAATGATTGCTCATCAGGCAATAGGCATGGACTGCCCAGTTAAACCGATCGCAGACGTCGGCAAGGATATCAAGAAAAGTCTGGCGATCGGCGTCATCCAGGTAAATCTCCTCCTGACGATCACCCCGGGAAGTGATGTGATATAACGCACCGGCAAATTCAATCCGTAGTGGCCTGGCCATCTCTGCACCTCCTTGTGCAAGAAATATTTTTGAGTCCAGATATATCTGAGCCAACAAACCATGTTGTGCTGAGAAAACTCTATCGCCATTTCAAGGCAAAAGGCAAGACCTGACCCCGTTGGTGGGACCCCGTTGGTGGTTTGGTTAATCATATATCTCAGAGATAGTTATTAGTTATAAGTTCAGAGACACTCATCGGCTTACCTAATAAGTAGCCTTGAGCCATGTCGATACCGATTTTACGCAGGGCGTCGAGTTCGGCTTCCGTTTCTACACCTTCTGCCACGATCTTGCTGCCTACCGCGTGGGCGAAACCCATGAGACCACGCGCCAATTCGCATCTATTGGCGTCGCGGTCGATATTACGGGTGATACTTATATCGAGTTTGATAATATCGGGCTTCAAAGCCAGGATATGACGGAAGCTCGCAAATCCTGCCCCGGCATCGTCTACGGCAAGCCGCACGCCGTAGTTACGCAAAGGAAGCAAGGCATCAACCAGGTCCTCATAACAATCCACCACGGCATGTTCAGTCAATTCAAGCACCAGGCGCCCATCAGGTTGCGTACAGAGTAATTCTGCAATCTGACCATCAAGCAACGTTTGTGGCGAAAGGTTAACGGAAACGTAGTAATGTGGTGAAATTCGCTCCGCTTCGGCAAGCACACGTCGCAAGGCCATGATCTCAAGGTCTGCACCGAGGCCAACCTGAGCCGCCTCGTTAAACCAGACATCGGGTGTTCGTGCCGGTTCGGCCTTGAATCGCGTCAGTGACTCGAAGCCAATCGGCGTATTCGTTATAATATCGTATATTGGCTGAAACACGGGATTCAGCAACTCATTATCAATGACTCGGCTGATACGGTGTTTTATCTCGTTATGTTTGTCTCGTTCTTCCAGGTCCTGTTCAATTTGCTCTGCTGCAACTTCAGAAAAAGCGTGCATCATCGCCAAATCCCGCTCGTTGAGGCTATGGTCAGGATGAGTACTGAAGCAGCAGAATGTACCGTAGATACGGCCATTTTTAAGCCTTATCGGCACGCTGAGATGAGCGCCTATAGGAAAATCCTCAGTTGCCGCCAGTTTCCGTGCCTCCTCGAGATCGTGAGCGTCTTGAATTAACTCAGGCAGGCGCCCCTCGATGACCTGCAGACAATAACTATCTTCTTCTGGATCCGACCCGCCAACCTTAACCCTGTCTTCTCCTTGTTTGGCATCAACATGGCGGAAATATCGTCGGCCATCGACAAGTTCCGATATAAAGGCAACATCCATCTTGAGGTGACGCCGAATAATGGTAAGCAGACGATTGATGAATTCCTTCGATGTGTAATTTTCAGGCTCTCCCGAAATAGCAATCATATCTCTAATCGGGGCGCTCGAAATCTTCGACATATTCCTTACCTTTACTGCATGTTTATGTTTTGCCTAGAAAGCATAGCAGCGGGAATGTCATTTTTATATCTTTTCGGTATTTTTTATCTGCAGTATATGCGTGTAGTTTAGCTGCTGCCTGGCCATACAACAGTAAAAAGATGACAGATTTATTTCAACTCTCATACAAGTAGATAAATAAATCTGCCACCTCTTCCCGAAACGCTTTAATTTTCTCTGGGCCTAAATATCCGGATTTTCGAAGCCGAACCGTTCTCCGGCTTTCCATGCCTCGCGATTATTGCCTTCGTTCGAAATTCCGTCAGACTCCTTGAGCATCCGCGCGAGATGCATGCAATTCCAGGTCATGATCGTCGTATTCCGCTGCGTAAAGTCATTATCGAAACCGGCACGTCCACCGTTTTCCTGCGCATCACCATACGAGAGGCCAGGACCTGCCTCGCCGACCCACCCGCAATCGGCTTGCGGCGGTATGGTATAACCCAGGTGATTTAGCGCGTAGGCAATGGTCATCGCCGTGTGTTTGATTCCATCTTCGTTGCCGGTGATCACGCTGCCTCCGACTTTTCCGTAATAGATCGACTGCCCCTTGTCATTGAGTTCAGCAGACATCGCGTACAGGCGCTCGATCAGAATGCGGCAGATCGAACTTTCCTCCCCCAGCCAAATCGGCGTCCCCACAATCAGAATTTCAGCCGCTTTTACCTTCTCCCAGATCCCGGGCCATTCGTCTGTCTCCCATCCGTACTCTGTCATATCCGGATAGACGCCCGGGGGTATGTCATGTTCGGCCAGATGCAAGTGTTCGACCGACACGCCGTGCTTTGCCATGATCGACGAGGAAACATTAAGGAGTAATCTCGTATGGCTATCCTCTGGCTTCTTCTTGAGCGACGTATTGATGAACAGGGCGTTGAGTTTCGTAGACATCGTCATGAAATATCCTGGGTTGAGATGGATTTGATCGCTTGAATAAATAAGGATGTCGGCGGGATTTATTTTAACCACCGATCATGCTGACTCATATTTTAGCCTCTTTGCCCCCTTTTGCCATTGCTCGCATACCTCAGCGGTAAATTGCCAGCTCCCGCTCCCGCCGCTCGCCATCGCAATCCTCGATATGCTCGACTGTCTCGATGGCCCGGATATATGCCTCCGGCAGCCCGTGTTCCCTGGCGCCGCGAAGCACGTGGGATTTGTACCAGTCCAGGGGTTTCAATCCCGGGTCGATGCGGATGGCGTAGTAGGTGATGGCCTCGACGACGTCCCCGTCGGTCAGACTCACCCGCACGACCTTCTCGGCATAGCCTCGTCCCAGCCCCTCCGCCCTGTCCAGGGCCGGTTTGTCCTGTTCCGAGAGGGTAAACACCACGCCGTGTACGCAATCCGTCTCATCGCCAGTTTCGCAAGCATCGCATTTGGCCGTGTCGTCGTTGTCGCTGATCTTGTGAAATGCCAGCCGGTGGCCTTCCAGGCGGGCGGTATTCAGCTTCGTGGCCGAGGGGGCCCTGGCCTGAATACGCCGGGTTGACATGTTGGAACCGTAGGCGAAGTAATACATCAATCTTTTTTCTCCTTGCCGTACAGGATTATATATTCAAAATCTCACCACCAAGACGCCAAGACACAAAGTTAATATTTATTCTGTCAAAGACTTATTCAGGAAGTGTTTGTAGACAGTTCAACACGGTAAAGGCTTGTAAACATTATTTTTCTTGGTGCCTTGGCGTCTTGGTGGTGAATATCGTGTCCTGGTGGTTAATCACTTACAGGCTGTTGCGTAGCATCAGCTCTTCGGGATAGGGGTTCATGTAATACTGCTGGTCGATGTAGGGCTGGGGATGTCGGCGCAGGTGGTGTTTGAGCAGGGTGATGGGCACGATCAGGGGGACCTGGCCGAGGCGGTATTTTTCCAGGACTTCGAGCAGTTCCTGTTTGTCGTCGCCGTCCAGCGAGTTTTTCAGGTAGCCCATGACATGCATCAGTACGTTGGTATGCCGCTTGCGCGTGGCGGGAATTTTCAGGGCCTGCATCAGGATGTCGATGTAGCTGCCAGCCAGTGAGTGCAGGTGCTCCTTGCCGGCGTCGGCGACCAGCCGGCCCAGGCGGCGGTAGGCGGGTTCGTCGTGGGCCAGCACGTTGAATTTGTGCCGCGAATGGAAGTCGACCAGTGCCGAGGGGCTCAGGCCGGCTTGCAGCAGCTGTTGCCAGCGGTAATAGATAAACACCCGCTCGATAAAATTCTCGCGTAACACGGGGTCCATCAGTCGCCCCTCTTCCTCGAACGGCAGGTTGGGCTGACACTGCATCAGGGTTTCGGCATAGATCCCGCTGCCGGTTTTGGCGGGAACGTTGTTGTGATCGAACACCCGCACCCGCTCCATGCCACAGCTGGGCGAGTCTTTCTTTAGTATATAGCCGGAGATCTGTTGCAGCTGGCCGGCGACCTCGAAGGCGTAGTCGCGCAGCGCCCCGGTCTTGTCCATGGTCGGGTCTTCAATGCCGACCGCGTGCACGCCGTCTTCGCGGCGCACCAGCCGGATCGGCGGGCGCGGGACGCCCATGCCGATGGCCACTTCCGGGCAGTAGGGGACAAATTCAAAGTATTCGCTCAGGTTGTTTAACACGTACACATTGCGCTTGTGCCCGCCGTCGTAACGCACCTCCTGACCCAGCAGGCAGCTGCTGATACCGATACGAATCGTATGCGTCGGATTACGGCTTTTCACTGCCATCAGCGGACGGTTTGCCCAGCAGGTTTTCCCGCAGCATATTCACGAACAGCTCGCCCTGCTCGCGGGCATCGTCCAGGGCGATGTGGTTATGTTCCTGTTCGGAGAACCAGCGGTTGGGCAGATAGGGTTTGCCGCATTCGCGAAACGGCCGCCTGCGCATGCCCATGGCATAGGAGCGCATGTCGATACCGTGCTCGCCGAAAGCGCGACGGTCGGTGAAGCGCATCAGGTACCAGTAGATCCACATGAAGTCCCAGGTGGCGGGCCAGGCGGTGAAGATCGGATTACCGGGCAGCGCGTCAAGCCAGTCGGCGAATTCGGTCATTACCGCTTGTGGCGGACGGGTATTTTCCCGGCAGGCGGCCCAGGCTTCGGGAAAGTGCTGCCACCAGGCTTCCATGCGGTGATGCGCCTCGGCGCCCTCCAGGGTATCCAGATTGGCACTGTAATGGGCGATCTCCTCGCCGGCCTCGTCATAGGCCACCGCGCCGATGCTGAGCATCGAATGGGGACCGGGAATCGGGCCGTCGGCCTCGATATCCACGCTGACATAGATTTCCGGTTTTTTGGCCATGTTGTTGTTAACGGTTAGCGCACAACGCCGTTAATCCTCCACGTCGTCAATATCGAACTGGCCGCTCAGGCGCCGGCGGATGTGCGACCAGGTCATCCCGATCGCCAGCAAGGCGCTGATGACAAACAGGACCATATAGGCGACCGTCTCGAACGAGCCGCGGGGGATCACGCCCCATTCCCTCAGCAACCACAACAGGGCAGCAAACAGCGCCACCACCAGCAGCATTCCGAAACCGCCCAGCGACCCGAGTGTGGCGCGGATAAAGATCGTCCAGCCGATTATCAGCCCGATACCGACAAAAATCTTCAACGCCAGCGGCCCCTGCGCGGTATTGCCCGCCCAGTGGACAAAGGAATAGCCTTCCGGATTATAGGTGCTCATCACCAGTACCAGTGCCGCCAGAAAGCGCCAGCCCACACCGACCCAGGTAATTTCCTTCCTCGCCATGCTTCTCCCCTTTGCTGATCGTCGCCCTGCCGCGCGGCGATTTGATTCCGACCCCGATATTGGAAACAATACACCCTGTTGTTGTCAGAGGTAGTATCAATGAGTATATCAGAACGCGATCAGCAGATTCGACAAACCCACGCACCGCTCATCCAGCAGACGGTCAAGGCCTGTATCAATGCCGAAGAACGCGAGCGGCTGGAGCCGATGCTGCAAATGGCCCGGGAACAGGGCTGGCACGATCTGGTCGGGCGCATCGAGACGATTCTGCAGGGGCAGCGTGACGAAGCGCTGCTGCTGAACCTGGATGAGGAAGATCGGGTGATCATCGAGGCGATCCTGCAGGGGCTGCAAAACCCCGAAACCCTGCCCGATGCCTCGGTCCAGGCCGATGCCACGGTCGCCGCCCCCGGGCTGGCGCACATGATCCACGCGGCCAGCCACGGTGACCAGGAAGCCCTGCAGGCACTGGGTAACATGGCCGAATACATGATCCAGGTGCCCGGTGACATGCGCCAGCTGGGCGGTATTATCAACCACCTGTTACAGGGCGAACGCGATCCGAAGGTACTCTGCAAGGGGATGGGCCCCAGCGGGGAACAGCTGGTGCTGAATATTCTCGATGAACTGAACCAGCTCTCGCCCCAGTAAACGGCGGGAACTGTTCACGCCATGCCCCCCTCCGTCGAAACAGATGCCAGCCCGATCCCCGCTGATGAGCCGATCTCATCAACGCCGCCACGGGGCTACGGCTGGCCCTATCTGTTCACTGAGGTGTTGCGCCACAAGCGGGAACTGATCAAGGCCAACATTATCGCCGTTCTTGCGGTCATGGCCAGTGTACCCATCCCGCTGATGATGCCCCTGCTGGTGGATGAAGTGCTGCTGGAACAACCCGGCCCCCTGGTCGGCGCCATGCAGCAATGGTTCCCGCCAGGCTGGCACGGACCGGTGCTCTATATTCTGTTTATTCTGCTGGTAACAGTGATGCTGCGCCTCGGCTCGATCATGTTGACCGTCTGGCAGACACGGCAGTTCACTCTGGTCGCCAAGGATGTGGTCTATCGCATGCGCCGGGTTTTGTTGCAACGCCTGCAGCGTATCTCCATGGCCGAGTATGAAACACTCGGCAGCGGCACGGTCTCCTCGCACTTTGTCACCGATCTCAATGCCATCGACGAATTTATCGGCCAGTCGGTCAGCAAAACCCTGATCGCAGGACTCTCCCTGATCGGCGTGACCGTGGTGCTGTTATGGCTGCACTGGCAACTGGCCCTGTTTATTCTGTTTCTCAACCCGCTGGTCATTTACTTCACCGTGACCCTGGGCAAGAAAGTCAAAAACCTGAAAAAACACGAGAACAAGGCCTTCGAGGTATTTCAGGAATCGCTGGTGGAAACCCTGGATGCGATTCGCCAGCTCCGTGCCAGCAACCGCGAGCGCCATTATCTCGGCCGCGTGATCGACGCGGCACGGGGGGTCAAAAACCATTCGGCCAATTACTCCTGGAAATCGGACGCCGCCAGCCGGCTCTCGTTCGGCGTCTTTTTACTCGGCTTTGATACCTTCCGCGCCACCGGCATGTTAATGGTCGTGTTCTCGGATCTCAGCATCGGTCAGATGATGGCGGTATTCGGTTATCTGTGGTTCATGATGACACCGGTACAGGAGCTGTTGAATCTCCAATACGCGTTCTATGCTGCCAAGGCGGCACTGACCCGCGTCAACAGCCTGCTCGATCTGCGCCTGGAGCCGCGCTATCCCCATCACGAGAACCCGTTTCGTGATAAAGCCACCACCGGGATCCGCCTGGACGATATCAACTTCGCCTATGGCGATAACGAACCGGTCCTGCGTCATGTATCGCTGGATATCAAACCCGGCGAAAAGGTTGCCCTGGTCGGTGCCAGTGGCGGCGGCAAGTCGACCCTGGTGCAGGTGGTACTGGGCATTTATCCCTTTGACAGCGGCATGCTCTATTTCGATGGCGTGCCCATAACCCGCATCGGCCTCGATGTGGTGCGCGAGAATGTGGTGACGGTGCTGCAACATCCGGCCATGTTCAACGACACGGTGCGCCATAACCTGACCCTGGGTGAGTCACTGAATGATGAACAATTATGGCAGGCACTGGGCATCGCCCAGCTTGCCGAGACGGTGGCACAACTGCCACGGCAACTGGACACCCTGATCGGCCGCCAGGGCGTGCGCCTCTCCGGCGGTCAGCAACAACGCCTCGCCATTGCCCGCATGATCCTGGCCGATCCCAAAATCGTTATCCTGGATGAAGCTACCTCAGCGCTTGATACCGAAACCGAAGCCCGGGTTCATCGGGCCCTGCATGACACGTTGCGGGATCGCACCACCCTGATCATCGCCCACCGGCTCAGCGCGGTACGCCAGGCCGATCGGGTCTATGTGTTCGAGGACGGGCATATCATCGAACACGGTTCGCACGACGAGTTGATCGAAGCCGGCGGGCTGTATCAACGGCTATACGGAAAACAGGCATAAAATCGGAGTTGGCAGTTGGAAGAGAAATTTTAAATGATGAATTTTGAATGTTGAATTTAAACCCGGCAGCGTAGACCGGGATTCGTCACATAGGCTTCGCCAATGTGACCTACGGCTGAATAGTGAGTCTGTAGGAGCGCCCCACGGGCGCGACTGCCGAATCTGGCACCGTCGCGGTCAAAGCCCGCTCCCACAGGGATTGTGTCGAGAGTTGGCAGTTGGCAGTTGGCAGTTGGCAGTTGGCAGTTGGCAGTTGGCAGTTGGCAGAGAAATTTTAAATGATGAATTTTGAATGTTGAATTTAAACCCGGCAGCGTAGACCGGGATTCGTCACATAGGCTTCGCCAATGTGACCTACGGCTGAATAGTGAGTCTGTAGGAGCGCCCCACGGGCGCGACTGCCGAATCTGGCACCGTCGCGGTCGAAGCCCGCTCCCACAGGGATTGTGTAGAGAGTTGGCAGTTTTTACCACGAAGACACGAAGTCTCGAAGTATATCAATTTTTTCTTCGTGCCTTCGTGCCTTCGTGGTGAAGCTCTTATAAAAATCCAGCCTAACGAATATAACGCAGGAAGTTTTCCAGGTGTTGTTCGATAAACTTCTGCCGATCCCAGCGCTGGGAGGAGAGCAGGCGGCTTTTCTCATCCGGAATCACGTAAGCCAGTGCTGCCAGTTCCCGACCGTCGTCAAGCTGGACCGTGACCTCGCGCTTTTCGTAGCAGGTGTCCTCATAGTGATCGATTTTTTTATGCGCCGCTGCATCCAGATCGGGGTATAACGTCCCCTGAAGTGATTCCCCCGGCATCGCGACAATACCGGGATAGACTTCGCCCTGCAGGCGGTAACGGGCATAGCCGGGTAACTTCGCCGCTAACCCTGTGATTTTCCGGCCGGTAATTGCCGCAAAGACCTCCGGCAGTTCGAGGGTTCCGTAAGTAAACAGATGCGCGGACATAAAATAACCTTTTCAACCACTTTGCGGATAACACCTCAATTTTAAGGTAATCCACCGAGAAGTTTCTGCTTATCTGTGCCCATGCCGATAGCGCGCAGGTGCTGGACAAGTACCTGCGCGAGCGGATCGGTCTGCGCAGTGCGGTGTTTCATGAATATCTGTCCATTATCGAACGCGATCGGGCCGCCGCCTATTTTACCGATCCGGAACAGGGTGCCCGGCTGCTGGTCTGCTCGGAGATCGGCAGCGAGGGTCGCAATTTTCAGTTTGCCCATCACCTGCTGATGTTTGATCTGCCGGGCCATCCCGATCTGCTCGAGCAGCGTATCGGCCGGCTGGATCGGATCGGCCAGACGCAGCCGGTGCTGGATGCAGCACGGGTTCTGATCGTCGGTTGACCCGAACGCCGGATTTGACGAACATGCAATCGACAACTATAAATTATAGATTGTCAACTCAATGAACTGGAGACAAGGTATGCACTCTCATCGTCGCGGCGAGCAGGGCGCCGTTCCGTTTCGCAGCGGGCGGTTTTTCAATATCGATTCAAACTGGTATTTCTCCTGCCGGGAAGGCCGGGATCAGGGACCGTTTGACAGTCGGGATGACGCCGAAGCCGCTCTGACGCTCTATATTCGGGATATCAACACCCTGGATCAGCGCCTCTACAACTGATCCCGGGTAACGGACCCTCAGGCAGGACTAGGGGATAGCCAGGGAACGGCTTCGCCCGTGCCTCCCCTCTTCAGCCAGTGCCGCAATTCGGCCTCCGGGAGGGGTTTGCAGATATAATAGCCCTGCGCCAGATCGCAACGCAGAATCTCCAGCAAGTCATAGGCATCGCGATCCTCGACCCCCTCGGCAATCACCTGGCGCCCCATGTTATGCGCCAGATCGATCGTGGTCCGGACAATCACCGCATCATTGTCATCACGGGTCATGTCACGAACGAAGGATTTATCGATCTTGATTTCATCCGCCGGAATCTGTTTGAGATAGGCCAAAGAGGAATAACCGGTCCCGAAATCGTCGATCGCCAGACTCACCCCCATTTCATGTAACTGCTCAATCACCATCCGGACACTGCGCGAATCGGTCATCACGCTGCTTTCGGTAATTTCCAGAAACAGTCTGGCCGGATTGATCCGATAGCGCTCAATCAGGCTGCGCAGCTTTTCCGGCAACAAGGCATCCTGAATGTCATGCATCGACAGATTCACACTCATACGCAGTTCGATATCATCATCCCGCCACTGCGCCATCTGCTGAATCGCCGCCTGGAGTATATACTGTGACAATGGACGCATCAGATTCGATTGCACCGCCAGAGGAATGAATTCACCGGGCATGACCATGCCCAGCTCGGCATGCTGCCAGCGGGCCAGCGCCTCGACGCCCCAGACATTTTTGCGTCCCAGATCGACGATTGGCTGATAATGCAGTGTAATCTCGTGATTATCCATTGCATCACGCAGGTTACACAGCATATTCAAACGTTCGCTGGTGTATTGATCCGCGCTGGCATCATAAAAAGCATATCCCGTTCCGCTTTCCTTGGCCTGGTACATGGCAACATCGGCATGCTGGATCAGAATATCGGCCGAGGCGCCGTCATCCGGGTAGCGAGCCACCCCGATACTCAGGCCGATGGGTATCTGCCGCCGATCCACCTCAAACGGTTCACGCATGAACTGTACGATGCTCAGGGCCACCGTATTGGCGGTTTTTTCATCCGCACCCGGTAACAGCACGGCAAATTCATCACCACCGAGGCGCACAAAGGTATCGGTTACTCGCAGTATTTTCTTGATACGGGTGGCAACATACTGGATCAGTTTATCGCCGGCCTGATGCCCCATGGAGTCGTTTATTTCCTTGAATTGATTCAGGTCCATCATCAACACAGCGAACTCAAAATGCTGACGATCATTTTCCTTGATCAGGCCGTCCACTTTCTCATACAGAAAATTGCGGTTCGGCAGGCCGGTCAATTGATCATGGTAGGCATAATGCAGCTCAAGTGCGGAGATACGGCGAATATACTCGATACTGGAAAGACTGCTTCGGGTAATCAACAGCACAAACAGGCTGCCGCCAAAAAACACTGCGGTGACCAGCATTTCAGCCAGCCCCGGGACTGACAGCCGGCTCAGCATCACCAGCTGGGCAATATAGCCGGCAATAAATAACATCACCAGCGCAAAGATGAAGTTCCAGGTGAGGTCGGTACACTCTTTTTCCTGGCAGATCTTTCTGACGGGTTGTAACGAGGTGAGCAATAACCCCAGGCCGACAACCATCAGGGAGATCGTTATGTACTTCAGTACCATGACCCCACCTTTTAATGATGCCCACAAAAAACCAGGCAAAAATGAATAATTAATATGCCAAGCGCGCAACCCCGATTGCAGCGTCTTAGATACTTATATTTATTACACGACAGAAAAGCTCAAAAGGTTCCCTGTGGTACCTGATGATCTGCTCAAAAATCGGGCAGCCACTGTTTTAGAAGTATTCAAATAAACCGGATCAAATAACTTATCCTCTCACAAGGTTATTGTTACCGCATCCATCACGCCGACACAAGCCCGACAAATACTAACGGACAGGGGGTGATTAATTTTTCACCGAAAATGGAGTTCTTAGTACTTAGTTCTGAGTGCTGAGTTCAGACAGACGTAATCACGGGCATTGAATCGCGCTGTATGAGGCCGCAGCCCAGTGGCGTATTCATGCAGGAAAATGTCCCGCATGGGAAGAATCTACAGATAATACCCTGCTCCAGCCAGAATATTCCCGTACTGTACAATAAGCTTGCATTACGCCATATAACCTCATATATTTCCCGTACGGGAATAAGGATAGAGAGATGAGCAAAAAATCAGTACATTATGGCGTCGTACACACGGCTTGCGAGATTGGTGCCGTGGCCCGGGCACACCGCAAAGCTCAGGGTGTCACGATTAATACTGTCTCTGGCCTTGGAAACATCAATCCCCGTTTCTTATCTGAATTCGAGCGTGGTAAGGAGACGGCTGAGCTGGGAAAGGTCTTAAAGGCGCTGCAGACCCTGGGCCTGGAAGTCATTATTCGTCCCCGCGGATCCGGGCAAGCCGACCCCGGTACCGTCGGAGATCCGGCAGATGATTGATCCCGATGCATTGCATGTCTGGCACAACCAAGACCTGGTCGGGTACCTCTGGCGGAATCAGTTTGGCTACCTGGGATTTCGCTACGCGACAGACTGGATTGGCCGTGGTGGGTTTCCCGTCTCTCAGTCACTGCACTTGAGGGAAGAACCGCATACCCCCGAATCGGGCAAAGCTCATCATTTTTTTGCCAACCTCCTACCGGAGGGCAATGTCCGGGCACATATTGTTCGGGATCTGAAGATCGCAGATAGCGATTTTGATTTGTTACGCGCGATCGGTGGTGAGTGTGCCGGCGCCTTGTCAATCCTGGCGGATGACCAGGATCCCACTTCGGATTATCATTATCGTCGGCTCGATGAGGCTCAACTGGAGAAGCTCATTCTGCGCCGTGGACAAATCTACGCGGGGGAATCAGAAGAGGATCGTCCCCGACTCTCGCTGGCCGGCGCCCAGGACAAGTGTCCGGTACTATTGCGCGATGACCAGTTTTACCTACCCCAGGAAAACGCCCCCTCCAGTCACATTTTCAAATTCGAAATCACCGACTACCGCCACCTTCCGGCGTATGAAGTCTTCACGAGCTGGTTAGCCCATGCTGTCGGCCTACCTGTCGTAGAGCTTTCCCTGCAGCATGCCCTCAACACCCATTATGCCCTGATTACCCGTTATGACCGCTATTTCGGGACGGACGACAAGGTACACCGCTATCACCAGGAGGATTTCTGTCAGGCTTTGGGCTACAGCGCGGCGCACAAGTATCAGGATGGCCAGGGCCCAACTTTTGCTCAGTGCTTGAGTCTCCTGCGCAAGGTTTCAACCGAACCGGCTGTGGATACGCTGAACCTGCTGCGCTGGCAGATTTTCAATGTCCTGGCCGGCAATTCCGATGGCCATGCGAAAAATCTTTCACTGCTCTATGACAATGCGGGACAAACCCGCCTGGCACCGTTCTACGACCTGGTATGCACTCGGGCCATTGAGCGGGTCGATACCCGCCTTGGTTTCTTCGTCGCGAAAGAACGCTTACCGAGCCGCATCGCTGAGGCGCACTGGCAGGCCTTTGCGAAAGACTGCGATGTCCGGCCCAAATTTTTACTCTCCCTCGTCGAGGAATTGCAATCGGCTCTGTGCGAACAAATTGAACCGGTTCGTCAGGAATTCGAGATGGCTTTCGGTGAATACCCAGCGCTTCAGCGAGTTGAACAAGTCATTAAAAAGCGCTGCACCTAGTCTCCCTTGATCCGCGCATGCCGGGGGCCTACCCTATTCTTCAAGACTGCTCACCCAACCTGCCACCGGGTTAAACTGGTATGTCGTACTTTTGACTTTAGGATACACCTCATTGTACTAAGAAAAATAGAATCAGACTCACAACTACTCTTTAGAGAAATAAATTTCGATGTAGCAGATTTTGAAAATTACACATATCAATATCAAGAATCACCGTACGCGATGCTCAATAAAAGTTAAATATTATGGCTCTTCCCCAATTGTAGTGGGTTTGCCAGGTTAAATCGATGATGGATGAAACGACGTTATATGAAAAGATCCTGGGGATCTCCTCGCCCTGGTTTGTTAGCGGCATCAAATTCATTGAACCGGACAAGACGGTCGAGGTTCATGTTGAGCTCGACGCGGATACACCATTGCATTGCCCGGCCTGTAGCAGGTCAACACCGCGCTACGACAAGCGCCGGCGTCGTTAGCGTCACCTGGATACCTGCCAGTTCAAAACGCAGGTTGAGGCCGATGTTCCGCGTGTCCAATGTCCTGCACGTGGCCGATGACCGCCGTGGCGCGAGCCTCAATGACTTCTATGGCCCGCTGAGCGACGCCCAAAAGGCGCAAATTCAGAGCATTTCGATGGACATGTGGCCAGCTTATATCCGTGCCACCCTCGAACATATCCCCGACGCCGAAGACAAAATCGCCTTCGATAAATTCCACGTCAACCGGCATCTCAACCAGGCCGTCGACGCGGTGCGCAAACAAGAGCACCGGCAACGCATGAAACAGGGCGATGCGACATTAAAGGGCACCAATGCCCGGGCGGAGAGTATTAACAGCAAAATCAAAATGCTCAAAGACAAGGCGCGCGGCTTTCGAAATCGGGCGCGATTTAAAACCGCCATCCTGTTTCATTTTGGTGGCCTATCGCTAATGCCCGAAAAATACGAAATGGGAACCCACTACAATAGGTGAAGACCCTCGAAAATAATCACACATATTCTGTGTTGCATTCTCAGGGCCGCTAATTCTTGACTTCCCTGGCGCAGGCCCTATAATTTCTTGTACGGCAGATTGCCGTACACTAACCTTAATGATTTAGAGTCTATGCCAATGGCACATGAAAGAACCGAGCGTATTGAAATGCGCGTCGAGGCTGAATTAAAGACCCTCGCCGAACGGGCTACCGCTGTCTCCGGTTATGCCTCAATGACAGATTATATCGTCAGCCTGATCCGGGAAAACGCCCCGAAGACACTGGAACAGCACTCTGTCATGACGATACCCAATACGGATTTTGACCGCTTCATGGCGATCTGCAACGAGACCGAGCAACGCCCCAGCACCCGTATCATGCAAGCAGCCAAACGACTGGATGACGAGGGGTACAATTGAGCTTCGCCGAGTCTTTCACCCCACTCGACTCGAAGCTCCACAACGTCAAGGGATTTTCCTGCGGCAAAGCAACCCTTGACGATTTTATCAGCCGGTATGCCGCCAAAAATATGAAACTTGGCGTCAGCAATACATGGGTACTGACCGTCCAACAAAATAAACCCTCCGGCAAAGCCCCGATAGCCGCTTATTACACCCTGACCCCTTCCGCTGTTAAGCCTGAAGTGATTCCTTTCGACAAAAAACTCCCCAACTACCCCGTTCCTGTGATCCTGCTTGCCCGGCTCGCTGTTGATCAGAAATATTCCGGTCAGGGATTGGGCGAAAAGACCCTTATCACAGCACTCAGGAAATCCGTGGATATCACCACGACCGGGCTCAACGCTGTCGGCGTCATTATCGATGTCCTCGATGAGGACGCTCTGAATTTCTACAACCATTTCGATTTATTTTCGCCTTTCACCGACAACCCTATGCGGTTGTTCGCCCCGATATCTGTCCTCAAACAGATTTAAAGCCGAGCCAAGCGTGAATCGCCCCGGGTTTTGAGGAGGCTATATATCTTTATTGGAGCAGGGAACGGGTCATATCTTACGTTAAAAGCAACTTAGCATATTTGGCATGGTCACGAGATGGTCACGAGATGGTCACGAGATGGTCACGAGATGGTCACGAGATGGTCACGACGCATTTTCGGGCTGTTTTCAGGCAGCCCGAAAAGATCGCGATTTGGGAATATGGTGGCAATGGGTGGATTCGAACCACCGGCCCCATCATTATGAGTGATGTGCTCTAACCAACTGAGCTACATTGCCTTTTTACAAATTCGGAATTTGTGAACGGGTCAATTATAACAAAAAATTATTGACCCCGTCAGAGAACAGTCCGACTGGATTCTCTGCTTCCTTCCGGCGATGACCCGTTCCTTATGAGTGATGTGCTCTAACCAGCTGAGCTACGTAGCCATATATCTTGCCGGCCCGGACGGGCCCACGGGAGCCGCGCATTGTCGGCATTTGTGGCCGGGATGTCAAGCCAGCCTTGCTCGTCCGAGGGCCATTCGGCTCAAAATCTTCAAATAAAATCAGTCAGTTGCCAGCTTCAGACATTGAAGCGAAAGTGCATCACGTCCCCGTCCTGGACGATGTACTCCTTGCCTTCCAGGCGCAGCCGGCCGGCTTCCTTGGCGCCGGCCTCGCCGTTGTATTTGACGAACTCCTCGTAGCTGGTGACTTCGGCGCGGATAAAACCTTTCTGAAAATCGGTATGGATCACCCCGGCGGCCTGCGGTGCGGTGGCGCCGACCCTGACGGTCCAGCCGCGGACTTCTTTCTCGCCGGCGGTAAAATAGCTCTGCAGCCCCAGCAATTCATAACCGGCGCGGATCACCCGGTTCAGGCCCGGCTCTTCCAGCCCCATTTCACTCAGAAAGTCGGCCATTTCGGCCTCATCCAGTTCGGCGATCTCCGCCTCGATGGCGGCGCAAACCGGCACCACGGGCGCCCCTTCGGCCGCCGCGTGCTCGCGCACCTTGTCCAGCAGGGGATTGTTCTCGAACCCGTCGTCGTTGACGTTGGCGATATACATGGTGGGCTTGATGCTAAGCAGGAACAGATCCCGGATCAGTTTCTTTTGCTCCTCATCCAGATCCAGCGCCCGAACCGGCTTGCCCTCATCCAGCGCGGCTTTGACTTTCTCGAGGACCGCGACTTTTGCTTTGGCTTCCTTGTCGCCGGATTTGGCCATCTTGCCCAGTCGGTTCAGGGCCTTTTCCACCGACTCCATGTCGGCCAGCGCCAGTTCGGTATTGATGATCTCGATATCGTTGATCGGATCGACCTTGCCGGCCACGTGCACCACATCATCGTTCTCGAAACAGCGCACCACATGCGCGATGGCATCGGTCTCGCGAATATTGGCCAGAAACTTGTTGCCCAGCCCTTCCCCCTTGGAGGCGCCTTCCACCAGGCCGGCGATATCAACAAACTCCATGGTAGTGGGCAGCACTTTTTGCGGCTTGACGATCTCCGCCAGTTTATCCAGCCGCGGATCCGGTACCGGCACGACGCCCACATTGGGATCGATAGTGCAAAACGGATAGTTCTCCGCCTGAATTCCCGCCCTGGTCAGCGCATTGAACAACGTCGACTTGCCGACGTTGGGCAGACCGACAATACCGCACTTGAATCCCATATTCGTTCCTGTTCTGATGAAATTATTTAACGCAGAGGCGCAAAGGCATGAACCAATTTTGAATTTTAAGTTTTGAATTATGAATTAAAGCCCGTGACCTTAATTCATAATTTAAAATTCAACATTCAACATTCAACATTCAACATTCAACATTCAACATTGTCTCCCTGCGCCTTTGCGTTGGGTTTTCTAGCTTCGATGAAGTTCGTTCATCGCTTTGGGCAGTTCGCCGTCGAGCACTTCCGGCAGGACTTTCAGGGCCGCGTCGATGGCGTTCTCGATGGCGATCTTATCGTCCTTGCCGGCCTTTTTCAGTACATGGCCAGTGACCCGGCTTTTATCACCGGGATGGCCGATGCCGATGCGCAGACGCTGAAAGCCGTTGCCCCCCATCTTGCTGATAATGTCGCGCAGGCCGTTATGGCCGCCGTGGCCGCCGCCCTGTTTGAGTCGGGCCGTCCCGGGTGGCAGATCCAGGTCATCGTGAACAACAAGGATATTCTCTGTGCCGATTTTGAAAAAACGGGCCAGGGCCTGTACGGCCTGACCGCTGAGATTCATGTAGGTCACCGGTTTCAGCAACCAGACATCCTGACCGGCATGGCTGAACCTGGCGACCTCGCCATGAAATTTTTTTTCGGGTTTGAAAATGGCGTGATGCTGGCGGGCGACCGCGTCCACAAACCAGAAACCGGCGTTGTGCGGTGTGCCCTCATATTCGGGCCCGGGATTTCCCAGGCCAACAATCAGTTGCACACGTGCAGACAACGCCGGTTACCAGAGTCCGTTGATGCGAAGAAAAAGAGTTAGCTTTCTTCGCCGCCGGTGGCTTCAGTGGCTTCTTCGCCGCCCTCTTCACCACCTTCTTCTTCCTCTTCCTTGGCAGCGCGCGGCAGATGAATACCCACAACCGGCTGGTCATGCTCTTCACCGTGCATCAGTTCCACCAATTCAACGCCTTCCGGCAGTTTGAGATCGGTCAGATGAACGGTATCTTCCAAATCCAGGTTACCCAGATCCAGTTCGATGTACTCGGGCAGGTTCCTGGGCAGACAGGACACTTCCACATCGGTAATGTTATGGGTAATTACCCCGCCTTCCTTGACGCCCGGGCACTTCTCTTCATTCATAAAGTGCAACGGCACTTGCACACGAATCGCTTCGTTGGCGCTGACGCGTTGCAGATCCATATGCAGGATATAGGGCTTGCCGGGATGACGCTGCAGGTCCTTGATAATGGCCTGATCTTTGTCCTTACCCAGCTCGATGGTCAGGATCGAGGAGAAGAACGCTTCATTCTTTAACGAGTTGACCAGGTCGTCATGATCCAGTGCCAACATCACCGGGTCCTTGCCGGCGCCGTACATGACGGCCGGTACTCGGCCCGTGCGACGCAGGCGGCGGCTCGCACCTTTGCCCTGATCGCTGCGGGGTTCTGCTTGCAATACAAAATCACTCATGGTGAATCTCCTGTTACATAGTGCGCAAAATGCGCGATGCCGTCCCCGCGACCAGAGACGGCGTTGCCCGCCGGTAAAAAGGCGGGATCGTCAGCAGTCAGTCGACAAACAGACTGCTGACCGATTCTTCGCTGCTGATACGACGGATGGTCTCCGCCAGCAACTCGGCGATACTCAGCTGCCGAACATTCGGACACTTGCTGGCGGCGGGCGACAACGGAATGGTGTCGGTCACCACCAGCTCGTCCAGCGCCGAGTGAGTAATGTTATCCACCGCCGGGCCGGACAATACCGGGTGGGTGCAGTACGCGACCACCTTGCGTGCCCCGTGTTCCTTGAGCGCGTTGGCCGCCTTGCACAGCGTGCCGGCGGTATCCACCAGATCGTCGACAATGATGCAGGTGCGATCCCGCACATCGCCGATAATGTTCATCACCCGCGCTTCGTTGGCGCGCGGCCGGCGCTTGTCGATAATCGCCAGGTCCGCGTCGTCCAGTCGCTTGGCCAGGGCCCGGGCGCGAACCACGCCGCCCACATCGGGCGAGACCACCATCAGATTCGGATACTTCTGACGCCAGACATCGCCCAGCAAAATCGGCGAGGCATAGACATTGTCCACCGGGATGTTGAAAAAGCCCTGGATCTGATCGGCATGCAGATCCACGGTCAGTACCCGGTCGGTCCCGGCCGCGCTGATCATGTCAGCCACCACCTTGGCGGTGATCGGCACCCGCGCCGAACGCGGCCGGCGATCCTGGCGCGCGTAACCGAAGTACGGAATCACGGCAGTGATACGCGCGGCCGAGGAACGGCGCAGCGCATCGACCATGACCAGCAGTTCCATCAAATTGTCGTTCGACGGACGGCAGGTGGGCTGGACGATGAAAATGTCCTTGCCGCGGACATTTTCCATGATCTCCACCATGACCTCGTCGTCGCTGAACTTGCCCACCAGCGCCTTGCCCAGCGGCATGCTCAGACGCGCGGTAATGTCCTGCGCCAGTTGCGGGTTGGCATTGCCCGCGAAGATCATCATGCTGCGCTCGGCGGCACGGTTCCCGGGGAGATCCAGTTCTGGTCGATTGTTTAGCATCATTTCGCCTGGCGTGGCAGCTTGAAAAACATGTGAACCCTGCAGAACGCTTATCCTGCCTTGTCTTGACCCGTTATCGCCTTGCGATGATCTCACTTGTTAACCGACCATCGCAAAATTAATGGCTGGGGTGGCAGGATTACTCGGCGCTTCCCTGCGCCTCGCCCCTTCGGGGCCCGTGTCGCTGTGCTCCCCGGTTCAAATTTGTTCCGGACAAATTTGTCGAACCTTTTACGGTTCTCATCCTGCCTCGCCTCAGCGTCGTTAGTTCAATACCGGACGCTGTCGATCAGCCTTGCTCACATTTATGGCTGGGGTGGCAGGATTACTCGGCGCTTCCCTGCGCCTCGCCCCTTCGGGGCCCGTGTCGCTGTGCTCCCCGGTTCAAATTTGTTCCGGACAAATTTGTCGAACCTTTTACGGTTCTCATCCTGCCTCGCCTCAGCGTCGTTAGTTCAATACCGGACGCTGTCGATCAGCCTTGCTCACATTTATGGCTGGGGTGGCAGGATTACTCGGCGCTTCCCTGCGCCTCGCCCCTTCGGGGCCCGTGTCGCTGTGCTCCCCGGTTCAAATTTGTTCCGGACAAATTTGTCGAACCTTTTACGGTTCTCATCCTGCCTCGCCTCAGCGTCGTTAGTTCAATACCGGACGCTGTCGATCAGCCTTGCTCACATTTATGGCTGGGGTGGCAGGATTCGAACCTGCGCATGCTGGAATCAAAATCCAGTGCCTTACCGCTTGGCTACACCCCAAATAATAGTTCTCAGTCCTAAGTACCAAGTACCAAGTACTAAGAACTTAGCACTCAGTACTGTATTAAAGGTGATTCGTTGACGCCCCGGGCCACGAATCCCTGCCAGTTTTTGGCCAGTTGCTGCCAGGCGGCGTTGGCGGCCGCCTCGCTTTCGAATGCCGCGAAGACGCAGGCGCCGGTGCCGGTCAGGCGGGCCGGAGCCAGGGCGTCGAGCGCCTCCAGAGCCGCGGCTACTTCAGGGTAGCGGGCGCGGACCGGCGCTTCACAGACGTTGCCCCATTGCGGACTTTCGGGCGCGGCCAGAAAGTCGCGTATTGTAATGGGTGGGCAATCCCGCCGCAAATGCGAATCAGAGAAAATCGCCGCTGTTGAGACAGTTACCGGCGGAATCAATACCAGATACCAGCGCTTTGGCAGATCCAGCGACTGCAATTGCTCGCCGACACCCTCGGCCCAGGCGCTGTGGCCGCGCACGAAGACCGGCACGTCGGCCCCCAGTTGCGCGCCCAGTTCCGCCAGTTCGTCCTCCCCCAGCCGGGTAGCCCACAGGTGGTTGAGCGCCACCAGCGTGGTGGCGGCGTTGGAGCTGCCGCCGCCCAGCCCCCCGCCCATCGGCAGGCGCTTATCGACACGGATATCCACGCCAGTCTCGACGCCGCCGGCCTCCTGCAAGAGGCGCGCCGCACGCACCACCAGATCCTGCCCGGCCGGCACACCCGCCAGCTCCGTCACCCGATGGATCGCCCCGTCATCACGCAGGGAAAATGCCAGCCGGTCGCCGTAATCGAGCAACTGGAAGACCGTCTGCAACAGATGATAGCCGTCATCCCGGCGGCCGGTGATATGCAAAAACAGGTTCAGCTTGGCCGGGGCCGGCCACCACCCAGGATCGGTCAATGCGGATCCGCGCATGCTCAGGCTCCCGGTGGCAACAGGCGCAGCCGCTGCGGCCCAATCAGTTCGTAATCGGGCACGCGCAGGTTCTGCTGGTCGGCCACGCCCGTCTCCCGCAACAGGCGCCCGGCCAGATCGAAACGCGCCCCATGGCAGGGATCGACCCATTGCCGTCGGAGGGCGTCCAGCCGCACCCGGCAGCCGCGCCGGCTCTCGTAGGGCAAAAAGACAAACACTTCGGGATGGCGCGAGCGCCAGGCGGGATTGAGATCCGCCGGCTGACGGCTGCGCCGGGAATCGGGATCCCGCAACTCACCCGGCGCCCGCGCCGCCAGTTGCGCGATCGTCCCGGGCCGCCGGCGATAGATCCAGACCCGCTTCCCGGAGGGCCACTCAACGGCCTGATACTCGCCCGGGGCAATCGCCGACCAGTCCACTTCGAGGCGCCAGGGATCCGCGGCTGTCTGCTGACCGCCGCCTCCGACACCGATACTGGCGATCAGCACCGTCGCCAGGGCGCCGAGTCCCGCGAGGAACAGCAGTTTGACGGCAACAGAAAGATAGAGGCGGCGCGCGGAAGAAGTCATCGGGTGAATTATGGCAGCTGCCAGTCATCCACCACCAGCTTGACCTGCAGATCGTCTTTATCCACCCAGAGGCGATCCGGCAGTACCACCTGCCCGAGCCGGGTATAGCGCCGGAAGTTGACATACCAGCTGCCCTGCTGCACCGAGGCCAGGCGGTCCCGCTCATCGCGGCGCGGCTGCTGTTGATCCTGCTGCGGATCGGTCAGTCCCAGGATCCAGTAGCGCAGGCCGCTTACCGGCATCTTCACCCCGGTATGTTCATAGAGCAGGCTTTCCGGATCGCGGGCGTAATAGGTCCGCCGGTGGGAGTCGACCAGCCGGACACCTTGCGCATCGCCTTCCAGTTGCACCCGACCGCTGCCGAACGGTCCCCACAACTCGATGTGGTATTCATCATCCTGCTGGCGCCAGATCACGTTCAGATGCCAGGCTTCGGTGCCGTTAATAATGGCCACCCGGCCTTTTACCCGCCAGCTGTCGAGCGCGTCGAGCTGTTGTTGACGCGCCTCCCGGTCTGGCGGCGGACCGCGATCCGCCGGCGGCGCGGCACACCCGGCCAGCCAGAGGCCGGTGGCCAACACAAGCCAGTACCTCATCGGGTCAGCCGCTCGATCACGTTGAGCAGCAGCGGGTGCTCGGGCGCCTCGCGCAGGGCCTCGTCCCAGACCTTGCGGGCATCCGCCCGGCGGCCAGTAACCCATAACACTTCGCCCAGGTGTGCGGCGATCTCGCCGTCCTTGAGCTTGTCGAAGGCCCGTTGCAAATAGTCCAGCGCCCTGGCGTGCTCGCCCTTGCGGTAATAGGCCCAGCCCATGCTGTCGATAATCGCCGGTTCATCGGGCCTGATCTTGTAGGCGCGGCGGATATAGCCGAAGCCCTCGTCGATGCGATCGGTGGCATCCACCAGGGTATAACCCAGGGCGTTGAGCGCCTCGGCATTATTGGGTTCGTTGTCAACGATGCGTTGCAAATCGGCGAGGGCCTGTTCCAGGTTTTCCAGCTTCTCGGCGGTCAGGGCCCGGGCATACAACAAGCGGCTGTTATCGGGCATCTGCTCCAGTGCGGCGCTGTACAGCTGATAGGCCTGTTCATATTCGCGGGCATTGCGCAGCAGCTCGCCTTCGGCCAGATAGAAGCGCAGTTCATCGTCCAGGTTGTCGGTGCGGGCCGCTTGCAGATGCTCGCGCCCCGCCGTCAGACCGTCCCGTTCGACCAGAATCCCGGCGGCGCGGATTCGGGCATCCACATAGTGCTTGCCGTCGTCGATCATGGTGTAGAAATCGAGCGCCAGTTCGGTCTCGTCCTGCATCTCGGCCGTCTGGCCCAGATAATAGCGCGCCTCGTTAACCCGCTGTTTTTGCGCAATCAACTGCTTGAAACTGGCCTCGGCCTGTTGGAAATCCTCCAGCTGCAGGGCCAGTAGCCCCTGCGCGTAGAGCGCATCGGCATTACCGGGCTGATGTACCAGCACGGTGTTAAATTCGCGGCGGGCCGCATCGAACTGCTGTTCATCAACCAGCTTGCGGGCCAGGAACATTCGTAGCGCCACATTCTGCGGCCGTCTGTCCAGCTCCGCCTGCAACAACCGGATCAAGCGTTTGGTCTCTCCCCGGCGAAGCAGGATATTGGCCCGCAGCAGGTGCGCCTCGGACCAGTCCGGGCGCGCGGCCAAGGCCCGTTCGACGGCCTGTTCGGCCTGATCCAGGTCGTCTACCAGCAGGGCCAGGTGGGCCAGCGCGTACTGGGCATCGGGGTTGTCCTGCCGATCAGCCACCAGTTTGCGCATGGTTTCCAGGGCCGCCTGCTGGTCTTTTTCCTTGCTCAACAGCGTGGTAATCAGCATATAACGCTGACGCTCCCCTTCCCCGTTGCCCAGGCTCAACAACGCCTCGAAATGCGGCATGGCCTCCTCCCCCCGGCTGGCACGTACCAGCAACGCGGCCAGCACCTGGCGCGCCTCAGGGTTGTCAGGATCCAGCCGCACCCATTTTTCGGCCGCCTGCAGGGCCCGCGCATCATCCCGCGCATAGACGGCGATGCGCGCCGCCCGCTCGGCGATACGCGGATCCTCGGTATGTTCAGCCGCCTTGCTGTAGCCCTCCACGGCCACATCCATGCGGTTGCGCTGCAAGGCGATCTCCGCCGCCAGCAGGTAATAGAGCACTTCACCGGACAACGAGGCTGTCGGCGGCAACGCGGCGTCGGGATCGGGTGTGGCGGCAGGCTCACTGGTCAGCGGCCCTGTTTCGGGGGTATCATCCTGCGCCTTTGGCGGCGCAGGTGACTGGCAGGCGCTCACAAACACCGCCAAGCACATAATAAATATAAGATTTTTCATCAAAATACCGTTACAACCTGGACTTGATTCTGATCATTGTAGATGACATGGGAAACCACTATAACCAACTTTCGCCGGTTTGACGCTGATATAATATAGAATGTTGGGTGAGAGACTCGACAAATCAAGCAACAACCGGCATCACGAGACGGATACGCAGGCATACGACGCGTGGCATTACTGGCATTTGGCATCAACCACAAGACCGCCCCGGTGGATATCCGGGAGAAGGTCTCGTTCGCCCCCGAAAAGCTGGAGGAAGCACTGCGCGATCTACAATCCCGCGGCGCGGTGAACGAATGCGCCATCGTCTCCACCTGCAACCGCACCGAACTGTATTGCGGTTTTGACGAGAACCAGAGCAACGTCGAGAACATCCTGCACTGGTTCCGCGAATACCATCACCTCGACGCCGACGAGGTCGAGCCCTATCTCTATACCCATCTGGACAACCTGGCCGTGCAGCATTTGCTGCGCGTGGCCAGCGGACTCGACTCGCTGGTCCTGGGCGAGCCGCAGATCCTGGGCCAGATCAAAGACGCCTACAACACCGCCAGCCACGCCGGCGCCATCGGCCGCCAGCTCAACCGCCTGTTCCAGCATACGTTTTCCGTCGCCAAGCAGGTGCGCACCGACACCGCCATCGGTGCCAGCCCGGTCTCGGTCGCCTTTGCCGCGGTCAACCTGGGCAAGCGGATCTTCTCCGACCTGGGCAAACACACCGCCATGCTGGTCGGCGCCGGCGACACCATCGAACTGGTGGCGCGGCATCTGCAGGAACAGGGCATCAAAAAGATCATCGTCGCCAACCGCACCGTCGAACGCGCCCACTCACTGGCCGAGGGCTTCGGCGGCGAGGCGATCACCCTCTCCGACATGCCGGCACGGCTAGTCGAGGCCGACATCATCATCTCCTCCACCGCCAGCCAGTTGCCGATCCTGGGCAAGGGCGCGGTGGAACGGGCAGTGAAAAAACGCAAACACCGCCCCATGTTCATGGTCGATATTGCTGTACCGCGCGACATCGAACCGGAAGTGGGCGAACTGGCCGACATCTATCTCTACACCGTGGACGATCTCCACGATGTGATCGAGGAGGGCCGCCAGTCACGCCAGGAAGCGGCCCGCCAGGCCGAGGAGATCATCGACAACCAGGTCGAACACTTCATGGGCTGGCTGCGCTCGCTCGAAGCGGTGGACACCATCCGCAGCTTCCGCGAACAGGCCGATCATATTCGTGACGAGGCGCTGCAAAACGCCGAACGCCAGCTCGCCGCCGGCAAGAATCCGCAAGAAGTCATGCAGGAACTGGCCCGCACCCTGACCAACAAACTCATCCACAACCCCTCGGTCCGGATGAACCAGGCCGCCTTCGAAGGCCGCAAGGATCTGCTCGATACCGCCCGCCATCTGCTCGGCATCAAAGACGACGAAGCGTAACCCCGTAGTCTGATGAAAGCCTCCATCCAAGCCAAGTTGGAAAACCTGGTCGATCGCCTCGAGGAAATCAACGCCCTGCTGGCCGATCCCGGCGTGATCAATGATCAGAACCAGTTCCGCAACCTGTCGCGCGAATACGCCCAGGTCAACCCGATCGTCGCTGTCTTCAAACAGTACCAGGATACCGTCGGCGAGATCGACGAAGCGCGCGCCATGCTCGAAGACGCCGACGGCGAGATGCGCGAAATGGCCGGGGAAGAACTGCACAACGCCGAACAGCGCATGCAAGCATTGGAAGACGAACTGCAAACGCTGATGCTGCCGCGCGATCCCAACGACGACAAGAACCTCTTTCTGGAAATCCGCGCCGGCACCGGCGGCGACGAGGCGGCGATCTTCGCCGGCGATCTGTTTCGCATGTACTCGCGCTATGCCGAACGCCAGGGCTGGAAGCTGGAGATCCTGAGCGAAAGCGAAGGCGAGCACGGCGGGTATAAAGAGATCATCGCCCGCATCGCCGGCAACGGCGCCTATTCCCACCTGAAGTTCGAATCCGGCGTGCATCGCGTGCAACGGGTTCCCGAAACCGAATCCCAGGGCCGCATCCACACCTCGGCCTGCACCGTGGCGGTCATGCCCGAAGCCGATGATGTCGAGCAGGTCGACATCAACCCGGCCGATCTCAAGATCGACACCTTCCGCGCCTCCGGCGCCGGCGGCCAGCACATCAACAAGACCGACTCGGCCATCCGCCTCACCCACCTGCCCAGCGGCATCGTGGTCGAATGCCAGGAAGAACGCTCGCAACACAAAAACCGCGCCAGGGCCATGTCGTTGTTGCAGGCCAAGCTGCAGCAGATCGAAGTCGACAAACAGCAAAGCGAACAGGCCCAGACCCGTAAATCATTAGTCGGCAGCGGCGATCGCTCCGAACGCATCCGCACCTACAACTTCCCCCAGGGCCGCATCACCGATCACCGCATCAACCTCACCCTCTACAAACTCGAGGAAGTCATGCAAGGCAACCTCGATGAAATCATCAACGCCCTCAGCGACGAACACCAGGCCGATCTGCTGGCGGCGATGGCAGAAGAATAAAGCCTCTTTTCTTGTCCTCTGGTAAATAACGCAGAGGTCGCGGAGGCGCAAAGACGCAGAGAAAAAACGACTCTATTTCTCCTCGTAACTCGCCCCTGGTCCCTTGATACTCGCCCAGCCAGAATCAAGGCTAAATTCCGAATTTAACAATAATTTTCACAGGCAGAATCTGCCTGAATCACTGTCGGAGGTTCCGACTCTGGCCGGCCGATAGCCATACATAAAGCCATATTATTATATGGACACCCGGCCGAAATTCGGCTAGGGTTTTGTAATGAGCAGGGAAAGCTTTGAATGGGATCCGGAGAAGGATCTTGTCAATCAGGTGAAACACGGCGTTTCGTTCTCAGAAGCGCAGATCGCTTTCGCTGATCCGGACCGCGTTATTGGGGAGGACACGTCCCACAGTCACGGTGAAAAACGGTATTACTGTTTTGGGAAAGTCGGAGATGGCATCCTGACTGTCCGATTTACATACCGCCATGGTCTCATCCGAATTATTGGAGCTGGCTATTGGCGCAAAGGCAAGCAGATTTATGAGCGAGAAAACCAAATACACTGACGAGCCTCTCGGCCCGGTAAAAGTCGTGCCGGATTTCCTCCCTGCTCCAGAAGAGCTTGTGTTCAAGGAGGATACGGTAAAAGTGACAATTGCTTTAAGCAGGGAAAGCGTCGAATTCTTCAAGCAGGAGGCGGAAAAACATCACACCCAATACCAGAAGATGATACGCCGGTTGCTCGATGCGTATACGCTGGCCCACAAACAACCTGCAGCAAAGCATTCCAGCCGACGCAAGAAACGCACAGCTGGACGGTGACGTTAAGAAGATAAACGGGGCGGGCCCTGGCACGCATAGAAAAGGGCCGAGGGACGAGTTACGAGTAACGAGGAAAACAATCGCGAGTGTTGTTGATGTTCCCGAGGCGAGATATTACTGGTAAGAAAGATTTGTTATGGCAGAGCCGCTCTGCGGGTATGGGGTCAGGGTTTTGATTTTCCTCGTTACTCGTAACTCGTCCCTCGGCCCTGCGTCCGCAGGACGCATTGACTGGCTGACCATCCCCGACAACGAACAGAGCGTGGTCGAGGACGTACAACGCATTCGCAGTCATCCCCTGGTACCGGACGATATTCCGATCTACGGATATATCTACGATGTCAAAAGCGGGAAGTTGAACGAGGTAAAAGAAGCGACAAAAGCAGGCAAGGCGAAATAACCGGGACATCAGATCGGCTTCCCTCCTGCCATCCCCTGCATCGTCATTCCGGGCGAGGCGGAGGCGCGACCCGGACAAATTTGTCAGGAACAAATTTGGTCGCACTTTAGTGTGCCCAAAGGGCGAGCCACAGGGATGTGGCGAGACAATCCAGCCTTGAGACCCGGGCATTCGCCCATTAAATTCCCGCCACACTTCTTGACACTGTTGCGCAACACGCTAAACTGACATTCATGATCAAAACATTCCGCCACAAGGGATTGATGCGGTATTACGAGACCGGGAGTACCCGCGGCATTCAGGCGAAACACACCAAAAGGCTTTGGATGCAATTAGCCGCCCTTGATACAGCCCTGGAAATAACCGATCTCGACATTCCCGGATACAACTTGCACGAACTGAAAGGAAACCGAAAAGGCATCTGGGCTATATCAGTCAGTGGCAACTGGCGACTGACCTTTGAGTTTGTTGATGGCAATGTGTATCAGCTTGATTACGAGGATTATCACTAATGGTTATGAATAACCCGCCCCACCCCGGCGAATTCATCTTTGCGACATATATGGAGCCTTACGGCTTGAGTTGCCGGTATCTGGCGGAACAGCTTGATGTATCACCATCCACGCTTAACCGGATTTTAAAGCAACAGAGTGGAATCAGTCCGGAAATGGCTTTACGCCTTTCAAAAGCGTTGGGACGCAGCCCGGAAAGCTGGCTTGCCATGCAAGATGCTTACGATCTCTGGCATACGGGAAAAACCCTGAAACTGGGCAAAGTCCGTAAAGTTCGGCTAAGCGCCGCGTAATCTTTTAGCTGCAATGTTCAGCTTCCGACAGTCTCGTCACTCCGGCCTTGAGCCGAACAAATTTGTCCGGAACAAATTTGATCGCACTTTAGTGCGCCCGAAGGGAGAGCCACGGGGATGTGGCGAGACAATCCAGTCTTTAAAAAAGGTTCGCCCTGCGGGCGTCCCTGATCTTGAAAGCGCTGACCCGCCAGCGCGCCTCGGGTTCATTTCTTTGTCACGCGACAAAGAAACAGAACCAAAGAAAACGCGCCCGAAAGACGCCGCCGGTTCAGCCATTTCCAATGGCAGAACCGGTTCCCTGCGCTTCTCGCTCCGGTCGGGCTCGCCAGAAGGGCCATCCTTGGCCCTCTGGCGAGTGCGCGCGTCCATGCGCGCACCCTACGGGCAAATCCTCCTTCCACTGCGATGCTCGGCGTCGTCTAACGGGACTCAAGAGCCCACTAGTTGGATCAGGGGTAACCCTGATACCAGACCACGAGCCCCTTCCTGCCTCGAAAAACCGGGAAAGTGCTGCTACGATTAGGGTTAAATTCTGAATTTAACAAAAATTTTTATAGACAGAATCTGCCTATATCCTGAAAAAAAGACAGATTCTGCCTAAATCACTAGGCATCTCAAATGCATACACCGTCATCCATACAGAGCGTCGCCCACATTTCTGATACACGCCCGTCCCCCATTCCGGCTGGCCCAGGTGTGTATGCGTTCTGGTGGATTGGCAATCGTGCCACGCTCCTAACGTCAAACCGGACTATCGTGTTAAAGGGACCGAACGAGGTTCGCGTTAACGTTGAGTATCGAGACTGGTGGCCCGACGGCCTCACCTACCCTTGCCTTTATGTAGGAAAGTCGACCAATCTGCGCAAACGATTCGCACTTCACATCAAGAGCAAGAGTCAAGGTCGTCTTCACGAACCACATCCAGAGCACCATAAGGCGACCCCAGACACCACTTCATGCCAACTTCGCTGGGGCATTGAACACATCTTTCCGAATGAACAGAATCCTCTGAGCATCATCCGAACGTCAGTCGGCTTTTCATACCAAAATGACTTTGAAGACAACGCAATCGCAGAGAGATTCTTTCAAGAAGATAGGCTCGTCGGAACCTGGCGCCCCTGGTTCAATATTGACTCGGAGCGCTGATATGCCTAACCCGCGCTTCGAGAGTGACGCTCCGCCAGCAAGCTTCGCTTGCCGCCTCCGCACCCCTCAAGCTAAACGTTCGACCACCAATATGGAATAAAAAATGCAAAATCAACGTCGCTACTCTGCAATCTCTACTATTAATCACTGGGTAACGGCGCTTCTTGTCGTTGTCATGCTGGCTCTGGGTTATACAGTGGCCGCAGCACCATCAGAGATAATCGAGGATTATGTGCTGGGTATTCATATATCCCTGGGCTTCTTTGTGTTCCTTTTCGTGGCATGGCGCGTAATATTCCGGTTGTATGAGGGGTTTCCAGAGAATGTTGGGGAAATCGTTTGGGAACGCTGGGCTGCTTATGTAGTTCACAGGGCAATATTGCTTTTTTTGGTGCTTATGGTGGTTACGGGTCCGATGTACCTGTTCACGGAAAATGAGTGCGTCGATGTTTTCAATTGGTTTTCTGTTTGCGTGCCTCTTGAAAGCTTGTCGGTCATTCACGAACCAATGGAATGGATTCATGTAAACACTGGCATATATTTGCTACCGGCATTACTCGTTCTGCACTTTATTGGCGGAATTCGTCATTATATAAACAGCGGAAAACGAGAAACGCCTGCAGACATGTAATCGATTAATGGATTCAGGTCTAACAAGACGCGCTAATTAATAAGCTCGGGGTCAGGTCTTGCCTTTTGCCTTTCAAGAAGCAAAACGCAAGACCTGACCCCAGGAATTCCAAGACCTAACCCCAGGAATTCCACCAGGAATTCGGACCCCAGGAATTCGTTAGATTCAACTCGAAAAGCCCCTCCCTCCCTGCTAATATCGTGGCTAATTCTCAACCGCAAATATGACTGAAGGATTAACCGCCCGGCAGTCACAACAATATAATCCCACGGGGCCATTTCGATACTTTAATCAATGACGATGGACTCTCTTACCCTACTACCTAAGGTCATGAACCTGTTGCTGGATGCCGTCTGTGTGGTCGATGACGAGGGCCGGTTTATTTTTGTCAGCACCGCCTGCGAGCGCATCTTCGGCTATACGCCGGATGAAATGATCGGCCGGAACATGATCGAGTTTGTATTTGAAGAAGACCGGGAACGGACTCTGCAGGCCGCCGCGGCCATCATGGGCGGTCAGCCACACCCGCATTTCGAGAATCGCTACGTACGCAAGGATGGCCGGGTGGTGGATATCATGTGGTCGGCCAGCTGGTCGGCGTCTGACCGTCTGCGTCTGGCGGTCGCGCGCAATATCACCGAACTCAAGCGCGTTGAGCACACCCGCAATGCGCTGTACCGGATATCCGAAGCAGCGCATACGAGCGAGGATTTGACAACGCTGTGCCGGCACATCCATCAGATTATCGACGAGCTGGTGCCCGCCGATGACTTCACCGTGGCGTTGTACGATGAGGCGGACGAGCAGGTGTCCTTCCCCTACCTGGCCAATCCCCAGGCAACGCAACCTGAACGGCAATCCCTGGTGCCCGGCAACCCGATTGCCGAGGTGATTCGCTCGAGGCAGGCTGTGTTAATCAATGCCCCGGATGACGGTGCGGCCGGCAAGACAGCGCCGTCGACGACCTCCGAGGCCCTTGACTGGCTGGGCGTACCCCTGCTTAGCGAACAGGGTATTATGGGCGCGCTGGTGATTCAGACAGATTCGGGCAAACGCCGTTACACCGAAGATGACAAACAGTTGTTGCATTTCATCTCGACCCAGGTGGCCTCGGCCATCAGGCGCAAACAGTCGGAAGCCGAGCTTTTTCACAGGGCACATCATGATGTGCTGACAGATCTTCCCAATCGAGCGCTTTTTAATGACCGTTTCGATGTAGCACTGGCCCGGGCACACCGCGAGGGTGAACAACTGGCCCTGCTTTATCTGGACCTGAAAGATTTCAAGCACGTTAACGATAGCTTTGGCCACGAGGTCGGGGATCAACTCCTGCGCGATATGGCGCACCGTCTTATTCAGTGCGTGCGTGAATCAGACACCGTCGGGCGGATGGGCGGCGACGAATTTACCGTGCTGTTAACCAATATCCTGGGACCGGAGTACACCGGTATCATCACCGACCGGATTCGCACCACCATCGCCGCACCTTTCGATATCGCCGGTCAAAAGCTGACAATCTCCGTCAGTATCGGCGTCGCCGTCTACCCGGACCAGGGTGAGGATCGGGAACAACTGTTTCGCCAGGCCGATGCCGACATGTACGCAGTGAAACGGCAATGATTCAGTAGCTCCCCGATCGGGCAAGACAACTTCACAGGGCGAATCCCAACAGCGCTAAGCTGTCCACAGCGCGAATGCCGGGATTGGTCTAACATTTTTCTCTTTACGTTCCTTGTACTCACACAACGTGCATAAACGGCCTGTGGTTCTTTGCATTATCTCCCTTTTAGGAATTTTCACGATACCGTGGAGTTTGTCTGCAGGGTGCTTTACCGGGCCTGCAGGCTGACAGGTTTGTCCGGCTCAAGGCCACAGATACCTCAGGCTCTGCCCCGATTTTTGTCGGAAGCGCCTGCAACCCGCGGATGTCTATAACAACAAGGTATAACCCATACCGATTATTGCACTGGCGGCGATAACCGGGAGGATGCCGATTTTGAACCTGAACAGCGCAACAAATGCCGCCAGGCCAAGCAGAGCGGAAAACCAGTCAAACGTTCCCTCGAACCCTTGCGGCCAGAGCACATGGTAGGCAAAGAACATCGCCAGATTGAGGATAACGCCAACCACGGCGGCGGTAATCCCGGTAAGGGGGCCGGTGAACTTGATATCGTGGCGCGTCGACTCAACAAAGGGCCCGCCGAGCAGGATAAACAGGAATGACGGCAGGAAGGTAAACAGGGTCGCAATGCTTGCGCCGGCGGCCCCCGCCAGGGGCAACAGTTCGGGACCGAAGATCCCTTTTGTCCAGCCGCCGACAAAGCCGACGAAGGCGACGATCATGATCAGCGGTCCGGGCGTCGACTCACCCAGGGCCAGCCCGTCTATCATCTGCGTGGCATTCAGCCAGGCATACTGCTCGACACCGCCCTGGTAGACGTACGGCAGGACGGCATATGCGCCGCCGAAAGTCACCAGCGCGGCCTTGGTAAAGAACCACCCCATCTGGGTCAGGGTGCCCTGCCAGCCATATGTCGCCAGCAATCCGAGCATTACCGCAGCCCACAAGACAAGTCCGACAAGGACAATCACAACCACGCGTCGCCACTTGAACCGGGCATGTTCGGGAACCGGCGTATGGTCATCGATAATCGCCGGGCCGTACGAATGACCGGCTTCCCCGCCATGCCCCTTGCTGTTGAACTTGTCGGGGGCGAAGCGAAAACCCACATAGCCGATAATACCGGCACCGATAACAATATAGGGGAAAGGCACATTTAAAACGAAGATGGCGATAAAGGCCAACACCGCAATGGCGTAGAGCGCGTTATTCTTCAGTGCCCGGGTACCGATCCGATAGGCAGCGAAGACGACAATCGCCGTCACTGCGGGCTTGACACCATACAGTACACCCTCGACGGCCCGCACATCGCCGTATTCCAGATAGCCCCAGGTCAGGCCGCCGATAATAATCAGAGACGGCAGAACAAATAAAGCTCCGGCCATAATGCCACCCCAGACGCCATGCAGCAGCCAACCGATATAAGTGGCCAGCTGCTGTGCCTCCGGGCCCGGCAGAACCATCGTGTAGTTTAATGCATGCAGGAAGCGACGCTCTGATATCCAACGGCGCTTTTCCACCAGCTCCTGATGCATCATGCTGATCTGGCCCGCCGGGCCCCCGAAGCTGATAAACCCGAGTTTGAGCCAGTAGAGAAAAAATTCCCGTAACGGAACGGAGGTGGGCAACTTGTCTGTTTGTTGTTGTTCTATCGACATCCTCTGTTCCTTTTTTTCGATGGCGAATTGTATCATTCATCTCATCCTGTTCAGCGGGATTGTGTTATTCCCCGCTCCGATTTCCCCTTTAAAATAACAAGAATTAACTCGCATCAGGCATTACTTCATGGCCTGTTAGTCAATCTGCAGGGATGAAATATGTACCTCTTACTGGATAACGACCACGCCCCGCGGCCTGATTGCCGGCGAGTACAGACTTCCGGCAAGCGCTTCCCACCATGCGCATCAGCCCGCCGGAAGTCACCGAAGCGGCATGACAGAAGAACGCCGAGAAGATCACCCGTATACGCAACTCACTGATGCAGCAACAGATCGCCCGCTAGCGGGGAGGGGCGGTCTGTTCTGAGGGGCGACGGGGTAAAAAAGGGTATAAAAAAACCCCGCACTGAGGCGGGGCTTTTTGTCGCAATGACCTGATAAGGGTTATTGCGGGGTGACGTTGGTCGCGCTCAGGCCTTTTTGACCGCGTTCGGTGTCAAACGTGACCTGCTGACCTTCCGCCAGGGATTTAAACCCACTGCCCTGGATGGCGGAATGATGAACGAATACGTCATCGCCACCTTCGCTCGGGGTAATAAAGCCAAAACCTTTACTGTCGTTAAACCACTTAACTGTACCTGTGCTCATACGGAACCTCTTTAATATATTAAAAAACAATGTATTACAGACAGTTTGATACTTAGAAATTTCGGGAGAATCTGCTGAATACACTGCAAGAGGAACTTCCGGAACGACTAGATGAAACTGTTACTGATATACATTACAGCATAACCACTCAACAAGCCAGCCAAATCAGTCATTGAATACGATTTTTCCCCCGGTGGGCTCGTCGCAAAACGGCCCGGGACAGCCGGTTTTACCAGAATCGGGGGCGGCCCGTGTCCACGTGGATAAAGTTGGAATCGGGATAATAGCCCACGCCACCGGCCTTCAGACGTAGCGCCGCTTCACGCAAATGCTTGAGATCGGTGCCGGGCAGCCGGATATCAATGGCCTTGCCCCGGGTGTGCAGGCTGCGTTTGGCGACCCCGGTGCTGGTTTTGTTCAGCATGGCGTTGGTTCGGGACGAGCGATAGCCTGAAATGACATGATAAGTGCCAAAACGGCCAACTTCCTGCTGTAAAGCAAACAGCAGATCATACAGCTTGCGGTCCATTTTGGTGGCCTGACCGGTCCGGTGGTCACGCAACAAATGATCCAGCGCGGCCAGCTGTTCCGGGACGTAGTCACCCCCGGCCCAATACGTGGCATCCAGGCTTTCACCGGTGTGCAAATTATGAAAGTGCAGCACGCGTTCGTCCCGGTTTGTCATACGCGCGAAAGCCGTGGGCGCGGCAAGCAGGCCAAGCACTCCGCTGGCGGCGCGCAGAAAGTGACGACGTGTGGTCATGATATTGGACATGGGATGGTAAAGCAGCAATAAGCAATGGTTTTACTATACAGATGGGGTGCAAGGATTTCAAATTACAGTCATCGAACTGCTCACCGATTCACATAATCGGACGAAGACGTATTGGCATCAGGGGTTTGAAGTGAGACAAAACGCGGGATTGGTCTGATCCAGATCGTAAACGTCCCGATAAAACGAGGTGGTGCCATCGCTTCTCCCCCAGGCGGTAAAGTAAACCAGATAGACCGGCAGTGCGTCCGGGATCGGTATCCGCCGGTTCTCCCCGGAGCGGGTGGCCGCTTTTATCGCCTGCTCCGACCATTCGGATTGTGAGCGCAACAAATAACTCACCAACTTGAAAGGTTCCTGCACACGAATACAGCCGGAACTGAATGCACGCATTGCCTGATCAAATTTCCAGTATGACGGCGTATCATGCAGATAAATGTCAAAATTATTGGAAAAAAGAAACTTGAACCGCCCCAGCGCGTTATCGGGGCCGGGCTCCTGCCGCAGGATATACGGGAAGTAATCCTCGTCGGCCTTCGACCAGTCGATCTGTCGGGGATCCAGCTCCTCGCCGTTGGCGAATACGTGTATCCCCTTCGAGGTGAGATACTCCGGATTGCGTTGTTGTTTGGGCAGTACGTCCTCGATAGCGATCGTTCTCGGCAGGGTCCAGTATGGATTGAGAACGAGGGTATGCAGCATACCCTGTATGACCGGCGTCGGACGTTCCGGCTTGCCGGTAATGACCGACATGCCCAGCACGGGTTTGTTCTTGTCGAACGCCAGCAATTCAAAGTTGGCGGTATTGACCATAATATACCGCTCGCCCAGTTCCCCGGGCAGCCAGCGCCAGCGTTCCATGTTCAGCTTGATCTGCTCAATCCGGGTTGAAACCGGCACATTCAACGCCGCCCGGGTTCCTGCTCCGACAAGACCGTCCATTTCCAGTCCATGGCGGACCTGGAAACGCTCCACGGCATACTTCAGCAGTTGATCAAAATATTGCGCATCATGCACTGCCGGCAGTTGCAGATCCCCCTCGGCCATCAGCCGCCGGCGCAAAACGGCAACCTGCGCATGGCGCTGTCCGTATTTGAGGATCGCGCTGGTCCGGATTGTCGGCCACCCCCCCTGTGCGGCCAATTGCCGGTACTTTTTGAGTGCCTCACGCAGCCAGCGATAACCCGGGTGCGGCGGCGCCAGCGCCTGCAAGGCCCGTTCGAAATCGTCTTCTTCGAGCATCGACTCCAGTAACGCGACGGGATCCATCTGCGGTACATCGATATTCCAGAGCGGATCCACCTCGAACGGCGCATAACGCCCCTGTGAGACATGACGGCTGTATAAAAAGAAGGCGTCGGTCAACAGCAGATCCAGCCGGGCCCGTTTTGCGGCATGGATCGAACCCCACTGCCGGGCGATCGACTTCAGGTGATAGCTCTTCGGCTCCAGGCCTTCCCGATCGGCATTTTCCAGAATATCCCGAAATTGTCGGGCGGGGAGGAAGACCCCCGAATGATCGCTCCATGCCGGTTGATAGTGGCGGGAGGCATAGAACTTGCGAAGTTTTTTCCAGTCGAGTTCCGTCGACATGCCGGCGTCGGCCGGGTTTTGCAATATTTCTTGCAGTTGCCCACCGGCATGTCCGGACGCGGCCAGCGCCGTCGCCGGCAACAGGCATAACATGGACCACGCCAGCGTCGACAACAGGGCAACACGGATCATTCTGGCATTCATGTTACAACGAAACCGGCGATGCACTCTCAAGTACCCTTGATTAAATCGATCTCGGACAGAGCATAAAGTACCCAATATCAAAGTAAAACATCCCTGGTTTGGAATATCCACCAGCGGGCATCCCGGTTTTCAGATGAATCCGCGCCGCGCCGGATTGTCGACCCGGCGATTAATGCTATCCTGCATAAAGCGAACAAGCTTTCTGGCAGGCACAGAATATGGCAACCCCGGTCATCGCATTCGATATCTACGGCACCCTGATCGACCCCCACGGGGTGGTGGTTGAACTGGAGCAGTTGATTGGCGAACGGGCGCGGGAATTTTCCCGGCGCTGGCGCGACAAGCAACTGGAATACACCTTTCGCCGGGGACTGATGCGCCAGTACGTGGATTTTTCGATCTGCACCCGTCAGGCGCTGGATTACTGCGACACGGTACTGGGCACCCATCTGAGTGAGGCGGACAAGCAGCGGCTGTTGCAACGTTACGCCAGCCTGCCCGCCTTTGCCGATGTGGACTCGGGACTGTCCGCCCTGCAACAGGCCGGCGTGCGCATGGTGGCCTTCTCCAACGGCACGGCAGCGGGAGTCAACGGCCTGCTGGAACAGGCCGGCATCCGGGATCGATTCAGCGACATCATCAGTGTCGATGAGATCGGCAGCTACAAACCGGATCCGGCAGTGTATCAACACTGCCTGGCCCGAACCGGCGCGGCGGCGGCATCCTGCTGGCTGGTTTCGGCCAATCCCTTCGATATTCTCGGTGCCGCGGCGGTCGGAATGCCGACCGCCTGGGTGCGGCGCGATCCGGGCGTGGCGTTCGATCCGTGGGAGGCCCGGCCCACGGCCAGCATTGAACAACTCACCGATCTGATCAGCGTGGTACAGAACCATGGATGACAAGCTCGCACTCGCCGAACGTGTCCGTCAGGCCTGCCTGCAACACGCCATCGAGGCCTATGAACAGGCCGGCATCAGCGGGCTGTGCGGCGAAGGTCGCTTTGAAGTCGCCATTGATGCGATCCGGCAACTGAATATTGCCAAACTGATCGAATCCCCGCAGGATTAGACAACACTAACAACCGCGGCTGCCGATCGCCCATGCACGAACATATTCTCATTGCCCTGGCCGGTATCGGCCTGATCGGTATTGCCAGTCAGTGGTTGTCGTGGTGGCTGAAACTGCCGGCGATCCTGTTTTTGTTACTGGGCGGTATCATCGCCGGTCCGGTCACCGGCTGGCTCGATCCCAATACGCTGTTCGGCGATCTGCTGTTTCCGTTCGTCTCCCTGGCCGTCGCGGTCATCCTGTTCGAAGGCAGTCTGACCCTCAAGTTCGAACAAATCCGCGGCTTGCAACAGGTCGTGATCAACCTGGTCTCGGTGGGAGTGCTGGCCACCTGGGCCGTCACCGCTATCGCCACGTATCTGTTGCTCGATATTGGCTGGGAACTGGCGCTGCTGTTCGGTGCCATCACGGTGGTCACCGGGCCAACCGTCATCATCCCCATGCTGCGCACCGTACGCCCCAACAGCCGCCTGACCCATATTCTGCGCTGGGAAGGGATTGTCATCGATCCGATCGGTGCCCTGCTGGCGGTGCTGGTGTTCAACTTTATTATTACCGGCCAGGGCAGCGATGCGCTGGGCTCCACCCTGCTCGGTTTCGGCACGATACTGCTGGTGGGCATCGCAATGGGGGCCGTGCCCGGCTATCTGCTGGGTCTGCTGTTGCGCCATCATCTGTTGCCCGAATACCTGCACAACATCACTACCTTGACACTGGTGTTCGCGGTTTTCGTGATTTCCAATTCGCTGTATCACGAATCCGGTCTGCTGGCGGTCACTGTCATGGGCTTGTGGCTGGCCAATATGAAGGGCGTGCATATCCATGACATTCTGTCGTTCAAGGAAAGTCTCAGCCTGCTGTTTATCTCCGGCCTGTTTATTATTCTGGCGGCGCGGCTGGATCTGAGTGCGCTGATCGAACTGGGCTGGCCGGCCCTGTTCGTCCTGCTGGCCATCCAGTTCATCGCCCGGCCATTGAAAGTCCTGGTTTCCACCTTTCGCTCCTCACTGAACTGGCGCGAGCGAACGTTGCTGGCCTGGATCGCCCCGCGCGGTATCGTCGCCGCGGCGGTCTCGGCCCTGTTTGCCCTGCGCCTGCAACAGGAAGGCATGAGTGAGGCGGCATTACTGGTGCCGTTGACCTTCATGGTCATCATCGGCACCGTGGTATTACAAAGCGCCACCTCGCGACTGTTTGCCACCTGGCTGGGTGTCGCCGAGCCGGAGCCGCGCGGGTTTCTGATCATCGGTGCCAATCCGGTGGCCCGCACCATCGGCCAGGCCCTGCAGGAGCAGGAGTTCAATGTGCTGTTGACCGATACCAACTGGGAGAATATTCGTGCGGCGCGCATGGCCGGCCTGCCCACCTATTACGGCAACCCGATTTCCGCGCATGCTGATCAATGCCTGGATCTGGTCGGCATCGGTCGCATGCTCGCCCTTTCCCCGATGGCCGATGTGAACGTACTGGCCGGACTGCGCTTTCGCCGTGAATTCGGCTCCGGTGCGATCTATACCCTGCAGACCGCGCAGGAAAAAGATGCCCCCGACAAGCTCATCGCCGCCGAAGAACACCGTGGTTACCGGCTGTTTGGCGAGGATATTACCTTTACCAAACTCTCCAGCCTGATCAGTCAGGGTGCCGAGATCCACGACACCCGGCTGAGTGACGATTTCAGTTTCGAGGATTTTCAACACAAGTACGGTAAACGGGCCACGCCGTTATTTGCCATCGACCCGCGCGGCCGGATACAGGTGTTTGTCGTGGATGGCAAACTGGCTCCCCAGGCGGACTGGACGATCCTCAGCCTGATCGAACCGAGCGAGGAAGAAAAAGCCAAAGCACAGGAAGAGAAAGAAAAGTAGATAAACGGTGGCTCCGCGGAGTTTATGCCCGAAGGGTGCTTGAGCCACCCTGATCTGTAGTGAAACCCGATTCAGGTATAATGCCGGCATGTGCCATTCGATCCCGTTATTATGTCGTTAACCGTCAGCGAACTGCTGGACGATGCCTATCGACGCCTGCAGGCGGTGTCCGACTCGGCGCGCCTGGACAGCGAGCTGTTGCTTGCCCATGTGCTGCAACAGTCCCGGACCTGGTTGCATACCTGGCCGGAGAAGCCGATCCATGCGAGTCAACAACAAATCTTTGACGCCTTGTTGCAACGCCGGCTTGCCGGTGAGCCCATCGCGCATATTCTGGGGGAACAGGATTTCTGGTCGTTGCGATTGAGGGTATCGCCGGCGACATTGATTCCGCGGCCCGATACCGAGCGCCTGGTGGAACTGGCCCTGGAACGCATTCCAGCCGAGGCCGACTGGACCGTCGCCGATCTGGGTACCGGCTGCGGGGCCATTGCGCTGGCGCTGGCAGCCGAACGCCCACGCTGCCATATCATCGCCACGGAGCAATCGGCTGAAGCACTCGATGTGGCGCGGGCCAATGTCGCACGTCACCGGCTGAACAATGTGCAGTTTATCCACGGTGACTGGCTGAGCGATCTACCGGCATCGCAACGCTTCGAGATGATCGTCTCCAACCCGCCCTATGTCCGCGAAGCCGATCCGCACCTGTCCCGGGGCGATGTCCGCTATGAACCGCGCAATGCCCTGGCCGCTGGCGCCGACGGGCTGGCAGCGATCCGCCTGATTATCAGTCAGTCGTGGTCCCACCTGATGCCTGGTGGCTGGCTGTTGCTCGAACACGGTTATGATCAGGGTGAAGCGGTTCAGGCCCTGTTACGGGAAGCCGGCTATCGTGAAGTGGCTGATTTTATTGACTACGGCGGGAACCCCCGGGTCGCCGTCGGCCAGCGCCCTGCGGCGTAAATCAGCAAACCCTTATTTTCAACCGCACTCTTGACCGCCAGCGCGATGGGGTTAGGATTGAGCTATCTTGAGCTGACACGCCCGACACCTTGATCAAACAACGCGACATACTCTTTCACCCCCTGCAGCCCGAGCCCAACCCGGCCCGGTCGGCCGCCCTGCTGCTGCACAATGCCGACGGGGTCGAACATGTCGAACCGCTGAACGACACCCGCCTGCTGGTGCGCTACGATCTGCGCCGGATCACTCTGGCCGAGATCGAGGAAGCCTTGTGCGAAGTGGGCTTTCACCTGGACAACGCCTTGCTGATCAAACTCAAGCGTTCCCTCTATTACTACACCGAAGAGACCGAACGCGCCAACCTCGGCTGTCCTGCCTGCCAGATCAAGACCACCCGGGAAATCTTTATCAAGCACTACCGTGCACGCGAACACGGCTGCCGCGATCCCCGCCCTTCGCACTGGCGTAACTATCTATAAGAGCAGGGGCTAGGGGCTAGACGCTAGAAAACCCCATAAACTCCTGACTGCCGACTGCTAACTGCCATCTGCCTACTGCCAACTTTTATTTGCCAACTTTCATTTGCCTGTTCAACTCTGTTTGTTTGGCGTATTCTTTCGCTATTCGCTAATGCATAGACTCAACCGACCATGAACGACGAACAACTGCTGCGTTACAGTCGCCAGATCATGCTGCCCCAGGTGGATTTCGCCGGGCAGGAGAAGCTGCTCTCCTCGCGGGTGCTGATTCTCGGTCTGGGAGGACTCGGTTCGCCGGTGGCGATGTATCTGGCCGCCGCCGGGGTCGGACAGCTGGTGCTGGTGGATCACGACAACGTCGATCTCTCCAATCTGCAACGCCAGATCCTGCACAGGCAGAAGGATATCGGCCATCCCAAGATCACTTCTGCCGCCGAAACCTTAATGGAACTCAATCCACAGCTGCAAATTACCGCACTGGATCACAAACTTTCCGACGAGGAGCTGCGTGAAATTGCCGAGCATGTGGATGTGGTGGTCGACGCCACCGACAACTTCGAAATTCGCTTTGCCCTCAACCGGGTCTGCGTGGCGACCGGCACCCCGCTGGTTTCCGGCGCGGCCATTCGCATGGAAGGCCAGGTCAGTGTCTTCATGAACCGGCCCGGTAGTCCCTGTTATCGCTGTTTGTATCGCGAAGAGGGCGAGCTGGATGCCTCCTGCAGTGAAAACGGCGTTCTTGCGCCGGTGGTCGGGATTATCGGCAGTGTCCAGGCGCTTGAGGTGATCAAGATTCTGCTCAACATCGGCTCGACGCTGGACGGCAAGCTGTTATTGCTCGATGCCCTGCATATGGAGTGGCGCACGCTGACCCTGAAGCAGGACAGCGAATGCCCGGTGTGCGGCGCGCGCTGAATTTATTGGCGGGTATCCGGCGCCTGGTAAGTCACTTCCCCGGCAAACAGTTGTTCCACATCCACCGCATCAAACCGGTAGTGCTGGTTGCAGAACTCGCAGGTCACCTCGACGGCGTGTTCTTCTTCGAGGATGGCGCGCACTTCCTCGATACCCAGTTGGCGCAACATCCCGATCACGCGCTCCGTGTTACAGGAACAGCGAAAACAGACCGGTTCTGATTCGAACACCCGCACATCTTCCTCGTGATAGAGCCGGTGAATAATTTGCGCCGGCCCCAGATCGAGCAGTTCCCGCTGGCTGATGGTCGCCGAGAGTTGTTCCACCCGGTTCCAGCCTTCCTGTTCCTCGGCCGTTTGGCTGGCGGGCAGTTTCTGAATCAACAGTCCGGCGGTGCGTCCCTCGCTGACTGCCAGCCAGATCCGGGTATCCAGTTGTTCCGAACGGGACAGATAATCCTCGATCGCTTCGGCGAGCGTGTTGCCACTCAGTGCGACGATGCTTTGATAACGTTCGCTGCTGTCGGCCGGCTCCAGGGTAATGGCCAGACGACCGTCGCCCACCAGTTCATTCAGGCTGGCCGGCTGGATATCTTCCGCGTAATGGGCCATGCCGCGCAGGTTGTGATCGTGCGTGCACTCCACCACCAGAAACGGAATCAATCCGTTGCCCTGGATCTGCATGGTCAGACGGCTTTGGTGTTTGAGTGTCGCCGATAACAGCACTGCGGCGGTCATCACCTCACCGAGCAGATGCAGCACCGGATCGGGATAGGCATGCTTTTCCTGAACCGCCTGCCAGGTGGCATCCAGTTGCACCAGATCGCCGCGGATCGCGAGGTTCTCGAATAAAAAGCGTTGTAAGGTATCACTCATGCTGCATCTTTGGCCGTCATTGGCCGGCCGTGCGTCGTCGGGATCATTTACCGAGTTTATCGCGAAGCATCTGATTGAGCTGGGCCGGGTTGCCCTTGCCGCCGGTGGCTTTCATACACTGGCCGACGAAAAAGCCCAGTACCTTCTCCTTGCCCGCTTTGAACTGCTCGACCTGTTCGGGATTGTCGGCGATCACTTTATCGACGATCGCTTCCAGCTCACCGGTGTCGGTGATCTGCTTGAGACCTTTTTTCTCGATAATGGTGTCGGCATCGCCTTCGCCGCTCCACATGGCATCGAACACGTCCTTGGCAATCTTGCCGGAGATGGTGTTGTCGCTGATACGCCTGATCACCCCGGCCAGCATCTCGGCGCTGATCGGGCTGTCACCGATTGCCATATCCTCTTTATTCAGGTAAGCGGACAGCTCGCCGATCACCCAGTTGCCCGCCAGTTTGGCTTCGCCGGAGACTCTGGCCACGGTTTCGAAATAATCAGCCATCTCGCGACTGGCGGTCAGAATCACCGCATCTTCCGCCTTGAGAGCGTATTCACTAATGAAGCGATCTTTTTTGGCTTCGGGTAGCTCCGGTAATGTCGCGCGGATCGACTCGATATGTTCGGCGGTGATTCCCACCGGCAACAGATCGGGATCGGGGAAGTAACGATAATCCATCGCTTCCTCCTTGGTACGCATGGAGCGGGTCTCATCCCTATCGGCGTCGTACAGGCGGGTTTCCTGAATCACCTCGCCGCCGGTTTCGAGCAGATCGATCTGGCGTTCCACCTCGAAGTTGATCGCCCGCTCCACAAAACGGAACGAGTTGATATTCTTCAGTTCCGAGCGGGTGCCGAATTCTTCCTGCCCTTTGGGGCGCACGGAGACATTGGCGTCGCAGCGGAACGAGCCTTCCTGCATGTTGCCGTCGCTGATGCCCAGGTAGCGCACCAGGGCGTGGATCTTTTTCATATAGGCCACCGCCTCCGCAGCCGAACGCATGTCCGGCTCGGAGACGATCTCCAGCAGCGGCGTGCCGGCGCGATTGAGATCGATCCCGGTCATGCCGTGGTAATCCTCGTGCAGCGACTTGCCGGCGTCCTCTTCCAGATGCGCGCGGGTCACGCCGATGATCTTCTCGCTGCCATCGTCCAGGCGAATACTCACCTGGCCGTGTTCGACAATGGGCAGTTCATACTGGCTGATCTGATAGCCCTTGGGCAGATCCGGATAGAAGTAGTTCTTGCGCGCAAAGATCGATCGCGGCGCGATCTGCGCCTCGATGGCCAGGCCGAACTTGATGGCCATGTTGACCACTTCCTTGTTCAGCACCGGCAACACGCCGGGCAGCCCGAGATCCACCGCGCAAGCCTGGCTGTTGGGCGGCGCGCCATAGGCGGTCGGGGCGCCGGAAAATATCTTGCTCTGCGTCGCCAGCTGGGTATGAATCTCAAGCCCGATAACCGTTTCCCAACTCATCATGTCAGTTCCGAGGTACGAGGGACGAGGGACGAGGAAATAAAGCCATACCTGTCACTGTCCACATGTTTCAACATAATCATTACTAATAACGAATTCTCGAGTCGGGAACGAGACCAATCCTCGTCACTCGTCCCTCGTAACTCGTCACTCGAACCCCGAAGGGGTTCGCCGGTGCCAATCGGTGGCCTGCTGGTATCGATGCGCGACGTTAAGCAGGCGTGCTTCGTCGAAGTAGTTGCCGATGATCTGCAGCCCGACCGGCAGGCCGTTGACGAACTCGGCCGGCACCGACATGGCCGGCAGGCCCGCCAGGTTGGCGGCGATGGTGTAGATGTCCGACAGGTACATGGTGATCGGATCGTCCGCTTTCTCGCCCAGCTTGAAGGCCGGGGATGGGGCGGTGGGGCCCATGATCACATCCACCGACTCGAAGGCCTGCACGAAGTCGTCGCGGATCAGCCGCCGCGCCTGCTGCGCCTTTATATAATAAGCGTCGTAGTAGCCGGCCGACAGGGCGTAGGTGCCGACCATGATGCGGCGCTTGACCTCGGGGCCGAAGGCCTCGCCGCGGCTGCGCTTGTAGAGATCCTCCAGATCCTGCGGGTTCTCGCAGCGGTAGCCGAAACGCACCCCGTCAAAACGCGACAGGTTGGAGGAGCACTCGGCCGGGGCCACCACGTAATAGGCCGGCACCGACAGGTGGGTGTTGGGCAGGCTGATCTCCACCACCTCGGCGCCCAGTTTTCTGTACTCGGCCAGGGCGGCATCCACCGCATCGGCCACGCCGCCATCCAGGCCGGGATCGAAATGCTCCTTGATCAGGCCGATTTTCAGCCCCGTCAGATCCGCACCCAGATCAGCCGTATAGTCCGGCACCGGCCGGTCCAGACTGGTGGAGTCATGCGGGTCGTAACCGGCCATGACGTTGAGCAGCAGCGCGGCATCCTCGGCGGTCCGGGTCAGGGGACCGGCCTGATCCAGACTGGAGGCGAAGGCGATCATGCCGTAACGGGAAACCCGCCCGTAGGTCGGTTTGAGTCCGGTGATCCCGCACAGGGCCGCCGGCTGACGAATCGAACCGCCGGTATCGGTGCCAGTGGCCGCGGGAGCCAGCCGGGCCGCCACGGCCGCCGCCGATCCGCCGGAGGAGCCGCCGGGCACGGTACCGGTATCCCAGGGATTTTTGACCGGCCCGTAGAAACTGGTCTCGTTGGAGGAGCCCATGGCGAACTCGTCCATGTTGGTCTTGCCCAGGGTGACCATTCCCGCCTCGTTCAGGCGGGTGACCACGGTGGCATCATAGGGGGCGACGAAGTTGTCCAGCATTTTCGAGCCGCAGCTGGTCTTGATGCCGTCGGTGCAGAAAATATCCTTGTGCGCCAGCGGGATACCGGTCAGCGGCCCTGCCTCACCGGCGGCGCGCTGCGCGTCCGCCGCCCGCGCGCGCGCCAGCGCCGTGTCGCTCGCGGCGGTAATGTAGCTGTTAAGCTGCGGATCGTGACTGGCGATACGCTCAAGATAGTGTCGGGTCAGCTCCTCGCTGGAGTATGCCCCGCTATCCAGATCCCGGGCCAGTTCCGCAAGCGTTTTGTCGTGCATGCCGTCTCTCTGTAATTTCAGTGTTCTGTAGTGCAGGAAGTTAAGGGGGAAATCCGCCCGTAAGCGGCCTTATTCAACGACCCGGGGAACCAGATACAGGCCGTCATCGACACTGGGCGCCACGGCCTGGAAGCGTTCCCGCTGATCCGTTTCGGTGACCTGGTCCTCGCGCAACGGCTGTACCGCGTCAAGCGGGTGGGCCATCGGGGTCACCGCGGCGGTGTCCACCGCATTCATCTGTTCGACCATTTCCAGGATACTGGAGAGGTTGTCGGCATAATCGGGAATATCGGCCTCGCTGATGCCCAGCCGGGCCAGATGCGCAATCTTTTCGACGTCAGATTTATCCAGTGACATGATTTCCTCGGTAAGCCAAAACTCCGGCCCCGGGCCGGTTGTGATGGGCTAGGCAAATTGGCAACGTTACCACAGATGATTCCTTGCCCAAAGCCCTTCTATTTGATTACAGTACGCGTTTATACTGTCGTGTCCTTTCACCTATAAAGATTACAAACATGTTTGAAAGCTTACGGGGTCTTTTCTCCAACGATATTTCCGTCGATCTGGGTACCGCCAATACCCTCATTTATGTCCGTGGTCAGGGTATTGTACTCAATGAGCCTTCGGTCGTGGCGATTCGCCAGGAACGCGGACCGGGCGGACCCAAATCGATTGCCGCGGTCGGCACCGAGGCCAAGCGCATGTTGGGGCGTACCCCCGGTAATATTGTGGCTGTGCGACCGATGAAAGACGGCGTCATCGCCGACTTTACCATCACCGAGAAAATGCTCCAGCATTTCATTCGTAAAGTCCACGAAACCCGCTTTTTCCGGCCCAGCCCGCGGGTGCTGATCTGCGTCCCCTGCGGTTCCACCCAGGTGGAGCGTCGGGCGATTCGCGAATCGGCCGCCGGCGCCGGCGCGCGCGATGTCTATCTGATTGAAGAGCCGATGGCCGCGGCCATCGGTGCCGGCATGCCCATCGCCGACGCCAGCGGCTCGATGGTGGTCGACATCGGTGGCGGCACCACCGAAGTGGCCGTGATTTCCCTGAGCGGGATCGTCTATTCCTCCTCGGTGCGTACCGGCGGCGATCGTTTCGACGAGGCGATCATCAACTACGTGCGCCGCAATTACGGCAGCCTGATCGGCGAATCCACCGCCGAGCGCATCAAGCAGGACATCGGGACCGCCTACCCCGGCCACGAGGTACGCGAGCTGGAAGTCCGCGGCCGCAACCTGGCTGAAGGGGTGCCGCGCAGCTTCACCCTCAACAGCAACGAGATCCTCGAAGCTCTGCAGGAACCCCTGTCGGGTATCGTCAGTGCGGTCAAGACCGCGCTGGAACAGACGCCGCCCGAGCTGGCCTCGGATATCGCCGAACGCGGCATGGTGCTGACCGGTGGCGGCGCCCTGCTCAACGATCTGGATCGCCTGTTGATGGAAGAGACCGGTCTGCCGGTGATCATCGCCGAGGATCCGCTGACCTGCGTCGCCCGTGGCGGCGGCCGGGCGCTGGAGATGATCGACGAACACGGTGGCGATCTGTTTACTGTCGAATAAGCGTTTCGGCGCATGTCCGGCGGATTCACACTGCCAGGCAAAATCCGCTAACCTCTATTCCTGTCCGACCAGTCGATTCTGTCAGGGAGACTGACCGTTAAACTCTTATTTGTACAAGGTCCGTCCGCCACAATCCGGTTGCTGCTGTTGATTCTCATCTCAGTGGCACTGATGACCGTGGATCATCGCACCAGTTACATCCATACCGTCCGCTCCGGTCTGGCCGTGGTGGTCTACCCGCTGCAATACGCGGTCAACCTGCCTGCCGAGCTCATGGGCTGGGCCTCGGATACCTTCGTCTCCCGCGACGAATTGCAAAAACAGAACACCGAACTGCGTACCCAGAACACACTGCTCAAGGCCCAGTTGCAAAAGCTGACTTTTATCGAGGCGGAAAACATCCATCTGCGCGAGTTGCTGCAATCCTCCAAACGGGCGGGTGAACGGATCCTGATTGCCGAGCTGCTGGCCGTGGATCTCGATCCCTACCGAAAACAGGTCGTGATCAACAAAGGCAGCAACCACGATGAACTGTACGTCGGTCAGCCGATCGTGGACGCCCATGGAGTCATGGGTAAATTGACCCACGTTACCCCCTTCTCCAGCACTGCTTTGCTGATCACCGATCCCAATCATGCCGTGCCGGTGCAGGTGAATCGTAACGGACTGCGCGCGGTGGCGATCGGCACCGGTGAAGGCAGCGTGGAACTGCAGCATCTGCCGAACAACGCCGACATTCAGCGCGGCGATCTGCTGGTCAGCTCCGGGCTGGGTTGTGTTTATCCCGCCGGCTACCCGGTGGCCACGGTGACCGAAGTCACCACCAACCCCAGCCTGCCGTTTGCCGAAATCGTTGCCGAACCGGTCGCGCGACTGCAGCGCAGCCGGGAAGTCCTGCTGGTCTGGCCGGCACTGGCCAACCTGCCAGAAATGGAAAACCCCTGTGAAGCGCATAAACGGAGGGCGAACCAATGAGAAGCGCAGCGCAAGGGGGCGGCGGCGTGATCCTGCTCAGTTTTATCGTGGCACTGGCACTGACCATTGTTCCCTTGCCCGACATGCTGGAACTGATCCGTCCCGAATGGATGATTATGGTCCTGGTGTATTGGGTCATGGCGCTGCCCCAGCGGGTCGGCGTCGGGATCGCCTGGATACTGGGGCTGTTACTGGATGTGATGCGCGATGCGCTGCTCGGCCAGTATGCCATCACCCTGGCACTGATCGCGTTTATCGTGATTCATTTGCATCAACGCCTGCGGGTTTTTCCGATCTGGCAGCAGGCGCTGGCCGTGTCGCTGCTGGTCATTTTGCAATATATCCTGGTTTTCTGGATCAAGGGCCTGACCGGTGAGCTGCCCTCATTCTGGAAAATGCTGTTACCGGCTGTCAGCACACTGATTTTCTGGACCCCGGTTTATCTGGTATTACGACAAATTCGACGCCGTTATCAGCTCAGCTGAATAAACCCATGCCGCGTACTCGACAACCAGCTTTCAAGGATAACCTGCGCGAAACCGCGTTGTTTAATCGACGTCTGCTGGTTGCCGCGATCATGGTGGGCATATTGGCAGCAACATTGGTCGGTCGGCTGTTCTATTTGCAGGTCATCAACCAGATCCATTACTCGACCCTGTCGGAAAACAACCGGGTCAACCTGTTGCCGATCCCCCCGACCCGCGGCCTGATTTATGATCGCAACGGGATTGTCCTGGCCCAGAACCAGCCCAGCTTTACCCTGACCCTGGTACCGGAACACATTCCGGATATGGATGCCACGCTCGAAACATTGAAACAACGCATCCAGTTGACCGATCAGGATATCGCCCGCTTTCATCGCTATCGCAAGCAAAAACGCCGCTTCGAGGGGATTCCGTTACGATTTCGTCTGACCGACGAGGAGGTCGCGCGTATCGCCGTCGATCAATATCGCCTCCCGGGGGTGGAAATCAAGGCCGAGCTGGCGCGTCATTATCCCCTGGGTAAACTGGCTTCCCATGCCATCGGCTATGTCGGGCGCATCAGTGAAAATGAACTGGATGATCTCGATACCGCCAACTACAGCGCCACCACCCATATCGGCAAGGTCGGTGTGGAACGCTATTATGAAGAGCAGCTGCACGGTGAGGTCGGTTATCAACGGGTGGAGACCAATGCCCAGGGGCGCATCCTGCGGGTACTGGAGCGGACCCTGCCCAGGCCCGGCAAGAACCTTTACCTCAACCTGGACGCCCGTCTGCAGGAGGTTGCCGAAGAGAGTTTTGGTGATGAAAACGGCGCCCTGGTTGCCATAGACCCGAACAACGGCGCGGTTCTGGCTTTTGCCAGCATGCCGACCTACGATCCCGGCCTGTTCGTCAATGGCATCGATTCAAAAACCTATCGTGCCCTCACCTCCTCCATGGCACGCCCGCTGTTCAATCGCGCCCTGCGCGGTCAATACCCCCCCGGTTCAACTCTCAAACCGTTTTTCGGACTGGCCAGCCTGGAAACCGAAGCACTGCGACCCGATCATGAAATAAATTGCCGGGGCTGGTACAAGCTGAAAAACGACGACCGGCGTTATCGTGACTGGAAAGCTCACGGCAAAACCGATCTGTCCGAGGCGATTACCGAATCCTGCGATGTCTACTTTTACGAATTGTCCTTTGAACTGGGAATCGACAACATACACAAGTATCTGTCACGTTTCGGCCTGGGCAAACGGACCGGGATCGATATTCATGGCGAGCAGCCCGGGCTGCTGCCGTCACGGGAATGGAAGCGCCGCACGCGCAACCAGCCCTGGTTCCACGGCGAGACCCTGATCACCGGCATCGGTCAGGGCTTTATGTTGGCCACTCCCTTACAGCTGGCCAATATTACCGCCACCCTGAGTCAACGGGGCCAGCGCCAGACGCCGCGCATGCTGTATGCTGTTCAGGATGCCACCACCAACGAGTTTACTGTTCAAAAAAGCAAGCCGCGCGAGCCAGTCGAAAGGATTGACGAGGCGCACTGGCAAACCGTCATCCAGGCCATGCATGATGTAATACACGGCCCCACCGGTACCGCCCGGGGTATCGGATACGGGATGCAATATAAAGCCGCCGGCAAAACCGGCACCTCCCAGGTATTCGGTATTGCCCAGGACGAAGAGTATGTCGAGGAAGACGTCATCAAACAGCTACGCGATCACGGTCTGTTTATCAGCTTTGCACCGCTGGAGGATCCCCGTATTGCCGTCGCAGTCATTGTCGAAAACGGCGGCAGCGGCAGTTCCTCCGCCGCGCCTATCGCACGCAAGGTGATGGACCACTATCTTCTTGAGCGGAATGAGCCTCATGAGCCCGACTGATCAGCACCAGTTTGCCAACGAAAACCGGACCAGCGCCGGCCGCCAGATACTGCAACGCCTGCATCTGGATCTGCCCTTGTTGCTCGCACTGCTGATACTCGCCGTTATCGGCGGCTTTGTTCTTTACAGCGCCTCGGACCGGGATACCGAGCTGCTTGTTCGCCATGCCCTGCGGTTCCTGATCGGTTTCGTAATCATGGTAAGCCTGGCGCAACTGCAACCCGAAACCATCCGTTTCTGGTCACCGTGGCTGTTCAGTATTGGACTGATATTGCTATTCGCGGTCCTGCTCTTCGGCCAATCCGGCGGTGGTGCGCAACGCTGGCTGAACTTCGGCCTGTTCCGTTTTCAACCGTCGGAGATCATGAAAATCGCCGTACCGATGATGATCGCCTGGTATCTGTGCACTGCCGCCATTCCACCGACCCCGGGACGGCTTTTAATCAGTGTCCTGCTGCTGGTGGTTCCCACGCTGCTGATTGCCCGACAGCCTGATCTGGGAACCGCGCTGTTGATCGCCTGTGCCGGCTTTTTTGTCCTGTTTCTCGCCGGGTTACGCTGGCGACTGATGATCGGAGCCCTTATCGCCCTGATTGCCAGTACTCCGCTAATCTGGAACTATCTGCTGCATGACTATCAGCGACAGCGGGTATTGACCTTTCTGAATCCGGAAATCGAGCCGCTGGGTTCCGGCTATCATATCATTCAGTCGACCATTGCCATCGGTTCAGGCGGTATTTACGGCAAGGGCTGGCTGAACGGCACCCAGGCGCATCTGGATTTTCTGCCCGAGCGCTCCACCGATTTTATCTTTGCCGTATTCAGTGAGGAGTTTGGCCTGCTGGGTGTGCTGGTATTGTTGCTGCTCTACGGGATACTCATCACCCGCGGCATCATCATCGCGGCTCGCGCCCAGGACACTTACAACCGACTTCTGGCCGGCAGCCTGATCCTGACATTCTTTATTTATGTGCTTATCAACATCGGCATGGTCTCCGGCCTGTTGCCGGTGGTGGGCGTTCCCCTGCCCCTGATCAGCTACGGGGGCACATCAATAGTGACCTTGCTGGCCGGTTTCGGTATTCTTATGTCAATCCAGACGCATCGGCGGCTTATATCAACCTGACAATAACGCAGTAGGTCGTATGAAAAGGTTTCCCCCTCTCCGTTTTACCCTGTATCTGGCTGGCCTGTGTCTCGGCTTCGCCTCCCCTTCCCAGGCCAGTGACTTTTCCGGTAATGAGCAGTTACAGAGCTTTATTCAGGAGATGAGTCAGGAGCATGAATTTGACGCGAACCGGTTGCAGACACTGTTCGACGATGTCCGCCTGCATCAGAGCATTCTCGATGCCATTTCCCGTCCGGCGGAAAGCAAGCCCTGGCATGAGTACCGCCCCATTTTTGTCACCCGTGATCGGACCCAGGGCGGCGTGCGCTTCTGGCGCCAGAACCGCGCCGCCTTGCAACGTGCGGAAGAAAAATTCGGTGTCCCGCCGCAGATCATCACCGCCATCATCGGGGTTGAAACCCGCTATGGCCAACACGCCGGACGCTATCCCGTGCTTGACGCTCTGGCCACCCTGGCCTTTGCCTATCCACCGCGCAGCAGTTTTTTCCGCAAGGAGCTGAAAGAGTATCTACTCATGACGCGTGAGGAAGATTTGGACCCGCTGGAACAAAAAGGGTCCTACGCCGGGGCGATGGGGATGCCGCAATTTATCTCCAGCAGTTTTCGCAATTACGCCATCGATTTCGATGGTGATGGCAAGCGCGACCTGTGGGATAACCCGGATGATGTCATCGGCAGTGTCGCCCATTATTTTCATAAACACCGCTGGCGAGCGGGAGAACCCGTTACGCACAAGGTCAAGGTACACGGTACGAAATACCCCGGGCTGATCAGCGACAACCTGCGCCCGCGTTTCACCCAGCAGGAATTACTGGATAACGGCGTGATTCTGCCACGCGACATCCCCCGGGATATCAAAGGCACGCTCATCGAGCTGGAAACGGAAGAGGGTCCGGAATACTGGGTCGCCTGGCACAACTTTTATGTCATCAGCCGCTATAATCACAGTGCTCTTTATTCAATGGCGGTGTATCAATTGAGTGAACTGATCGCCGCTGCCAGGGACTAAATCCGACAAGAGGAGGATTGCCCGTGAAAAGCGCGTTTGCACTGATTGTCACCGCAACCTGCCTCCTGGCGGGCTGCGCCGGCGGTAGCGGCTCCCGCTATGCCATGCAGCATGACAGCGCGCCGGACGATGACTTCAACGCCTCGCGGATCCCCGATGCCGTGCCGCGCGTGGAACCCCGCAGCCGTTATGGCAACCCGGACTCCTATGTTGTTCGTGGAAAACGCTATTACGTCAAAACCAGCAGCCAGGGCTATGTTGAACGCGGACTGGCCTCCTGGTACGGCAAAAAATTTCACGGCCATCGCACTTCCAGCGGTGAAACCTATGACATGTACGCCATGACCGCGGCTCACAAGACGCTGCCTTTACCCACCTACGCCGAGGTGACCAATCTCGACAACGGCAAAAAGATTATCGTCAAGATTAACGACCGTGGTCCCTTTCATGCGCAACGCATCATCGATCTCTCCTATGCCGCGGCCAGAAAGCTGGAGATGACCGGCAAGGGTACTGCGCCGGTACAGGTGCGTGCGCTGGATCCGCGTCGGCCTGCGCAACCCACTCGAGTCAAGAGTGAAGCCGGCTCGTCGCGCTATATCGCCGCCCGCATGGGCCGACTGCCGGCGGAGACGAACAACAACGCACAACCGGCTACCGCACAACCCGCCGGCGACGAGAACGATACGATTTTTATCCAGGTGGGAGCATTTTCCAGCCGCGATAACGCCGAACAGTTGCGCACCCGGCTTACTCAACACTTCGACGATTTCGACGTGGCCGCGGCATTTCACGACGACACCCGGCTCTATCGGGTGCGGATCGGACCGCTGGACAGCCGCGAACAGGCCAATCAGCTGGTCGAACGCATTGTCCGCAGCGGACTGGGCATACCCCGCATCGTCACCGACTGACAACTTCACCGGCGCCGGCTCTGGCCCGACTATTGCGGCTGTCTGCGCCTGCTAACACTCAAAATGCAGGTATATCACTCTTTCCATCTCGCCCTTTTGACCTGATTGCCAATTGACTCACTTGCGACGAGCAATAAACTGGCTATTTTGCGACTGAGCGCTGGGTTTTGGGCGCCTCAGCCGTTAAAATGACCGAATTCAACACCTAAATGAGGGATAAAATGCGCTCCGTGTCTCGACTCGTCACCCTGTTTGTCGCCCTGTTCAGTCCCAATCTGCTCGCGGCGCCGGATCTGGTCCCCACGCCGCCACAACTTTCTGCAACAGCCTCACTGCTGATGGATCATCACAGTGGCCGGGTGCTGGTTGAACACAATGCTAACGCCCGCGTTGAGCCGGCCAGCATTACCAAGATCATGACCAGCTATGTGGCGTTTCACGCCCTGCGCAATGGCAGTATTCAACTGGATGACGAAGTACGGATCAGCGAGAACGCCCGTTACAAGCACACTGACGGCTCGCGTATGTTCGTCGAATACAACTCGTTGGTCAGTGTGGAGGATCTGCTAAGAGGCGTGATTATCCAGTCGGGTAATGATGCCAGTATCGCCCTGGCCGAGCACATTGCCGGCAGTGAGGAGAGTTTTGCCAATCTGATGAACCGCCATGCCCGATCGTTGGGCATGCAAGACACTCACTTCACCAACAGTACCGGCTGGCCCGATGAGAATCACTATACCACAGCCGCCGATCTGGCCAAACTCGCCCGCGCGATAATCAATGACTTCCCGGAAAAATATGCCATGTTCGCGGAACGGCGTTTTACTCACAATGATATCCAGCAATCAAACCGTAACCGCCTGTTATGGCTGGATGACCGGGTCGATGGTATCAAAACCGGGTATACCGAGTCGGCGGACTATTGTCTGGTCTCCTCCGCACAAAACGATGGCATGCGCCTGGTCGCCGTCGTTATGGGGGCACCGAGATCCGAGCAACGCGATGAAGACAGTCGCAAATTATTGAATTACGGTTTCCGCTTCTACGAAACCTTCGCCTTGCATGACGCCAACGAACCGTTGACACAAATGCGTATCTGGAAAGGGGAGCAGGAGATGGTGCCGCTGGGTCTGCAAGCACCTTTGCATATTACCATCCCCCGGGGACAGCGCCGCAATGTTAAAGCCCACATGAAAGTCGACTCGATGATCATGGCCCCGGCTCAAAAGGGCCAGGAATACGGTACGGTGAATGTCACCCTCGGGGAAGAGCAGCTGCTCAGCAAACCCCTGGTGGCACTGCGCGATGTCGAGGAAGGTAGTCTGTGGCGCAAGTTGATCGACAATATCAAACTGTTGTTCAAGTGAACGACGGCTAACGGGTATGTCCGACGCAATTTGTTATCTGAACGGCGATTATCTGCCCCTGGATGAAGCCTGTGTTCCGGTGCTGGATCGCGGCTTTATCTTCGGCGACGGGGTCTATGAAGTGATTCCTGTCTACGCCGGCAAGCCCTTTCGCCTGGCACATCACCTGCAGCGGCTGAACGACAGCCTCAATGGCATTTATCTCGTCAATCCGCTGAGCGATGAGCAGTGGGCACAAATAATCCGGCAGGTAATCTCACGCAACACCGGGGGGGATCAATCCGTGTATCTGCAGGTCACGCGTGGCGTTGCCAGGCGTGACCACGGGTTCCCAGGCGAGGCAAGCCCCACTGTTTTCGTAATGAGCAATCCGTTCAGCCCGGTCGATGCGAAATTGCTCGAAGAGGGCGTGGGCGCCATTACCCTGGAAGATATTCGCTGGCAGTATTGTCATATCAAAAGCATTGCTCTGCTGCCCAACATTCTGCTGCGCCAGCAGGCACTGGATGCCGGCGCCGCCGAGGCGATTCTGCTCAAAGCGGACAAGGTCACCGAAGGTGCCGCCAGTAACGTGTTTGTCGTTCTCAACAGCAAATTAGTGACACCGCCCAAGGGCGAATGTCTGCTGCCGGGTATCACCCGCGATCTGGTGGTCGAACTGGCGGACAAACACGGTGTCACCTGCGAACAACGGGAAATCAGCCGCGAGGAACTGTTGCGCGCCGAGGAGATCTGGATCACCAGCTCCACCCGCGAGATTCTGCCGATTACCCGTCTCGACGGCCATCCGGTTGGCGACGGCCTGCCCGGCCCCTTGTGGCAGAAGATGTACGCCATTTACCAGGATTACAAGGACGAGCTGCGTCGCTCTGTCTGAGGTCACCGTGCTTTTGCATCAATGCACCGCGTTTTGTGTTAAAGGTCCCAATAAACCACCGAACACACTGAAGGCACTGAACATGCCCCGTATCGTTTTTCTCAGTGCTTTCGGTGTACAGTCGGTGCATTCGGTGGTTCCATAACATACAAGTAATCGGGTAACGTCATGAGTCAGGATGAAACGTTTCTGGAATTTCCCTGCGAGTTTCCCATCAAGGTGATGGGCCGCAGTGACGTGGATCTGCAGTCGCTGGTTATGGAACTGGTCAGCAAGCACGTACCGGAGCTCAGTGAGAAAAATATCATCCGACGCGACAGCCGTCAGGGCAACTATGTTTCCCTGACGGTCACGGTCACCGCCACCAGCAAGGCCCAACTGGACCGCATCTATCTGGATCTAAACGCCAGCGATGCGGTACTGATGACCCTTTAGCCGTGAGCCAACCGCGATCCGATAACACTCCTCTGATACGGCAGCGTGGCCTGTGTGAGTACGAACCGATCTGGCACGAGATGCAGGCGATCACCCGACAGCGGACAAACACGACGCCCGACGAGATCTGGCTGCTGCAACACCCGCCGGTCTTTACCCTGGGGCGCAATGCCAAACCCGAGCACCTGCTGGATCCCGGCGAGATCCCGGTGATTCCCATCGATCGCGGCGGCCAGGTCACCTATCACGGACCGGGACAGCTGATGGTCTATACCCTGGCGGATCTCAAACGGCTGGGACTGGGAATACGTGAGTTTGTCACCCGTCTGGAACAGGCGGTCATCGATCTGCTCGCCGACTATCATCTCGAGGCGCGCGGACGGCGCGATGCACCGGGTGTCTATGTTGAAGGCGCCAAGATCGCGGCGCTGGGCTTGCGGGTCAAACAGGGCTGTACCTATCACGGCCTGGCGCTGAATATCGACATGGATTTGTCACCCTTTGCCCGTATCAACCCCTGCGGTTACGCGGGCATGGCTGTCACCCAGATGCGCGATCTGGGCGTCACCGACAGTCTGGAAACGATCAGCGATCGATTCGTTGCCCATCTGCTGAGCAATCTGGGCTACAATGGCCGGGAACAGCCGCTGGAATAATCCCATGAGTCATCCGTCCGATACCCATTCACAGGACACACCACCGCGCCCCGCCAATCCGCTCAAGGGCAAATCCAAGACCGATCGCATTCCAATCAAGGTGGTCCCGGCGGACAAACCACTGCCCAAACCGCACTGGATTCGCGCCCGTTCGCCCAACTCGCCGGAAGTGGGTCGGCTGAAACAACTACTGCGCGAACACAACCTGTATACGGTCTGCGAAGAAGCGGCTTGTCCGAATCTGGGCGAGTGTTTTGCCCACGGTACCGCGACCTTCATGATTATGGGCGATCGCTGCACCCGGCGCTGCCCGTTTTGCGATGTTGCCCACGGTCGACCGGACCCCCTGGACGAACAGGAGCCGCATAACCTGGCGGTCACCATCGGCGCCATGCAATTGCGCTATGTGGTCATCACCTCCGTGGACCGGGATGATCTGCGCGACGGCGGCGCAGCCCACTTCAGCCGCTGCATTGCCGCGGTGCGCGAACAGAGTCCGGCGACCCGCATCGAGGTGCTGGTTCCCGATTTTCGCGGACGCATGGACAGGGCGCTGACGGCTCTGGCCGAGGCCTTGCCGGACGTCTTCAACCACAATCTGGAAACCGTGCCCCGTCTGTACAAACAGGCCCGGCCCGGCGCCGACTACCACTGGTCGCTCAAACTGTTGCAGGAATTCAAACAACAGCATCCGGACATACCGACCAAATCCGGGCTGATGCTGGGATTGGGCGAAAGCCTTGATGAGGTCGAACAGGTCATGCAGGATTTGCGTGACCATGACTGTGACATGCTGACCCTGGGCCAGTACCTGCAACCGGGCCCCCATCATCTGCCGGTCAGCCGCTATGTCACACCGGAAGAATTCAAACAGCTGGAAGTGATTGGTTACCGGATGGGCTTCACTAATGTGGCCAGCGGCCCCATGGTGCGCTCCTCCTATCACGCGGATAAGCAGGCCGCCGGCGAATCGGTCGGCTAAAGAATAAAAAATAAATTGCTGTACCCGATACAACCATAACAATGCCGGGGTACTTTCATTGGAAATTCTATTCATACGTCTGATTGAAGCGCTGCTCATGCCGCCGGGTCTGATGATCCTGATGATGCTGCTCGGCACACTGATCATCGGTCGCCTCTTTATTACCGGCAAGATATTGATCATCGGCGGCTTTGTCCTGCTGATCGCCGCCAGCCTGCCGGTAGTCTCCGCTAATCTGCTGGCCCTGCTGGAACAGACCGCGCCGATCACCAGCTCACAGTTAAACCAACGCCAGGCCCAGGCCATTGTGATTCTCGGCGGCGGGCGCTACGCGGATGCGCCGGAATATAACGATCAGGACACAGTCTCGAAACATACCCTGGAACGACTGCGTTACGGCGCCCGCCTGCACCGCCAGTCCGGTCTGCCGATTCTGGTCACCGGCGGCAATCCGTATGGCCGCGAACCCCCCGAGGCGGAGCTGATGCGTCGGGTACTGGAAAATGAGTTCAGGGTACCGGTCAAGTGGGTGGAGACGGCATCAAGCAACACCTGGGAGAACGCCCGCTACAGCCAACAGCAACTGAAACGCGACGGCATCACCCGTATCGCCCTGGTTACCCATGCCTGGCACATGCCGCGCTCGGTTGTTGTCTTCGAACAACACGATCTTGACGTCATCCCCGCGCCTACCGCCTACACCACCAATGCCCGGCCGCTGCTGTTACAGTTCGTCCCCGACGCCCGGGCTCTCGACGATACCCGCAAGGCCCTGCACGAACTCCTCGGGCGATTATGGTATGCCGTGAGGTACTGAAGTAATTTTGAATGTTTAATGTTTTATTTTGAATAAAACACCGCTCAGCCATTCAAAATTTAAAACTCAACATTCAAAATTAAACATAGCCCTTCCCGATAACAGGATAGTCACAAGACAGATGGGGGCGGGCAATCGAGCAATTACTCGCCCGTCGGCAACGGCAGGCGCTCCATCAGATAACAGAGACAATCCTGGCGAATAATCCCGATATCCAGGGTCAGCATCGAGGGCATGACCGGCGCACGGGTGTAGATTTGACCGTCGCGTAACGCAAAATAACGGCCACTGACCTCGTTGCCCAGCTCATCCCGTGCCTCCAGCGCGGTATCGCCGCCATGGCGATAACGGCCAAAACAGGTGTCGACCGGCAATTCACTGAAATTATAATGATCGATCGCCGAACTCAGATCGATATCCGCCCGGGGATCGTCCACGCCGATAGTGAGCTGTTCGGGCACCTTGACGACCGCCACCGTATGAAACAGATCCACATCCTGCGCGGCTACCTCATGCTCGGGAAATGCCGACAGATGCAGTGCCGCTTCCACATACTCGATCACATGGGTCACGCCGTGTGCATCATCGGGTTTGCCGCATTCGAGCGTCACCGCCGGACACAGGCGTGACAGGGCCAGAGACAATACCCCGTCGGGTTTAAGAAAATAGACCACGGTCCGGCTGAACAGCGTGGCCAGATGCAGATAATCATCGTTAAGCCGGTTGATACAGGCATAGTGCGGATTGGTGCCGGTGTTGTTATGAATATCAATCGCGGCAAACAGGGGGCGCTGTTCCAGCCAGCGTAACAACTGCCGGGCCATGGCATATTCGGGGCCGTCGCCATCACCTTTCCAGATACGGTTATAGTCCGCCTGGTGCGGCAGATGCCGCTGCCGCCGGGCCGCCGCGCTGACATTGCCGATCAACAGATACAGCGTGCGCGGCAAGCGGGGGTACTTTTTCAATACCGCGCGCATGGCGTCCCAGCCGGTGGTCTCATTGCCATGCAGTAATACCGAAATAAACAGCGGTCGGGGATCGCTGCCCGGCAGTTCAATCAGGGTCGGTCCCGACAGTTTCTCGTGCAGGCGCTCGGCGGGCAGATCGAGCAGTCCCGGCGGCAGCTGATTCAGTAGTGTCAATGCGCTGTCAGACGCTCCATTCATGCACCGGATCCCCCTGTTGTTGACGTTCCAGATAGGCGGCGGTCAGCGCATGCATGTCCCGGCCGTGCTGTTTGACATAGTCGCGTTGCCATTGAGCGCCGCTACGGCCGCTGGCCACCCGTTGCGCGATGATATCCAGGTACATCTGACTGTCGGCCCCGACCACCCCCAGCTGCGCCAGTCCCTCTTTGGCCATGGGCAACAACACTTTTTTTAACAGTTCGCTGACCGACAACTGCGCCCCGTCGAACCACTGTTGCCGGGCGCGTAACCCGAAGCGGGCCGCGGCATAAAAATTGTCCCGCGCCTTGTCGAACGCCAGGCGGCGCCGCGGCGGCATCGGCATGTTGGCCAGCGCGGTCACGGCGCCGTAATAAAACGCCGCGTTGGCGATGGTATCAATTAAGGTCGGGCCGGCGGGCACCACCCGGTGCTCCACCCGCAGATGCGGCCGACCGTCCTCATCGAAGCCGATCAGCGGACGGTTCCAGCGCCAGATGGTACCGTTGTGCATGCGCAGATGCGCCAGCCGCTCGGGATCCTCGCCCAGATCCACCGGCAGCATGATCGGATAATGGGCCAGGTTGTCCTCGAAACATTCCAGCAGCGACTGTTGCACATAACCGTCGCCGAAGGTAACCCGGCGAATGGGACCGAAACGGGCGGCATCATAGCCGCCGACCGCCACCGCCTGTTCAAACACCGGAATACGGGTCTCGGCCCACAGGTTCTTGCCAAATAAAAACGGGGAGTTGGCGCTCAGCGCCACCATGGGCCCGGCCAATATAATACTGGCATTGAACAGCGGCACCGCGTTTTGCGGGGTCAGCTTCAGGTGGATCTGAAACGAGGTGGCAACGGATTCGAGCATCACATCGCGATGAGTCACCCGCAGGTGCTCTTCGCCATTGATATCGAGCACCAGCGGCTTGCCGTGACGCATGCGCACCACTTCCCGGTTGAGGGCGCGATAGCGCTGCATACCCGACATGTTGGCCAGGGTCAGGGAATCGTTTTCCACCGTTGGCAGAATGCCGATCATGATGACCCCGGCATCCAGCGCGGCGGCGGTCTGTTGGCAATGGTGCCAGGTCTGGGTCAACTCCCGGTGCATGGCGGAGAATACCGATCCGTGCAGCCGCCGCGGGGTGCTGTTGACCTCGAAGTTGAAACTGGCCAGCTCCGGCGAGGCCAGATCCGTATCCAGTCGCTTGAGAAAGGCTTCGTTGATCGGCAGCGGCCGCAACGCCTCGTCAATCAACCAGGCTTCCAGCTCAAAGCCTCCCTGCGGCTCGGTCGCCGCCAGCCGCCCTTCCTGCACCCAGCTTTTGAGCAACGCGGTTTCCTGCTGCAGACGCTGTTCGAAACGAACGTAATCCTGCGCATCGAACTGGCTGTTTTGTATCTCTTCACCCATGCGCGATTATCCGTTGCCCGTCAGTTGCGCGTTCAATTGCGCCAGCCGTTGCGGGGTGCCGATATCCCACCACTGTCCCCGATAATGCTCGCCACTCACCTTGCCCGCCTGCATGGCCTGGCGCAACAACGGTCCCAGCGGTCGCATGCCCGGCGCCAGACCGGCGAACAGTTCGGCGCGATACACCCCGATGCCGCTGAAAGTCAGGCGCGGCTCACCCTGCTCGTCAAGCCGATCCCCCTGCAGGACGAAATCACCCCGCGGGTGGTGCGCCGGGTTGTCGACCATCACCAGGTGGGCCAGACCGGCGGGGGCCTCGGGTAAGCGGGCGAAAGGGTAGTCGCTCCAGATATCGGCGTTGATCACCACAAAGGTTTCCCCCAGTCGCGGCAGCGCCTGAACAATGCCGCCGGCAGTCTCCAACGCCGCAGGCTCCGGCGAGTAGTCCAGGCGCACGCCGTAGCGTTGGCCGTCCCCCAGGGCGGTCTCGATCTGCGCGCCCAGCCAGGCATGGTTTATGACGATCCCGGTGATCCCGGCGGCGGCCAGTGCCTCGACGTGGTATTCGATCAACGTCTTGCCGCCGACCTGCAACAAGGGCTTGGGGCAGTGGTCGGTCAGCGGTCGCATGCGCTCACCACGGCCGGCCGCCAGAATCATCGCCTTCATGCCGACACGCCCCGCGGCGCCATTTGCGCCAGCCGTTGCGGAATCGCCAGCGCGTGCAACAGATCGGCGAATACCGCCAGCTCGGGATAATCCGCGACTACCTCCAGCACATAACCGAGGGTCCGGGGAATGTCCGCCAGGTAGCCGGGCTTGGCGTCGCGGTAGTTGAGCCGGGCGAAAATACCGCTGGCCTTGAGATGCCGCTGCACCCCCATCAGATCAAACCAGCGCTGAAACTGCCCTGCGTCGATGCCTTGCTCAACAATCCCGGCCTGCTGTGCCTGGCGATGATAATCCCGCAGCCACTGTTCGACCTGCGCCCGTGGCCAGGCGATGTAGCAATCGCGCAGCAAGGAGACCGGATCGTAGGTGACCGGGCCGACGACCGCGTCCTGGAAATCGATCACCCCGGGATTGGGCTCACTCAATAGCAGATTGCGGGAATGATAATCACGGTGCACGATCACCTGAGGCTGTTCCAGCGCAACACGGGCCAGGTGCTCAAAGCTCTCCTGTAAAACGCTCTGCTGTTGCACCTCCAGTTCAAGCCCGAGATGGCGTCGCAGATACCAGTCAGCAAACAGCTGCATCTCCTGTAACAGCAACGGCCGATCATAATCGGGCAACCAGTCAGGCGCGGAATGCTGCTGCAAACGCAACAACGCGGCCAGGGCATCGGCGTACAACGGCTCGACACACTGCGTATCCAGAACCGAAAGATAGAGCCGGCTGCCCAGGTCGCTTAACTGCAAAAAACCCTGCCCGGTATCCCGCGCCTGAATCTGCGGGACATGCAGACCGGCCTCGGCAAGCAGCTCTGCCACGCGGATAAACGACCCGGTATCCTCCTGTTCCGGCGGCGCGTCCATCACGATAAAACTGGCGCCGGCGTGACGAATCCGGAAGTAGCGCCGAAAACTGGCATCGGCCGAGGCCGGTTCAAGCTGATAATCACGATAGCCCAGCGTCATCAGCCATTGTTCGAGTTGTTGTAAACGTTTGTCCAAAAGGTTTTGCCTGTCGCATCGCACCGAAGAGAAATTATACCGCTTGTCGCCCGCCCCGGGCGCCCTGCAAAGGCGATTTCCCCGCAATCGGACATGCGGCGATCAACCCGTGACCATGTATAATGCCAAACTATCATAATCCGACCGTCTGCCGCGGCAATCACAATCGATTCGCAAACCCGAGGTCAGCGTTGCGCCAACCCCTTTCTCAGCTTTTGCCCTGCCATGCGCTCAGCCGCACGGGGTTACTGGGCGCCCTGCTGTTCTGGGCCGCGCCGGGGATGAGCCAGAGTCCGGCGCCGGACACACCGGCGGCCGGCCTCTGTCCGCCCGAGACCCACGCCCCCCTGCCCCGGGTTGAAGGCGATCCGGGCGATCTGCGCACCCACGTGGAATCGGACCGCGCCGATATCAGCCTCGAGGGAACCAGCGTCTTTGAGGGCGACGTGGTGATTATCCGGGGTCTCAACCAGCTCAATGCCGCGCGGGCCGAGTACGACCGTCAGCAGGATACCGTGCATGCCGAAGGCGATGTGCGCCTGCTGCGTAACGATCTGCTGATCACCGGTGAGACGGCGGACATGGATCTGGGCAGCAACACCGGTCAGATCACCGCCAGCACCTATCGCACCAGCGAAAACAAACAGGGACAGGCCGGCAGCATCCGCATCCTGGATGAATACCGGACCGAACTGAAGGACGCCACCTACACCACCTGTGATCTGGGCGATCCCGACTGGTTGCTGAGCGCGGGCCATATCATGCTCAACAGCGAAAACCGCCAGGGTTCGGCCCGCAACGTGGTGGTCCGCTTCAAGGGGGTACCGTTCCTCTATCTGCCGTACATGCGCTTTCCCATCGGCGAGGAGCGCCTGAGCGGCCTGCTCTATCCCTCGGTGGGGCGCTCGGATCAGCACGGCACCCGGATCGTCGTTCCCTTTTACTGGAACATCGCGCCACAGATGGACGCCACCATCACGCTCGACAACATGACCCGCCGCGGCCCCATGCTGGAAAACGAATTCCGTTACCTGACCTCGTCCGCCAGGGGCCAGGTGGATTGGCATTATCTGTCCGACGACAAGGTGTATGGCGAGGATCGCGAGCGCTTTCGCTGGCAGCACCAGGGTAACGAAAGCCCCGGCTGGAACAGTCAGGTGGATTACAACTATGTCGCCGATACCGATCACCTGTTCGATTTCGGCGATGATCTCAACGCCTCCAGCACCACCCATCTGGAGCGGCGCGGGCAACTGACCTACAACGCCGAACAGTGGCAGTTCACGGCCCTGGCCCAGAGCCATCAGGTGATCAACGGCAACGAAACCTATCAACGGCTGCCGCAGCTGGGACTCCAGACCCGGCTGCCGCAGCGGGACAATGCGCTCAATTACAATTTCGACGCCCAGTGGGTAAATTTTGACCATCGCGCTAACAAGGTCGTGGGCGAGCGCCTGGATCTGGCCCCCTCGATCAGCCTGCCCCTGCGTGCCGTGTATGGCTTTACCGAGCCGAAACTCGAACTGCACTACAGCCAGTACAATCTGGACCCGACCACCACCGCCGGGGAGAGCGAACCGACCCGCACGGTGCCGATCTTCAGCCTCGACAGCGGCCTGTTTTTCGAGCGCGATGCGCGCCTCGGCGGCCTCGATCTGCTGCATACCCTGGAGCCGCAACTCTTTTACGCCTACATTCCCTACCGGGATCAGCAGGATCTGCCGGTATTCGACAGCAGTTTGTACGGCTTTACCATCAACGATCCGTTTCGTGCCAATCGCTTTGAAGGGGTGGATCGCATCGGCGATACCAACCATCTGACCGCGGCACTGACCACCCGGCTGCTGAGCCAGCAAAGCGGCGAGGAGTTGTTAATGGCGCGTCTGGCGCAGATCTTTTATTTTGATGATCGGCGAGTCACGCTGGGCAACGATGCGCTCGATGACAGCCGGCGCTCGGACATCATTGCCGAACTGGACGCCCGGCCCAACGCCCGGTGGAACTTCGACAGCGATTTGACCTGGTCGCCGGACACCGAAAAAATTACCACGGCCAACGCCCGGCTGCGCTACTCGCCGCTGGACGCGCTTTCCCTCTCCGTCGCCTACCGCTTTCAGCGGGATCGCCTGGAGACCAACGAGACCGGGTTCGACTGGCGGCTCAATCCCCGCTGGCAGTTCCACGGCCGCCGGCTCTACGACCAGCAGAATCAGCGGGAGCTGGAATCGACCCTCGGGCTGCGCTACGACAGCTGTTGCTGGGGCGTCAATCTGGAAGCCCGCCGCCGTTTTCTCAGCGTCGACCGCCCGGAGGAGAACGTCCTGATGCTGATGCTGGAGCTCAAGGGCCTGGCCAGCTTTGGCCAGCAAACCCATGTCGGCCCGCAGTAATCCTGGCATCGGGCCGGGCCGCTTGTGTTATGCTAGTCGGCCTGTTATTAACCACTTGTCTCATATCATGAAACACCTCATTTTCGGTCTGCTGTTCAGCCTGCTCGGGTTGTCCACCGCTCCCCTTGGTGCCGCCACCATCGAAGAACTCGACCACGTGGTCGCCATTGTCAACGACGATGTCATCACCCGGGTTGAGCTGGACGAGCGCCTGCAGCGCATCAAAAACCAGGCCGCCCAGCAACAGCAGCGTCTGCCGGAGAAGGAGGTGCTCGAACGGCAGGTGCTGGAAAACCTGGTGATCGAAAAACTGCAGCTGCAACTGGCGCAGAAAGTCGGGATCCGGGTGGACGATGAAACCGTCAACCAGGTCATCAACAATATCGCCAGCGAGAACGATCTCAGCCTGCCGCAGTTTCAGCAGGTGCTGCGTCGCGACGGCATGAGCTTTGCCGCTTTTCGCGAAAACATCCGCAACGACATCATTATTAATCAGCTGCGCAAGCGCCGGGTCGAGGACAGCGTCAACATCACCGAGCAAGAGGTGGACAACTATCTGACCAATCTCGAGAGCCGCCAGGGCCTGAACGATGAATTTCGGCTCGGCCACATCCTGATCGGTGTGCCCGAAGGCGCCACCCCGGATCAGATTGAACAGGCCGCAAACAAGGCCAGTCAGGTCTATAACCGTCTGCGCCTGGGCGCCGATTTTCATCAGACCGCAGTAGCCGAATCCAGCGGCCAGAACGCGCTGCAGGGCGGCGATCTTGGCTGGCGCAAAGGCGGCCAGCTGCCGACCGCGCTGGCCGAGGTGATCGTCGAGATGCAACCGGGCGATATCAGCGAACCCCAGCGCAGCTCCAGCGGCTTTCATATCATCAAATTGATCGATCGCCGCAGCCCCGAACAACGGCGCATTGTGGAACAAACCCTGGCCCGGCACATCCTGATCCGCCCCAATCAGCTGATCTCCAACGCCGAGGCCCGTCAGCGGCTGGCGCGCCTGCGCGAACGTATCCTCAAGGGTGAAAGTTTCGCCGATCTGGCCCGCGCCCACTCGGACGATACCGGTTCCGCCGCCGACGGCGGCAGCCTCGGCTGGGTCACGCCCGGCAGCATGGTGCCCCGCTTCGAGGAGCAGATGAACAGGCTGCAGCCCGGGCAGATCAGTCAGCCCTTCCAGAGCCGTTTCGGCTGGCATCTGGTCGAAGTCATCTCGCGACGCAAGCATGACGACACCGAACAGTACCAGCGCATGCAGGCCCGCCAGGCCATTCACAAACGCAAAAGCGACGAAGCCATCGAACAATGGCTGCGCCAGCTGCGTGCCGAAGCCTACGTGGACTACCGGCTGAACCAGTGACCCGGCCGCCCTGCACCCTCGCCGTCACCCCCGGCGAACCGGCCGGCATCGGCCCCGATCTGATCATCCAGGCCGCCCAGCAGCCGCGTGAGACGCCGCTGGTGGCCATCGCCGACCCACAGCTACTCGAACAACGCGCCCGGCAGCTGGGCCTCTCCCTCGCTTTGCAGCCCTGGGCACCGGACAACCCCGTTACCGAGGCCGGCCGGCTTTCGGTACAGGCGGTGCCCCTGGCGGAACCGGTCACGGCCGGCCGACTCAACCCGGCCAACGCCGCGTATGTCCTGGCCTGTCTGGATGCGGCGGTCGACGGCTGTGGCAGCGGTCGGTTTGACGCCCTGGTGACCGGGCCGGTGCACAAGGGGGTGATCAATCAGGCCGGTTTCCCCTTTACCGGCCATACCGAGTACCTGGCAGCCGCCACCGGCACCGCCAGGGTGGTGATGATGCTGGCCACGCCCGGGCTGCGGGTAGCCCTGGCCACCACCCATCTGGCCCTGCGCGATGTTCCCGCCGCCATTACCCGCGACAACCTGCAGTCCGTGCTGTGGATCCTGCACAGTGAATTGCGCCGCCATTTCGCGCTGGCCGCCCCGCGAATCAAGGTCTGCGGGCTCAATCCCCATGCCGGCGAACAGGGCCATCTGGGTCGCGAGGAGATCGAGGTGATCACCCCGGTGCTGGAGACATTGCGCGCCGAAGGACTGGATCTGGTCGGGCCCCTGCCGGCCGACACCCTGTTCACCCCGGCCGCTCTGGAGCAGACCGACGCGGTGCTGGCCATGTACCACGATCAGGGGCTGCCGGTGCTCAAACATCGGGGGTTTGGCAAGGCGGTCAACATCACCCTCGGCCTGCCTTTTGTGCGCACCTCGGTGGACCACGGCACCGCGCTGACGCTGGCCGGCCGTGGCGGCGCCGAGGCCGGCAGTCTCGAGTACGCGATCCAGGTCGCTATCGAGATGGTCCACGCCACCCGCCCGGCCTGATCCCCATGTCCCAGCACCGTCCGCGCAAACGCTTCGGCCAGAACTTCCTGCACAACCCGGGCGTCATCCAGCGCATTGTCCAGAGCATCGCCCCGCGCCCCGGTGAGCATCTGGTGGAGATCGGCCCCGGCCAGGGCGCGCTGACCGCCCCGCTGCTGGAAGCCTGCGGTCAGCTGGAGGTCGTGGAGCTGGATCGGGATCTCATCCCCGTCCTCGAAGCCCGCAGCGCCGCAGCGGGTAAGCTGACCATCCATCATGCCGACGCCCTGCGCTTCGACTTCTGCGCCCTGCGCCAGGACCGGGAGAAACTGCGGCTGGTCGGCAATCTGCCCTATAACATCTCCACCCCATTGCTGTTTCACCTGATGGCACAGCTGGCGTGCATTCGGGACATGCACTTCATGCTGCAAAAAGAGGTCGTGGATCGCATCGTCGCCCCCCCGGGCAGCAAAGCCTACGGCCGACTCGGGGTTATGCTGGGCTATTATTGCCAGGCCGAGCAGCTGTTCATCGTCCGCCCCGGCGCCTTCACTCCCGCCCCCAGAGTCGACTCCGCCATTGTCCGGCTGATCCCGCATGCCGTCCCGCCGGTACAGGTCAACGACAGCAAACAACTCGCCTGGCTGGTCAATCGCCTCTTCAGCCAGCGACGCAAAATGCTGCGCCATTCGCTGAAGGGCTATCTGGACGGGACCCGACTGCAAGAGCTGGGCATCGAACCGACCGAACGACCGGAACAACTCGATTTGCCCGCGTTCGCCAGACTGGCGAATGCGCTGTGAACAAAGAAGAATAAAATCGTACTATGACTGTTTCCGCCACCCACCAGCAGGTGATGAGTTGCGCCGACGCCGGTTTGCCGGTGTTGCAACAATTGCTGGCCCCCTACGAGCTGGAGGTGGTGCTGATCGAGGAGCCGGCGCCCCTGCCCGGCAGTTTCTGGGGCGATCCCGAGGCGGGCCTGATCGGCTGGCAGCTGTTCATCCGATCCCATACCCCGCTGCAATCGGCCCTGCATGAGGCCAGCCACTATATCTGCATGGACAGCCTACGCCGTGCCCGGCTGCATACGGATGCCGGGGGCGGCTATGATGAAGAGAACGCCGTCTGCTATTTGCAAATTCTGCTGGCCGATCAGCTGCCGGGCGTGGGCCGGCAACGCATGTGGCAGGATATGGATCGCTGGGGCTACACATTCCGGCTCGGCTCGGCACAGTGCTGGTTCGAGCAGGACGCAGAGGACACCTGTCGGTGGTTACTGGAACAGGACCTGATCGATCGACACGAACACCCGACCGGCCGCCTGCGTCAGGGCGGTTGACGCGCGGTTAAAACCTGTACCGCGTCAGCCGAAATGGGGAAGGGTGATTTGCTGTTGTGACTGCCGGTGGCGCAATGAAGCCGTTACCCGGTTCATCGCCATAATGGCAACGTGGTTTTTAACTGCAACGAACCGTTGCAACACGACAATCGAGAAAGCGGTTATCAAGCGGGCTAAAATGACGGTAGACTAGGTATCAATCAAAACCCGCGATGACCAGCGTCCGGAAACGTACACCAATAGCTAACGAGTCGTTACATGGAACAGACCAACCAGATCTATAACACGCAGGTAGACGTGGAAACCGCCTATATCGAGGAGCAGTCGGATCCCGACCAGAACCGTTACGTCTTCTCCTATACCATCACGATTCGCAATGAGGGTTCGGTAGCGGCCAAACTGCTCAGCCGTCACTGGATCATTACCGATGCCGAAGGCAAGGTCCAGGAAGTCGAGGGCGAGGGCGTAGTCGGCGAACAACCCCATCTCAAGCCCGGCGACGGCTTTCGCTATACCAGCGGCACCGTGCTGGGGACCCCGGTTGGCAGCATGCAGGGCACCTATCAGATGATTGCCGATGACGGCGTCGAATTCGAAGCTGAAATCCCCGCCTTCACCCTGGCGATACCGCGCACCCTGCACTGACGCGATGTCACTCAAGCACAGTTATACGCTGCTCGCGCCTATTTATGATTTGATCGTCAACGGCCCCACCGCCGGTATGCGGCGCAACAGCCTTGCGCGGTTGAGCGAGGCGCGGGATCAAACCATTCTGCTCAGCGGCATCGGTACCGGCCTGGATATTCCCGATCTGCCCGCCGGGCCTAGCTATGTCGGAATCGATCTGACCACGGCGATGTTACGCCGCGCGCAACGCCGCGCCGGACAACGGGATAATATCCGGTTGCATTGCGGCGATGTCATGCGCCTGCCCTATGCCGATGAACAATTCGATATCATTTTGATGCACCTGATCCTGGCCGTCGTGCCCGAACCGGAGCTCGCTCTGCACGAAGCTGCCCGGGTCGTGCGTCCCGGCGGGCGCATCCTGATCCTGGACAAATTTCTGCGCCACGGTGAGCGTGCCCCGGTGCGACGGGTATTGAACACCGTGATCCGCCATATCGCCACCCGCACCGATGTCGTTCTGGAACCGTTACTGGCACAATGTCCGCAATTACAACTGATCGAGGAAACCCGGCTGGCACCGGGCGGCTGGTTTCATCAAATCGAACTGAGAAAAACAGACTAGTTTATGGCTATCTATGCAATCGGCGACCTGCAGGGTTGCCATGACGAGTTTCGTACCCTGCTCGATAAACTGCGTTTCGATCCCGAACGCGATCAACTCTGGCTGGTCGGCGACCTGGTCAATCGTGGCCCCAAATCACTGGAATGCCTGCGTTACGTCAAATCGATTGGCCCCGCGGTCACTGCCGTTCTCGGTAATCACGATTTGCATTTGCTGGCCCTGGCCGAAGGTGTCGGCAGCACCAACGATGCGAGCATGCAGGCGATACTGAATGCAGCGGATGCTGCTGAACTGCTGGACTGGTTACGCCAACGGCCATTACTGCATTACGATGCTGATCTCGATTATTGTATGGTACATGCCGGCATCTATCCGGGCTGGACCCTGAGTGAGGCACAACAGTATGCGAGGGAACTGGAGACGGTATTGCGCGGCGATGACTATCATACGTTTTTTCAGAATATGTACGGCGATCAACCGACACTGTGGGCCGAACAACTCGCCGGCCGGGATCGATTACGCTTTATCTGCAATGCCTTTACCCGCATGCGGTTTTGCCAAAGTGACGGCTCGCTGGAGTTGAAGGCCAAGGGCGGACCCGGCGCCCCACCGAACGACTGCTACCCCTGGTACGACCTGCCGCAACGGGTCGGAATCGACACCACCATCCTGTTCGGCCACTGGGCCGCCCTGGGCCTGCACATAGCGGGTAACGTCCACTCGCTCGACACCGGCTGCGTCTGGGGCGGCCAGCTCACCGCCTACCAGCTCGGCCAGCCCGCCGACCGCCACATCACCACCCGGTGCCCGCAAAACTGCCCGCCCGGAACGCCTTGAGAGAAATTTTGAATTTTAAATGTTGAATGTTGAGTTGAGGACAAACGACAACAGGCAGTCCATCCGTACGCACATACACATTCATTCAAAATTTATAATTCAACATTCAACATTATCTCTTCCTGCCTCCGCGTCCTTTGCGTTAATTCCAGAATATTTTCTATTTGTGATCGAGAATGACGTAGTCGTGGGGATAGGGGTTTTTGTCGTCGGCGGGGTGGTGATGGCGTTCGGTTTCCTGCCATTCATCCGGATCGAATTCGGGAAACCAGGTATCGCCTTCGATGTCGGCATCCACCCAGGTCAGATACAGGCGATCGGCCCGCGACAGGATCTGTTCGTAAAAAGAAGCGCCGCCGATGATCATGATCTCATCCACTTCCCCGGCCGCCTCGATGGCCTCATCAATTGAATGAACCACCACCGCACCTTCGGCCCGGTAGTTTACATCGCGGCTGATGACGATATTGGTGCGTTTGGGCAGCGGCTTGCCGCCGAAGGATTCGAAGGTCTTGCGCCCCATCACGATCGGTTTGTCCAGGGTATGTTGTCGAAACCACTGCATATCCGCCGGCAGGCGCCAGGGCAGGCGATTCTCGATCCCGATCACCCGCTGCGGCGTCAATGCCGCGATCAGCGAAATTCGTGGTGATGTATCCTGTGACATATATCAGCCCCCTGAACAATATTCTTTCTACCGGAGCAGAAGTCAAAATGTTTAACTCTCGCAGAGACGTTTATGCCCGTTGTGTGGGTGCAAAGCCCGCAGAAGATAAAACGTATTGTTTTACTTTGCGCCTCAGCGCCTCTGCGAGAGACTGATTAGAGAATCCGATGCGTGGCACGCACCCTGTATTCTTACGATTTACGATTCACGACTTCTGATTTACGACTGCCTACTGCAAACTGCCATCTGCCAACTTCGCCTTATATAGTCGTGTAGGTCACACTGGCGATAGCCTGCGTGACATTCTCTAACAGCCGGCGTTCTCATACAGAGATATCAGGTAGCGCTGCGCGCAACCTGACCTACGATTTCTGCTGACTGCCTACTGCAAACTGCCATCTGCCAACTTTGTTCTCTATACCGCCACCGGCGCCTTGATGTGCGGATGATACTGATAATCGACCAGTTCGAAATCATCGAAACGAAAATCGAACAGGTTGTCGATGGCCGGGTTGAACTTCATGGTCGGTAACGGATAGGGCTGACGGCTCAGCTGCTCGTCGGCCTGCTCAAGATGATTGAGATAGAGATGGGCGTCGCCCAGGGTGTGGACAAAGTCGCCCGGTTGCAGATCGCAGACCTGGGCCATCATCATGGTCAGCAGAGCATAAGAGGCGATGTTGAACGGCACGCCGAGAAAGATATCGGCACTGCGTTGATACAACTGACAGGAGAGCTTGCCGTCGGCCACATAGAACTGGAAAAAGGCATGGCAGGGCGCCAGTGCCATCTTGTTATTGCGGGCATTTTCCTGCGGTGAGACGGACTCGTCGGGCAAGTCAGCCACATTCCAGGCGCTGACGATGATACGTCGTGAATCGGGTTTGTGCCTGAGCTGTTCGAGTACCTGGCTGATCTGATCGATATGCCGGCCATCGGGGGTCGGCCAGGAACGCCATTGACTGCCGTAGATAGGACCGAGGTCGCCGTTTTCATCGGCCCACTCATCCCAGATGGTCACCTTGTTATCATGCAGATAACCGGTATTGGTATCGCCGCGCAAAAACCACAACAGCTCATGAATGATCGAGCGCAAATGCAGACGCTTGGTGGTCACCAGCGGAAAGCCCTGTGCCAGATCGAACCGCATCTGGTAACCGAACACGCTGAGCGTGCCGGTACCGGTCCGATCGTCCTTGTGCGTGCCGTTATCCCGGACATGCCGCATCAGTTCGAGATACTGTTTCACTACCTGCGCCTCATTCTGAGATGGCCACTATCCACCGATCATATCACGCCTCTCATATCCGGGACTATCATCGGCCAGGCAATAAAAAACCACCGACGACACCCGGGCATAGAAATAGTAGCCTCAAATCGCACGCAGACTCTGCTTCAACTTTTCAGGGTGCGCGGTGGTTTCCCGGCAACACGAGTCAGCCGGACAATTTTCTACCAGCTGTCGCCGCCCGGTGGCCATTCTCCGCCTATGGCCTGGGTGAAGAATTCCTCATAGACATAGGGCAGATCCATCAGCTTGCCGAAGCTGTGCTCGCCAAACATACGCAGATCCGGGAACATGACAGCCAGCCGGAAATGCGCATGCATGGCGATCACCTTGCTGCCGTTGACCATGATTTCATAGGGCAAATGCGGCGTGCGACGCAACGTCTTGTGATCGATGACGCTCATGACATATTCGTCATTGAGAAACTTCTGCTCATCCACATCGGCCTGCAGGCTCAGTCCATACACCACCTGCTGTTTGCCCGGCACCTTCAGCTTATAGACCTGGCCGATACCGAAATTGTTGGTAGCCAGACCTCTCTCGACTTCCCGGATCGCCTTCTCATGACTGCCGTGATCGACGAAATCGTAAAAACCATAAAAGTCCTCCAGCCCGAAGGTGTAGTTATAGCCAGGCAGCTTGTCTTCCTCGATGCCATCACCCCCAAAGTCGCGATCAAAGCCGACAGTCTGACCCAGGCGCTGTTTGGTGCTTTCCAGACGGGTGTTCATATTATAGGCCAGCCCGATATATTCCGGGTTGTTATAAGTGACCTGAACCTGCTTGTTCCCCTTGCCGTCCGTTACCTCGGTCACCGCCACCTTGATCACCGCGCCAAAGCCGCCGTAATCACTGCGGGTAGCCGCTTTTTTCAGTGTCTCACTGGTCACCGCAAAAATCCGGGCGCCGGGATAGGGGTTATAGGTGCCCAGAATCTGAAAACCGCCCCGCTTTAACCGGTTCTCGACATCCTGACTGACACTCTGCAGATCGCTGTTGGCAATCCCTGCCAGTGAGTAGGGTTTGAGAGCCGCGGCGCCGGCAGCCAGACTGAAGCACAAGAGCAGTCCGGCCATCAGCGCACGTTTGATCAGTACGTACATGGTTTATCTCCCTTATAAGGTGGGGGTTACCATGGGTTATCGGTTAACCCCCGAATATTTTTTAGACTTTCATCACATTTTTATATTTTTTTACTATGTTCCGGACGGCCGGCTGTAGGCGAACCCGAGCAGGAGCAGCCCGGCGAGAATCAGCGGCAGGCTCAACAGCTGCCCCATGGTCAACCACCCCCAGGCCAGGTAGCCGATATGGGCGTCGGGGGTGCGGACAAACTCGACGGCAAAGCGGAACACGCCGTAACCCAGGGCAAATACCCCCGAGACCGCCCGTTGCGGTCGCGATCGTGATGAGAACCACCACAGGATCACGAACAGTATCGCCCCCTCCAGCAACGCTTCATAGAGCGGGTTGGGATGACGCGCCTCGGGGCCGGCCAGGGGAAACACCATCCCCCACGGCAGGTCGGTCGGCTTGCCCCAGAGTTCGCCATTAATAAAATTCCCGATGCGCCCGGCACCCAGGCCCAGCGGGACCAGCGGCGCGACAAAATCCAGCGTGGCAAAGTAGGCTTTTTGATACTTGCGGCAAAACAGCCACAAGCCCAGCATCACCCCCAGCAGGCCGCCATGAAACGACATGCCGCCCTCCTTGATCCGAAACAGCATCAGCGGATCGTCGAAAAACGGGCCCAGATTATAAAACAGCACATACCCCAGCCGGCCCCCGAGGATCACGCCCAGACCGGCATAAAACAACAAATCGTCCACCTGTGCCGCCGTCCACCCGGAATCCGGGCGGCGGGCGCGCAAGCGGCCCAGCCACCAGGCGCCGACAAAGCCGATCAGATACATCAGGCCATACCAATGAATGGCAAGGCCGAACACCTCGAAAGCAACCGGGTCAAAATCAACAACCATCGATATTCTCTCTTATCAAGCAAGGGCCGAGGACCCAGGGACGAGGGACAAGTTTATAAAACAATAAATACAGCCTCGTCACTCGTCCCTGTCGACTACATCGCCAGTAATCGACAAAAATAGGCCTTGAGGTAGTCGGTCTCGGGCATGGCCGCATGCACGGGGTGATCCGGTCCCTGGTGACCCTGCTCCAGCACCTGCACCTCCTGCTCCAGCTTGTGGGCCGCGCGGCGGACGTTATCCAGCAGTTTCCTGCGTCCCAGATGATAGGAGCAGGAGGCGGAGATCAGCAGACCATCCTGTTTTAGCAGCCGCATCGCCAGGCGGTTGATACGTCGGTAGGCCAGTTCGCCCTCTTTCATGTCCTTGCGCCGTTTGATGAACGCCGGCGGGTCCAGTACGACGATATCGAACTGTTCGTTGTCCTCGTGCAGCTGGCGCAACACCTCGAAGGCATCACCGGCCAGCGTGGCCAGCCCGCCGGATTTGACCGCGGCTGCATTGGCCTCGGCCACCTGCAGATATTCTTTTGAGGCATCGACGCAGATTACTTCACTGGCCCCGGCGTGCAGGGCCTGCACACCCCAGGCGCCGACATAGGAAAACACATCCAGCACCCGCTTGCCCGGCGCATAGGCCTGGCAGCGCAGGCGGTTGAGACGATGATCAAAATACCAGCCGGTCTTTTGGCTCTCGGCCAGCGGCACCTGGAAACGGACCTTGTTCTCGATCAGTTCCATCTGCGCCGGCAATTGCCCCTTGATCACTTCTACATATTGCTCCAGTCCTTCCTGTTCCCGGGCACTGCTGTCGTTGCGCAGGTAGATCACGGCCGGTTGCAAGACCGTGTCGAGCACTTCCAGAACGGTATCCCGCAGCACGTCCATACCGACGGTGGTGATCTGTACAACCAGGATCTGATCATAACGATCCACGACCAGCCCGGGTAATCCGTCACTCTCCCCGTAGATCAGGCGGTAATGGGGAGCGGCAAACAGATCATGACGAAACTGCAAGGCGCGCTCCAGCCGCCGGCGAATCAGATCGGCATCCAGACTGGCGTCAGGCCGGTGGCTGAACAGGCGAGCGCAGATCAGGCTGTTGGGATTCACGTAGGCCGAGCCCAGCACGTTGCCGCGATAATCGGTGATCTGCAGCTGTTCACCCGGCGCAATCTCGGTCAGGGGCGTCGTTTTGACGTCGACTTCGTTACTGTAAACCCACAGGTGGCCGGTCTTGAGGCGCCGTTCTTCTCGTTTTTTCAGGCGCAACTGGCGCGGGTTGTCATTTGTCACAATTGGTTCATATCCTCGGGGAACAGGTTGCCTAAGCTACAGAATTTGTGGTCCTTTGCGCAAGAGCGACAGACCGGCTGAATTACGATATAGTTGACTATAATTATCGGGTATTAACCCCGCGCAAGGAGTCTCATGAGCACGACAAACCGGCTGATCGACGAAACCAGCCCCTATCTGCAGCAGCACGCCCACAACCCGGTTGAGTGGTATCCGTGGGGCCCCGAGGCCCTGCAAAAAGCCCGTGAGCAGAACAAACCGATCCTGCTCTCCATCGGTTACTCGGCGTGTCACTGGTGCCATGTGATGGCGCACGAGTCCTTCGAAGATCCGGATGTCGCCGAGGTGATGAACCGGCTGTATGTGAACATCAAGGTGGATCGTGAAGAGCGCCCGGATCTGGACAAGATCCATCAGACCGCCTTTCAGCTGCTCAACCAGCGCGGTGGCGGCTGGCCGCTGAACGTGATCCTGACGCCGGATGATCATACGCCGTTTTTTGCCGGCACCTATTTTCCCAAAGACGCCAAACACGGCATGCCGCCGTTCACCGAGGTACTGCAAAAGGTGGAGGCCTTCTATCGTGAGCACGAGAGCGATATCCGCCAGCAGAACCGGGCCCTGCAGGAGGCCATGGCCCAGATGCAGCCGCGGAGCGGCGCCGGTTCGGGTGACCTCGACAGCAGCCCACTGGACGCGGCCCGGCATCAGTTGGCGCAAAACTATGATGCCACCTACGGGGGCTTCGGTCAGGCGCCCAAGTTTCCGCATCCATCCAATCTGGAATTACTGCTGCATCACTGGTTCGCCACCGCGCGCGACGGCAGACCCGATCAGCCGGCGCGCGATATGTTGCGCCTGACTCTGCACGGCATGGGCAGCGGCGGATTGTATGACCAACTCGGTGGCGGCTTTTACCGTTATTCGGTGGACGAAAAATGGATGATTCCCCACTTTGAAAAAATGCTCTATGACAACGGTCCGTTACTGCAACTCTATACCGAGGCCTGGCGGGCACTGGGCGATTCGGCCTTCAAACGTATTGCGCTGGAGACCGGCGAGTGGGTCGTGCGCGAAATGCAGTCCCCCGAAGGCGGCTATTATTCCACTCTGGATGCCGACAGCGAGGGCGAGGAAGGCAGGTTTTATGTCTGGACGCCGGCACAGATAAAAGCCCTGCTCAGTGACGATGAATACGCGGTTGCCACCCCGCATTACGGTCTGGATCGTGATGCCAACTTCGAAGGCCGCTGGCACCTGCATGTCTTCACCGATCTGGAGACGATCGCCAAACGTTTATCCATTTCCATCGAGGCGGCACAACAACGGTTGCAATCGGCCCGCCACAAGTTGTTCGCCGCGCGCGAGCAGCGCGTGCGCCCCGGCCGCGATGAAAAGATCCTCACCGCCTGGAACGGCCTGATGATCAAGGGTATGGCCTGTGCCGGCCGATACCTGGGGCGCCGGGACTTTATCGAATCGGCACAACGCGCGGTCGATTTTATCCACACAACGCTCTATCGCGATCAGCGCTTGCTGGCCACCGGCAAGGATGGCAAGGCCCACCTGATGGCCTATCTGGATGATTACGCCTTTATGATCGACGGTTTGCTGGAACTGCTGCAGGCCGACTGGCGCGATCAGGATCTGGCCTTCGCCCGGCAGCTGGCCGAAACATTGCTGGCCCAGTTTGAAGACCGGGAACAGGGCGGTTTCTATTTCACCGCCGACGATCACGAACAGCTGTTTCACCGGCCCAAGCCGACGCTGGATGAGTCGACGCCCGCCGGCAATGGGGTTGCCGCCAGCACACTTCAGCGTCTGGGACACCTGATTGGCGAAACCCGTTATCTTGAGGCGGCTGAACGCACGCTCAGGATGAGCTGGTCCGGCATTAACCAGATCCCCTATGCCCATTGCGCACTGCTACTGGCACTGGAAGAGCATCGCACACCGCCGCAGCTGATTGTTCTGCGCGGCACCCCGGCCTTGATGCAGCCCTGGGTCGAACGCTGCCATCAGGCTTACAGCCCGGCACAGCTGTGTTATGCCATCCCCGCCGACGCCCGCGAACTACCGGGCCTGCTGGCCGAGCGTCCCGCCAGCGAAGCCGGGGTCATCGCCTACCCCTGCTCCGGTATGAGCTGCCAGGCACCGCTCATCCGCCTGGACGAACTGGCACGATGGCTGAATGATCAGGCGCCTGCCGACGCGGAATAACCCACTAAAACAGTAAATACCTTCCCCGGTTGTGTATAAATTCCGGTAAATGGATTCCCTCCATTTTTCCGGAATGATAAAGTCAAACATCACGCTTACGACATAATATCGACGGGAAGGAGCGATATGGCTAACAATACAAAGAACCCTGTGCGGGCAAATGGCCGACAGATTTTCTTGCAGCAGTTCCTCAAACATCCTCTTCAGGTTGGTTCTATCATACCCAGCTCCCGCTTTCTGGAGCGACGCATTATCGAAACCTCCGGTGCCGATTCCGCCAGGGTCATTGTTGAACTGGGGCCCGGCACCGGCGGTACGACGCGCGCATTACTGGATGCCATGCCCCGGGATGCCCGACTGCTCAGCATCGAACTCAATGACTTCTTTTACAAGGTAATCAGCCAGATTAACGACGAGCGACTCATCCCCCACCTGGGCAGCGCCTGCGATATCCAGGCGATCCTGGCAGAGTACGATCTTGGTGCCCCCGATGCAGTCATCTCCGGCATCCCCTTTTCGACCATGAGCCGCGATATGGGCACCCGGATTATCGAGTCGGTCTCGTCCGCTCTGGCCCCTCAGGGTCGCTTCGTGGCTTACCAGACCCGCGACAGGGTGGCGACATTGTGCCGACCGATTATGGGCTCGGAACAGGCGCAAATGGAATTTTTCAATATTCCGCCGACGCGGATTTACCAGTGGCAGAAGAAAGTCAATGGTGAAGCTCACCAGCCACAGGTCGCGTAACCGGCTTTGCAGCCGGCCTGTCAGACCCGGCGCTTTGTGACCCATGAAGAAACCGGATCGTGACGCAGGTACTGGGGATAGATGGCTGCCGTGCCGGCTGGTTCGTGATAATCAAGCAGGACGCAAGAAGTCGCCCGAGGGACGGGAACAACGCCTGACATTGCTGGCGCCATCCCTGCGCAACGCACGTCAGCTGTTTAATCAGGCGCTTGACCAGTATCCGCGAGCGCAGTTACAGACGGACGATATTCTCGATGCGATGGTGCTGGCAGTGATAGCCGGTTGCCGGGAAACCGACTACTGTAGCCTGCCACAGCCGCCGCCGGTCGATCGCTACGGCATTGCGATGCGGATTGTCTACGCCAGGTAAATCCCCCGGGTAACCAGGCCTCCAGCCACACGTGCAGGTACGGGGTTGCTCAGCCCTTGATCAGGTTGAAAAGCTCGTCTTTGAGCTGGAGGCGACGCATCTTCAACTCTTCGGTATATTCATCGGACGGCGTTTCATTACCCTCTTCAATCCGACGTACCTCGTGTTCGAGTTCATGATACTCATCAAACAGTTTGGAAAAATGTGGGTCATTGAGCTTGAGTTCGTGTATACGCTCCTTGTGTTCGGGAAACTCGTGAATCAAATCATGTTTTTCACCCAGCATGGGGCTCTCCTTTTTAAATTGGCGATGAATGTGTCGATCCGGTTCAGGTTGTCGTACACACCCGCGATGACCGACAGGATAATAAGTCAATCCGGAACATTATATTAACAGAGTAAACTCTGTCTGACATTGAGCCGGATCAGATAACTCAGAAATAACTGGCGCTGATTTCCTGATGCAGTTTGGCCAGCCCCAGCTGGAGCGTATCGACAAAACCATGCAGCTCTTCCTGGTGCAGTTTTTCGGGCTTGGCGGACAGGACTTTTTTCTGCAGGCCGGTCAGGGTCTTGAGTGGCTTGTCGTTGTGCGGCAGATGCTGCAGGCAATTTTCCACCTCGCAAATCGTATGGTAAAACGCCCGCGGGAAACGACGTTCCTGTAGCAAAAAGCGCAACACGTCCGGACGACGCACCCGGATGCGCATTTCACGCCGGTACATCTGATAGGCAGTCAGGGACTTGAGCACGCTCACCCACTGAATATTCTCAAACGGACTGAGGTCCTCGCTCATTTCCGGCAACAGAGAGGCGGAGCGCACATCGACGATGCGCGTGGTCATATCGGCCCGTTCCAGGTTGCGGCCCATGCGCAGAAAATCATAGCCTTCATCATGGGTCATGGTCCCGGCCAGCATGCCGGTCATGGTCTGGGCGCCCAGTATAATCTGGCGCAGAAAGTCATCGCGTTTGCGCCGCCCCAGACTGCTGCCGGCTAATTCGCGGGCCTGCAGATAGTTGTGATTGATTTGCTCCCACGCTTCGCGAGGGATGATATCGCGAATGGTCCGGGCATTTTCCCGCGCCTGGTGCAGCGAGCTGATGATCGAACCGGGGTTGGCCTGCTCGCTGACCATAAATCGCACCACCTGACGCTCATCCGCCGCATCATGACGCTGATAGAACAACTCATGGTTACCCAGGATATCGATAATCGGCTCCCAGCCGAGGCGCACCCGCCTGGGCATATCCAGCAACAGATGACTGTTGACATTGATCAGCCGCGCGGTATTTTCCGCCCGCTCAATATAACGGGCAGCCCAGTAAATGTTGTTGGCAACGCGCGAAAGCATCATCTTCCCGACTCCATGTCGACAATCCAGGTATCCTTGCTGCCGCCACCCTGCGAGGAATTCACCACGGTGGAGCCCTTGCGCAGCGCCACCCGGGTCAGGCCACCGGTAGTGACATCGACTTTCTGTCCACTGAGAATAAACGGGCGCAAATCCAGGTGTCGCGGCTCGACCCGGGTGCCGAACAGGGTTGGCGCGGTAGACAGCGTCAACATGGGCTGGGCGATATAGTTACGCGGATCCCGCCGAATCAGATTGACGAATTTGTCACGTTCTTCCTGACTGGCCTGGGGTCCAATCAGCATCCCGTAGCCCCCCGACTCATTCGCCGGCTTGACCACCAGTTTGGCAAGATTATCGATGACGTAGTCCCGCTCACTCTTGTTAAAACAACGGTAGGTGGGGACGTTGCCGATCAACGGCTCTTCATCCAGATAATAGCGGATCATCTCGGGCACATAGGAATAGACCACCTTGTCATCGGCCACCCCGGCACCCGGCGCGTTCGCCAGTGCCACGTTGCCCGCTTTCCAGGCCCGCATCAATCCCGGGACGCCCAGCATCGATTCATGATCGAACGCTTCCGGGTCCAGGAACATGTCATCGATGCGCCGGTAGATGACATCCACCTGAGACAAACCCTCGATGGTGCGCATGTAAACCATATTATCCTTGCCCACAACCAGGTCCGAGCCTTCGACCAGCTCCGCCCCCATCTGCTGGGCCAGGTAGGCATGCTCGAAATAGGCCGAGTTATAGATGCCGGGGGTGAGTACCACAATTTCCGGCTGCTCAACGCCACGCGGCGCCAGTGAAGCCAGCATGTCATACAGCTGGGAGGGGTAGTCATCCACCGGCAGGATATTGTAATTCTCGAACAGCTCGGGAAAGACCCGTTTCATAATCTGGCGATTTTCCAGCATATAGGAAACCCCGGAAGGCACACGCAGGTTATCTTCCAGAACATAGATCGTGCCATCGCTGTCGCGCACCAGATCCGAGCCGCAGATATGCGCCCAGATACCATGCGGGGGATCGACCCCCACACACTGGGGGCGGAAGTTTTTCGAATCCTTGAGAAGCTCTTCGGGAAAAACCCCATCCTTGACGATTTGCTGCTTGTGATAAAGATCGTTAATAAACAGGTTCAGCGCCTGCACCCGCTGCTTGAGTCCGGCCTCCACCTGCTGCCACTCACTGCGATCAATAATGCGCGGAATAATATCAAACGGCCAGGCACGGTCGATGGAGCCCTCCTCCTCCGAGTAGACCGTAAAGGTAATACCCATGACATGGATGGCGGTCTCGGCAGCCGCCTTGTACTCCTCAATATCCCTGTCCTTGAGGGCGCGCAGATAGTCACACAGTACCTGTGCCGCCGGACGTGGCCGTCCGCTGACCCGAATCAGTTCGTCGTAGACTCCCTTGACCTTGTAACTGCCCCAGCGTATTGCCATTATGTTGTCTATCCTGCTAATTCAGTCGCTTACAGCATAACGTGATGGACAATGTCAGGCAAATAGAGGATCATAAACTTATAACAATAACGCCACTCAGCTGCCAATCATCATGAATGTTCGGATAATAACATGACATATTGTCTTGCTATTCGGGTCAACAAAGGGCTGGTATTTGCCTCCGACTCACGTACCCACGCCGGGGTAGACTATGTCACTACTTATAGCAAGATGCACCGCTTCGCCTGGCCCGGCGAACGTATCTGCGTGATCCTGACCGCCGGGAATCTCGCCACCTCCCAGGCGGTGATCAATCACATCAACAAGGACCTGGAAAATCCGGATGCGGAAATTAACCTGCGCAAGGCAGAGCATCTGTACGAAGTGGCACACTACATCGGTAGACTGAGCCAGGACGAACAGCAACAGCATGCCTCCGCCATGGAGAGCTCGAAAAGTCGTGCCGAAGCCAGTTTTATCCTCGGTGGCCAGATTGCCGGAAAAGATCCGGAGATTTACCTGATCTATCCGCAAGGCAATTACATCAGCGCCTCGCCGGAAACCCCGTTTTTACAAATCGGCGAGAACAAGTATGGTAAGCCGATACTCGATCGCATCATAAGTCCGACTACCAGCCTGGAAGATGCTGCTCGCTGCGCACTGGTCTCGCTCGACTCCACTATGCGTAGCAACATCTCCGTCGGTCCGCCGCTGGAGCTGTCGATCTATCAGGCCAACAGCCTGGAAGAGCCCAAACACCTGACCCTCACTCTCAACTCCCCGATCTACAAATCCCTGCAAAAACGCTGGAACGAAGGCCTCAAACGCTCCTTCAACCGCCTGCCCCGTTTCGACTGGGAAGACGAGTCGTGAAAGCAATTTTGAATTTTTAATGTTGAATGTTGAATTGGCTGGGCCGAAGTAATCAAGGAGAAGCTGCAGAAAACCCACGCTTTAGAATACAAAAATTCAAAATTTAAAATTCAACATTCAACATTCAAAATTATTTCTTCCGGTGATGAGATGATGGACGAAGCGGAGTTTTTCCAGTACCGGGGCTGACAGTACGAAGGGGTAGGCGTCCGGCAGGCCCATGCTGCGATTGAGGGCGTTGAGTCCGATGGTCAGGCTGGCCCAGTCGTCCATCAGAGCGTCGAAATTCATTCCTTTTACCGAAGAGAGATCACTCTCTTCCCTTTCGTCGTTAAGCGCGTGCGGGTCATTCTGGATACGAAAGCCGATATCATTGGCGGTTTCCAGGGTATCCACCATGTGCAAGTAGTGCGCCCATGTTTCCGCCCAGTCTTCCCAGGGATGCGCGCTGGCATAGGCACTGATAAATCCATCCTGCCAGGTGGATAGATTTTTCTGCCGGTAATAGTTTTTTATTGCCTGCTTGTAATCCTGGCGCTCATCACCAAACAGCTCCCGAAAACTTTCAAGCTTGCCGCCTGATCTGATCAGTCGCATCCAGTAATAATGCCCAATCTCATGACGAAAATGGCCCAGCAGGGTACGATAGCCCTCGTTCATCTGCTCCCGCATCTGCTCCCGGGCACTGTCCTCGGCTTCAAGAATATTAATGGTAATCACACCATTATGATGGCCGGTCATCACCTGATTCACTTCCGTCACAGTATTGCTGAACTCATCATAGCGGGTCTGATCCTGCATAAACTTGAATGCCAGGCCTTGCTGTGCATCCTGTTTGCGGTCGACCACCGGTAATTTCAGTTTGTACAGAGTATATAGCAGGCGCCGTTTGGCGATCTCAATACGATACCAGAGTTTGATATTCTGTGATTCAGAGAGATTGGGAATAATCCGGTTGAGTCGACAGGAATGACAATAGGTCTGACTATCTTCGGCGGGAACCAGCCAGTTACAAATATTGTATTGTCGGTAATTGGCACATTGTCGGTAATACCGACCATTGGCGAGCGACCGCCACTGTCCGTTGTCCGCAGGCTCCAGGGCACTGAGTTGCAGATCCTCGTGGATAAAGCCGAGTTGACGACCGCAGGCCATGCAGCGGCTATTCTCGAAATGCAGCGTATTCCCACACTCACAAATAAAGGTTTTCATGGTCGGTCGGACTGAGAAGGAGGTGTTTATCCATGGTAGCCGTTCCCGCCAAAATAAAAAAGCCCGCATAAGCGGGCTTTTTCTGTTACAGGCTCACGCCGAAGCTGTCTTTGTAACGTTGCTTGAACTCGTCCATGGTAAAGCTGTGATTTTGCGGGCCGGTTGACTCGACCTTGATCGCCCCCATCAGCGAAGCGATACGGCCGGTGGTCTCCCAGTCCAGGTCATTCAGCAGGCCGTACAGGATTCCCGCACGATAGGCGTCGCCGCAACCGGTCGGATCGTTAATGCCCTTAACCCGGGCGGTCGGGATTTCATGGCGATGCTTTTTAGTATAGATTTGCGAGCCTTCACCACCGCGGGTAATAATCAGCGCATCGACCATTTCCGCCAGTTCGTGTGGGGACTTGCCGGTGCGTTCTTCAAACAGCTGCGCCTCGTAGTCATTCAGCGCGATATAGCTGGCTTTTTCGGCGAAATCCATCAGTTCATCGCCGCCAAACATGGGCAGCCCCTGGCCCGGGTCGAAAATAAACGGGATACCCTGCTCGGCAAACTGTTCGGCATGCTGAATCATGCCGTCACGGCCGTCCGGAGCAACCAGTCCCACCTTGACGCCATCGGCATCCTGGACCCGGTTTTCATGGGAGAAGCCCATGGCACCGGGATGAAAAGCGGTAATCTGGTTATCGTCCTTGTCGGTGGTAATAAAGGCCTGACCGGTATAGCTGTTGACTTCCTTGATGTGCTTGCGGCTGATGCCGTTTTTGTCCATCCATTCGGCATAGGGACCAAAATCGGTTCCAACAGTGCCCATCGGCAAGGGATCGCCTCCCAGCAGTTTCAGATTGTAGGCGATGTTCCCGGCGCAACCACCGAACTCGCGGCGCATCTCGGGCACGAGGAAGGAAACGTTCAGAATATGAACCTTGTCGGGAAGGATATGATTCTTGAACTGGTCGGGGAAGACCATGATGGTATCGTAGGCAAATGAGCCACAGATTAATGCAGACATAGATTACTCCTGATTTTTCGTTTAATTAGTGATCCGGTCAAAGAGCAGCAGGCCCCAGATAACCAGAAAATTGATCAGCGCGATAAATACCGCCGCCGATCCAATATCCTTGGCCCGACCGGAAAGTTCATGCCATTCACTGCTGATACGATCCACGACAGCTTCAATCGCGGAATTGAACAGTTCGGCCAGCAACACCAGAAACAGGGTGCCGAACAATAACGCATATTCGACGGCATTACGCCCCAGCCAGAATACGCCGGGCGTCAGAATGACAAACAGAATCAGCTCGGTACGCACTGCCGGCTCGTTGGCCGCGGCGGCCTGCAGCCCTTTCCAGCTATATCCGCCGGCCCGCCAGATGCGCCTGATTTCGTTTATCATTCGGCCAGTTTACCCGAATTCATTCTGGTTTCCAGGCGAGATCCAGCTCCTTGGCCGCCTTGACATCATCCAGACGTCGCACCGGCATGGTATGCGGCGCCTGTTTCACCGTCTCCGGCGAATTTTCTGCCTCGCCCTGAATGGCGATCATCGCCTCGATAAAGGCGTCGATATCTTCCTTTGATTCCGTTTCCGTCGGCTCGATTAACAGACACTCGGGCACCAGCAACGGAAAATAGGTGGTTGGTGCATGGAATCCGTAATCGAGCAGCCGTTTGGCAAAATCCATCGCGTTCACACCCAGCTCTTTGGCCTGTTTGCGCAGGGTCACGATGAATTCATGCGTGGCACGGCGTTGCGGATAGGCCAGTTCGAAACCGGCCTCGCGCAGGCGGGCCTGCATATAGTTGGCATTCAATGTGGCAAACTCGCTGACCCGGTGCATGCCTTCCTTGCCCAGCAGTCGGGCATAGATATAGGCCCGCAACAAAACCCCGGCATTACCCATGAAGGTGGACAGCTTGCCGATCGACTCGGGGCGTTCGTTATCCGTCAGCCAGCGATACTGATCGCCTTCCTTGCTCAGCAGCGGCACCGGCAGATAGGGCTCCAGCCGCTGGCTAACGCCCACCGGTCCGGCACCGGGACCGCCGCCGCCATGTGGAGTGGAGAAGGTCTTGTGCAGATTCATGTGAATCACGTCAAAGCCCATGTCGCCCGGTTTGACCTTGCCCAGAATCGCATTGAGGTTGGCCCCGTCGTAATACAACAGCCCACCGGCCTGATGCACGATGTCGGCGATCTCCTTGATCTTGCGCTCGAACACGCCCAGGGTCGATGGATTGGTCAGCATGATCCCGGCGGTCTGCGGACCGACCGCGGCTTTCAGGGCTTCCAGATCCACGTCGCCTTCTTCATTGGTCGGAATCTCGCGCACCGTGTAATTGCACATCACCGCGGTCGCCGGGTTGGTGCCGTGCGCCGCGTCGGGCACCAGGATTTCGGTCCGGGCATCGTCGTTGCGGGACTCGTGATACTTGCGAATCATCGCCACCCCGGTGAACTCACCCTGGGCGCCGGCCATCGGCGCCAGCGAGACGGCTTTCATCCCGGTGACGTCCTTGAGCATCTCCTGCAATTCATACATACAGGCCATGAACCCCTGACTCATGCTGTCCGGACTCATGGGATGGCGGCGCAAAAAGCCGGGCAACATGGCCAGGGTATTACAACCCCGCGGGTTGTATTTCATGGTGCAGGAACCCAGCGGATAGAAATGGGTATCGATGGAGAAGTTCTTCTGCGACAGCCGGGTATAATGGCGCACCGCCTGCATCTCGGACACCTCCGGCAGGCTCGGCTTCGACTGGCGTCGAAACTGATCCGGAATGTCATCGATCGCAACATCCTGCAACGGGGCCTGCGGCGGATTGGTCCGGCCACTTCTCGATTGTTCAAAAATCAACATAATCTCATCTCAAGTTCATAAAACAACGTCTCATCGACGATTTATACAGCGTAGATGTAATGTTGAATTTTAAGTTTTGAATTTTGAATTGCGGAACCACCTATAATTCAAAATTTAACATTCAAAATTCAACATTCCTCAGCTTAGCGCCGCCAGGGCCTTGTCGTAGTCCGGCTCCTGGGCAATCTCGGGCACCATTTCGGTGTAGACCACCTTGTCGTTTTCATCGACCACGACCACGGCACGCGCGGTGATGCCGGCCAGCGGACCGTCCTGGATCAGCACGCCGTAGTCCTTGGCGAAGTTCTTGTCGCGCATCATGGACAGCGGGATCACGTTATCCAGCTTCTCGCCGGTACAAAAACGGCTCATGGCGAACGGCAGATCGGCGGCGATGATCAACATCACCACGTCATCGCGCCCCCTGGCCGCTTCGTTGAATTTCTGGGTCGAGGTGGCGCAGACCGGGGTATCCAGACTGGGCACGATATTGAGCAATTTTTTCTTGCCCGGGTAATTGTCCAGACCGACATCGTCCAGATCGGCCGTGGTCAATTGAAACGCCGGAGCCTTGCTGCCGACGGCCGGCAGGTCGCCGTTGGTATTGATGGTGTCACCTTTCAATGTAATCTGTGCCATAACGCGCCTCCTTACAGGATGGCTTTGGCTTGTGCCGTTTTTGCTTTCATATAACAGTCCGCCGCTTACAGACGGCTGGCGATACGCTCAACCGCGTCGACAAAGGCATCCAGATCGGCCTCGGTCTTGGTTTCTGTTGCACACAACAGCAGACAGTTATCCAGTTCCGGATACTCTTCCGCCAGGGGATAACCGCCCACAATGCCCTGTTCCGACAGGCCGTTCAGAATATCCTGTACTGGCTGTTTCAGGCGCACGACGACCTCGTGAAAGACCGGGCACTCGAACACTTTCTCGGCGCCGTCGAGTTTGCCGACCAGCTTGTCGGCCAGTTTCACGGTGTTGGCATGGCTGTGGCTGGCGACCCGTTGCAATCCCTGGGGGCCGACCAGCGTCATATAAATGGTCGCCGCGGTCACCAGCAGGCCCTGGTTGGTACAGATATTGGAGGTCGCCTTGGAGCGACGAATGTGCTGCTCGCGGGCCTGTAACGTCAGGGCAAAACCTTCCTTGCCGTCCAGATCCACGGTGCGACCGATAATCCGGCCCGGCATCTGGCGCACATAAGCCTGGCGACAGCACATGAAACCAAAGTACGGGCCGCCGGAAGAAAGCGGCGCACCCAGCGGCTGACCATCACCGCAGGCGATATCGGCACCGATTTCGCCCCATTCACCGGGCGGCACGATCAGCGCCAGCGAGGTCGGATTGACCACTGCAATCACCAGAGCGCCATGTTGATGCGCCCAGTCGGTCAATGCATTGACCTCTTCCAGGTTACCGAAGAAATTGGGCTGTGGAATCACCAGCGCGGTGAAATCGCCCGGATCGTTGGGCAGCGAGTCGGGATCGATAATGCCGCTGTTGCGATCGTAGTCGAGCTCTTCGAGCACGATGCCCTGGTTGTGCACGATGGTGTGCGCCACCTTGCGATAGGCCGGATGCACGGTACGCGGCATCAGAATGCGTTTGGCTTTCGATTTACGATTGGCGCGCACGGCCATCAGTACCGCTTCGGCCAGCGACGAGGCGCCGTCATACAACGAGGCGTTGGAGACATCCATGCCGGTCAGACTGGCCATCATGGTCTGGTATTCATACAGCAGCTGCAGCGTGCCCTGGCTGGCTTCCGCCTGATACGGCGTATAGGCCGAATAGAACTCACCACGGGTGGTCAGTTCCCATACCGCCGCCGGAATATGATGCTCATAGGCCCCGGCGCCCAGGAAACAGAGCGTGCGCGCATCCTGATCGGCGCGCTCGTGCATCACCCGGGTGACTTCCATTTCATTGGTACTGGTCGGCACGTCCTGCAGCCCGGCACTGCGCAGGTTATCCGGGATCTCGTCAAACAGCTGTTCGATGCTGTCGGCCCCGATGGCCTTGAGCATTTCAGCGATATCTTTTTCGGTATGGGGTATAAACGGCATTCTGTTTACCTGGTTACATCAAAGTTCAGTTTGAAGACGGATGTTCAATGTTCGTCTTCGGCTACGACCTCGGCATACGCATCGGCATCCATCAGCGCGTCATAGGCGCCTTCGTCTTCGGGCTTGAGCTTGAAGATCCAGCCATCGCCATAGGGGTCGGTGTTGATGGTTTCCGGGGCATCGGCCAGGGATTCGTTGCTTTCGATCACTTCGCCGGCGACCGGACAATAAACGTCGGAGGCGGCCTTGACCGATTCGATCACGGCACAGTCGTCGCTGTCTTTAAAACTGCTGCCGGCTTCCGGGACTTCGACAAACACCAGATCGCCCAGCAGTTGCTGGGCATGGTCGGTGATACCGACAACCAGCGTGCCGTCTTCTTCGCGCTTGACCCACTCATGGGATTTGGTGAACCGCAGTTCCTGGGGAATATTGCTCATGATTTTTATCCTCTGAAATGTTCTGACTTAAACGTCGATACAGGCTTTGCCGTTACGCACAAACGGCGGCTTGACAACCCGGGCGGTCAACGGCTTGCCGCGCACATCCACCTGGCAATGCGTGTCGACCGAGGCCGGAACCCGGGCAAAGGCGATCGACTTGCCCAGGGTCGGAGAAAAACTGCCGCTGGTGATTTCGCCGGCCTCATTGCCGTCGACAATCACTTTCTGATGATCGCGCAACACGCCGCGATCCTCGAGCACCAGCCCGACCAGCTTGTGTTTGACGCCGTCGGCCTTCTGTCTGGCGATGGCGGCGCGACCGATAAAGTCCCGATCTTCCGGCTCCCAGGCCACGGTCCAGCTCAGGCCGGACTCCAGCGGCGTGGTGTTCTCATCCATATCATGGCCGTACAGATTCATGCCGGCTTCCAGGCGCAGCGTATCGCGCGCGCCCAGACCGGTCGGTTTGACACCGGCCTCGACCAGTTGTTGCCAGAAACCGGCCGCCTGATTCGCCGGCAGAATAATTTCATAGCCGTCCTCGCCGGTATAACCGGTGCGCGCGACCTTGAACTCGCCCAGCTCGCGCATGACAAACGGTTTCATGTCACCCAGTTTGTCGGCGGCCTCGCCCCCCAGCACCTGATGGGCCTTGTCGCGGGCATTGGGGCCCTGAACCGCGATCATCGCCATCTCGTCGCGCTCAGTGACGCTGACCTCGAAAGCGGCGGCCTGTTTTTCGATCCAGGCCAGATCCTTGTCGCGGGTCGCGGCGTTAACCACCATCCGGTAAAACGTATCATCCAGATAATAGACGATCAGATCGTCGATCACCCCGCCCTGCTCGTTGAGCATGCAGGTATACAGGGCCTTGCCGGCAGTCTTGAGCTTGTCGACATTGTTGGCCAGCAGATACTGCAAAAACGATTTTACCTTCTCGCCGCTCAGATCGACGATGGTCATGTGCGAGACATCGAACATGCCCGCGTCACGGCGCACCTGATGATGCTCCTCGATCTGCGAGCCGTAATTGATCGGCATGTCCCAGCCGCCAAAATCCACCATCCTGGCGTTGGCGCGAAGGTGTTCATCGTATAACGGTGTACGGTTCCCCATAGGATTCAAATCTCCGCGATTGATTAATTCTGTATCTCTTCGGCATGATAGGACGAACGCACCATCGGCCCGGCCTTGACCCAGCCAAAGCCCAGCGCCCGGGCCTGTTTGCCATAGTCGTCAAACTCGGCCGGCGACAGATAGCGCTTGACCGCCAGGTGATAGCGGCTGGGGCGCAGGTACTGGCCGATGGCGATGCGGCTGACGCCGACCTCGCGCAAATCGCGCAACACCTGCAGCACTTCCTCGCGGCTTTCGCCGAGGCCCAGCATGATAGCGGACTTGGCTTCGACACCCGGTTGCAGGGCGGCCAGGCGCAGCATCTCCAGCGAGCGCTCGTAACTGGAACCCTTGCGCACCTGTTTATACAGTGACGGGACCGTCTCCACGTTATGCCCCCAGACCATCTGCAGTTCGCTGGTCGGATGCACCGCCTCGCGCAGCGCGGCGTTCATGATCTCGATGGACTGTTCCTGACAGCGATGAAAATCGGGGGTCAGCAGCTCGACGCCGATCGCCGGCTTGTCACGGCGCAGCGCCTTGACCGTCTCGGCATAAATAGTGGCACCACCGTCGTCCATGTCATCGCGGTTCACAGAAGTCAGCACCACGTAATCGAGTCCCATATTGCGTACGGCCGTGGCAATGCGCTCGGGTTCCTGATCATCGAACCAGCCGGGACGACCGGTCTTGACCGCGCAAAACCCGCAGGCGCGGGTGCAGGTGTCACCCAGCAGCATGAACGTGGCCGTGCCCTGGCTCCAGCACTCGCCGCGATTGGGACAACGGGCTTCCTCGCACACGGTGTGCAGGGTATTGCTGTGCACATTACGCGCGGTGTGGGAATAATTGACGTGATTACCGAGCGGCTGGCGAATCCACTGGGGCATGCGCCCGGCATTGGGCTCATGGGAGAAATCGAAAACTGGAATGACTTTATTGCTCATGGTGCCCGGTCAACCTTTTTGCTGGTGAAAATAAAAAAGGGCGAAACAGAGCAACCAGTTGCCTTGTTTCGCCCCTCTGTCCTTTCACCTGAGAGCTTCAGCCCCTTCGGTGCCCCGCATTATCGAGGTCTCTCCAGAGTCAGCCTTGTTACCCGCGGTCCTTTTGCCTGAGCGATTCCGGGCGGTTGCGCCTTCGGCGGCAGGTCAAGCCTGCACTCTCCCACAGGATAGTGGCTTATAGTGTGATCTTAACGGGTTGAGCAAGAGAAGCCAAGGTGAATTTTGGTAAATACCGGTGATATTTATTGGGTCTTTAAGTAATTTTGAATTTTGAATGCTTAATGTTGAATTAACACCAGGTCGACGTGGTCGCACGCGGGGAACGATCCTGGAGGAAGCTTAAACTGATTTAATGCGCCATGCATCGAACCCCCAAATTCAACATTTAAAATTCAGCATTCAAAATTGTAGTTATCAGCGCTGTTTGACCGGGCGCATGAGGAACCAGAGCACCGGCAGGGTACCGATGACCAGCATCAGGGCGGCGGGGGCGGCCAGCTCCAGCATTTCCTCGCTGGATTCGATCCAGATGCGCACCGGCAGGGTGTCGAAGCCGGTGGGTCGCAGGATCAAGGTGGCGGGCAACTCCTTGAGGGTGTCGATAAACACCAGCACCCAGGCGCTGATCATGCCGCCGCGGATCATCGGCAGTATGATGCGGCGCAGGTTTTCGAAGGTTCCGGCGCCCAGACTGCGCGCGGCCTCTTCCATCGAGGGCGTCAGTTGTTGTGCCGCAGCTTCCTGGGCCTGGATGGCCAGCGGCAGAAAACGGATCAGCATGGCGATCACCAGCACCGCCAGGCTGCCGTAGAGAATATCCACCTGGCTCAGGACAAAGGCCAGGATGCCCAGCGCGATCACCGGCCCGGGCAGCACAAAGCCGACGCTGGAGACATGCAGGTAGGTCTGACTCAACCAGCTGCGTTCCCGCGCGTGGTAGAGCGCCACCGGCAACGCCACCACCACGGTCAGGCTCGCGGCCAGCACGCTGACCAGCAGCGAGTTCCCCACATAACCCCAGAACCGGTCGCTGATGAGATCCTGCATCCAGGCTTCCCAGCTCCAGATCAGCATCCAGAGAATCGGCAGGATAAAGGCAAACAGGGCGATCAGGCCCAGCCAGAACCAGATCGCGACGATCTCGAAGCGGGTAGCGCGACGGGCGGTATAGCGTTTGGCCTGCGCCGTGCCGTAGTAACGCTGCCGGTTACGAAAGAAGCGCTCCAGGATCAAAAACGTCAGGCTCAGGGAGACCAGCACCAGGGACAACCCGGCCGCCGCGTTGTAATCAAAGCGCCCGGTCATCTGCAGGTAAATACTCAGGGTAAAAGTCTGATAGCGCATCATGCTGACTGCGCCAAAATCGGACAGTACATGCAGCACCACCAGTGCCAGACCGGCGGCGATCGCCGGGCGCATCAACGGCAGATTAACCCGCCAGAAGACCTGGGCCGGGCGCGCCCCCTGAATGCGGGCCGCCTCTTCCAGGTTCTGCTGGGAGCGGGACAGCGAATCCTGCACCAGCAAAAACACATAGGAAAAGCCGGCCAGGGTCAGAATAAAGCTGACCCCGACCACGTTATACAGATCCGGCGCCGAGGTCCCGGCCCCGAACAGCCATTGCCAGGCCCGGCCGATCCAGCCGCTGTCGGCGAACAGCGTGGTATAGATATGGGCAAAGACATAGGTAGGCACGGTCAGCGGCAAGACCATCAACCAGATGGCAATGCGGCGACCGGGGAATTCACGCCGGGTAATCCACCAGGCGGCAGAGACCCCCAGCACCATGCTGCCGATCCCGACCAGTACCGACAACGAGAGGGTATTCCATAACAGACCCGGCAGGCGCTTGCTCCACAATCCCGCCTAGCCGTCGGCATCGAGTTGCAGACTGCTGTAAACCACAAACACCAGGGGAATCGCCGCCAGCAACACCACCAGCAACGACAGACTGCCGCGCAGCGTCATGCGGGGTTTGAACAGCGACAACGAATCGACTCGGGCTGCGGTTAGCGCCTGGTTTCTCAAATCTGAGTTTCCGGTTTGGCCCAGGGCCTGAAACAGGCTCCGGACACGACAGCGAATTCACCCGGCGGGCACGCCGGGTAATAACAGGGCAAGTTTACGGCATCCCGACCTGTTCGATCAGATCCAGGGTCGCATTGCGTTGCTCGCCCAACCGAGCCATGGGCACATCGGCCACCTTGTAGGAATCCAGCGGCGGGACCTCGTCGGCCGCCGGGACACCGGGACGGGTCGGATATTCGCGATTGACCTCGGCAAATATCTTCTGCCCTTCTTCTGAAACCAGAAAAGCAACAAACTTCTGCGCATCCTCCACCCGCTGGCTGTAACGACTGATACCGACACCGGCCACGTTCCAGGCGATCCCCATACCGCCTTCACCCTGATCCGGCACGATCACTTTCAGCGGTGCATCGGGATGCTGATCCAGATGACGGTAGATGTAGTAGTGGTTGACCAGACCGATCGCTTTTTTACCGGCCGCCACGGCATTGACGATCTTGCTGTGCTTGTTGAACACGCTGCCGTCGACGTTCTCCTTCATCCCCTGCAGCCAGTCGCGGGTGACTTGCTTGCCGGCCGTGAGCATATAGACGGTGACCCCGGCAATGTAACTTTCGTTACCACTGTGGGTGATGGCCAGCTTGCCGTCCAGGCGCGGGTCGGCCAGATCGAACACCGAGTTGACGAAATCGGTATCCGACTGCTCGCTGTTGGCGACCAGCATCCGGGCACGGGCGGAGAGTCCCAGCCAGGTATTGTCCGGCGCCCGGAAACTGGCCGGAATCACGCCGGCGATCGCTTCGGGAACCGGGCGGAACAGCTTCATCTCGGAGCCCTTTTGCAAATTACCGGCGTCATTGCTGATATAGAGATCCGCGTCAGTCCGCTTGCCCTCGAGTTTGAGCTTGTTCAGCAATGCCGTGGAGCCGCCGGCGTGCAGCAGGACCTCGATACCGGTCTCTTTTTCAAAGGCCTCGACCACCGGCTTGACGAACTTGTCCGAACGACCGGAATAGATCACCAGCGGATCCGCCGCCGCGACCTGCAGGGCGTATAACCCTGATAAAAGACAGAGCATAAGACGTGATTGCATGATCTCCCACCTACATATATATAGAATGCTTGTCTAGCGAATGATAATTATTATCATTATCAAACGCAACAGGCAATCACGTTGTTATTGACGAACCGCAATCAAACGCACGACCGCCACCGGCTCTGGCCAGGCCGGTTTGCGATTGATCCACGGCGGTGACTTCCAGCCCCTGCCGGGCCAGCCACACCCCGTTGCGTCCTTCGCCCTCGCCGATCAGCAAGACTTTCTGTCCCGGGGTAAAACGCGCCTGCTGGGCCACCAGAAAAGCATTGGGCTCGGTCCCATAGGCAAAGCCTGCTTCGCGATGCGGGTCTCCCGGAATGATTCCTCCAAGACGCGGCTCCTGCTACTCGCCCAGACGACGCACCAGCGTGGCGAAGGTCAACCCCTGCACCACGACGGAAAAAACCACCACCGCGGTCGTGATCACTACCAGTGTATCGCGTTCCATGCCCGCCGGCAGGGACAACACCAGGGCGATACTGATACCACCGTGTAGCCCGCCCCAGCTCATCAACTGGATCGTGCCCGGACTGAACGACCGAAAATAACGCATGATCGCGATCGGCAACCCCGCCCCGAGCAAACGCGCCAGCAAGACAATGGGCAAAATCGCCAGCGCCGCCAGCAGATATTCACCGCGAAAGCCGGCCAGCATCATTTCCAGGATTATGAGAACCAACAATACGGCGTTTACCAGAGCGCCAACCAGTTCCCAGAAATCATGCAAATGCCGGCGTGATTTCTCACTCATTGCCAGCAGCTGCCCATGATTGCCCAGGACCAATCCGGCTATCAGCAATGCCAGCGGTCCGGACAAGCGCCAATGGCTGGCCAACACCAGTCCGCCGGCGACCAGCGCCAGCATAATCAACACCTCGACCTGGTAGTGATCAACACGCCGTAACAGCTGATACGCCAGCAGCCCGATAACCAGACCAAACAACAGACTGCTGCCAACCTGTTGCAATAACAGCTTGCCGGGCGAAGCCATCGCCGGTGTCAGCACCAGCGCCAATAGCACCACAAACACGGCAATTGCCAGGCCGGCACCCAGTAACGACTCGCCGGCCATGCGGGTTTGCAAGGTTTGGGTTACACCGGCACGGGCCAACAAACCGCGCACCGCAATCGGATCCGTCGGCGCAATCAACGCGCCAAACAACAGGCCATAAATCCAGGGCAGGGTCACCCCCAGTCCGGCCAGGATGACCCAGCTGAGTGTTCCCACCAGCAACACGGAGACCGCCACGCCAAACAGGGCCAGAGACAGCACCAACCCCTTCTGGTGCGCCAGATCGGCCAGATTCAGCCGCAACGCACCGGCAAACAACAGCAACCCGAGCAATGCGGAGATCAGCGTGTCGTGAAACTCGCGCTGGCGTAACCAGCCTTGCACCTGAACCGTCAGCCCGCCGCGATCGAAGCCCAGCATCAACGCCAGAAACAGCGCCAGCACCAACGCCACCAGCAACATGCCCAGCGTGGTCGGCAAGTGCAAATAGCGGTGATTCAGATAACCGAACCCCGCCATCAGCACCAGCAACACCGTTGCAATATCAAGAGGACCCATAAGCGATCACAAATTCGTATGATGGATAAGAATATTAAGGGTAAACAAAGGGCTTGGGAAGCCGGACCGGCAGGGTAGAGTTATGAATGTTGAATTTTTAATTTTAAATGTTGAATTGGATCATCTGCAGGGGCAGTCCTGAAAAGAGATTCAACGAATCCTGTAACAAGCCCGCCTTGTCGGACAAATAATTCAAAACTCAACATTCAACATTCAACATTCAACATTCAAAATTACTTCCCCCCCATCGCCTGCTGCATGATTATCTTTTTGATGGGTGCGAGGCGGTTGGTGAGGTTGAGACCGCTGTTGCGCAGCCAGCGCAGCGGACCCCATTGACTGCCGAACAGACGCTTGAAGCCGTCCATGGCGATCAGCATGGCGCGGTTGTCGGCGCGGCGCCAGCGCTCGTAACGGCGCAACACCGGCAGAGCGCCGAAATCCCTGTGTTGCTGTTGTGCCTCACGGATCACCTGGGCCAGGGATTGGGCATCGGCAAACCCGAGGTTGACCCCCTGCCCGGCCAGCGGATGAATGGTATGCGCCGCATCGCCAACCAGTGCCAGACGCGGGCGGATGTAATGTTCGGTTTCGAAAAACCGCAGCGGGAACACGGCGCGCGGGCCGCTCTGTTCAATCTCGCCCAGGGTAAAACCGAAGCTGGCGGCCAGTTCCTGACGAAACAGCGCGTCGTCCATCTGTTGCAGTTGCTGCGCATGCTGCGGCGAGGTAGACCAGACAATCGAGGAGTAGCCCTCACTCAGCGGCAGAAACGCCAGCGGCCCGTCGGGTAAAAAGCGTTGCCAGGCGGTCTCCTGGTGAAACTGCGCGGTTTTCACCCAGGTGACCAGTGCCGCCTGATCATAATCCCAGCCACGCACACTGATACCGGCCTGACGCCGCACCCAGGAGTTGCTGCCATCGGCGCCGATCAACAGTTTCGCCGTCAGCGGCTCGCCTTCTTCCAGAATCAGACGCACCTGCTTGTCATCGAACTCGATCGCGTTGGCCATCACCGGGGCCAGATAATCAATGTTCTGGGCCTCAGCCATTTGCCGATGCAGGCATTTGATCAGAACGCGGTTCTCAACAATATGTCCCAGCGTCGCCTCACCCAGTTCCGCGCTGTCGAAGTGAATCACGCCATCGCCCGTGGCATCCCAGACATGCATCTCACGAAACGGGCTGATCCGCTCCCCCTGATCGCCCGGCCAGGCGGACAACTGTTTTAAAAATGCTTCACTGGCACGAGTGATGGCGCTGACCCGCAGGTCAAAACCCTCTGCCGGCAAGTCGGCTCCGGGCCGCTGCGCGTCCAGCAGCGCGATGCGCAGGCCGCTGTCGACCAGCGCACAGGCCAGGCTGGCACCGACCATGCTGCCACCGACGATGATCAGATCGTATTCCCGGCTCACAGCTTCAATCCTCGCGCCAGACGCGGCAGCTTGCCGACATAGCCCATGGCATGACGCACCAGCTGTTTTTTCAACGGCGGCAGAGTATCCAGCAGCGTCAGCCCCAGATTACGCGCCACCGCCAGGGGCAGAAAATTGTTGGAGAACACACGCACCAGCCCGTCGGTGGCCAGCGAGGTCTGCAGATGATCCCGCCGGCGCCAGCGGGCATAACGCTGCAGGACTGTCAGGTCGCCGATATCTTCGCCTTGCGCCAGCGCCTCGACCAGCACTTGTGAGAGTACCGCCACGTCGCGCAGCCCGAGATTAAACCCCTGTCCCGCCACCGGATGCAGGGTATGGGCGGCGTTACCGATCACGGCCAGACGTGGACGCACATGTTCGCGGGTCTGTAAAAATTTGAGCGGATAAAGGTGCCGTTGGCTGCTGCGGGTAAACTGCCCGGCCCGTTCGCCGAAGCGCTGTTGCAGTTGGGACAAAAAGGTGGCCTCGTCCCAGCCCTGCACCGCCTCCACCTGATCCGGTTTGAGGGTCCAGACCAGAGCAAAGGTGTTGTCGTTGCCCTGCTCGTCGCAGGTCGGCAGCAGCGCCATCGGCCCGCTGTCGGTAAAGCGTTCGTAGGCAATGTTCCGGTGGGGGCGGTCCACCACCACGTTGCTGATCAGCGCACTCTGGTGATAATCGAGTGTAAAGGTAGCAATGCCGCTGTCGTTGCGAATAAACGAATTTCCGCCATCCGCCGCCACCACCAGGGCCGTGGTAATCTCGCCAAGCCCGTCGTCCTGTTTCAGAACCACCTTCGCGTGCGCCGGCGCAAACTGCACCGCCTTGACGCTGGCCGGGCAAAACAGGGTGACATTGGCCTGTTGTTCGAGCTGCCGGGAGAGCACCTGGCCGAGCACCCGGATATCGGCCACGTAGCCCATCGCTTCCAGACCCTGCTCGGCGGCATCCAGGTGCGCGCTGCCGGCGTGACCGCGGTCGGAAACATGAATACGGCGGATCGGCGTCACGCCCTGCGCGGCGATCGCTTCCCACAGACCCATGGCGTTAAAGACCTGTTGCGAACCGGCGGCCAGCGCCACGGTGCGCGCATCAAAGCCGGGATGTTGTTCGATATTGAACGGCTGCGCCTCAACCATCGCGATACGCAGCGGTGTATCGGCCAGGGCGCAGGCCAGGCTGGCACCGACCAGGCCGCCGCCGACAATCACCAGATCAAACTCGTTCAGGTTCGATGCGTTCACCCCGTTATAGCCTCTCTCGGATACGAACAATAAAATACTACCGTTGCGTTTTTGCTACCCATACACATTCGCCTGCCAATCAAATTACCCGATATTACCCGGGCCTGATAATACGCCACCGCCTGATGCACGAGGACAATAACGGAGTTCATCCAACCATCAACGCCTCGATCTCGTCAGGATCTTTGGGCACATCCCGGGTCAGCACCTCGCAACCCTCTTTGGTCACCAGCACATCGTCCTCGATGCGAATCCCGATATTGTGCCACTTCTTTGCCAATTCCGTATGACGGGCCGACAGATACAGACCGGGCTCCACAGTCAGGGTCATGCCCGGCTCGAGTACCCGCCATTCGGTATCCACCTTGTAGTCACCCACATCATGCACATCCATGCCCAGCCAGTGGCCGGTACGGTGCATGTAATAGGGTTTGTAGGCCTGATCCTCGATCAGCTTTTCCAGGTCGCCCTCGAGAATCCCCACATCCTTGAGACCTTGGGTCAGCACCCTGACCGCGGCTTCATGCGGATCGTTCCAGTGATTACCCGGTTTGACCTGTTCGATGGCCGCATGCTGGGCTTCCAGTACGATATCGTACAGCGTCCGCTGCGCCTTGCTGTATTTGCCGTTAACGGGAAAGGTGCGGGAGATATCCGCCGCGTAATAATCGTATTCAGCGCCCGCGTCGATCAGCAGCAGATCGCCATCGCTCAATAGCGAGTGATTATCGATATAATGCAGGATACATCCGTTGGCCCCGCCGCCGACAATGGACGGATAGGCCGGGAAGCGTGCGCCCTGTTGCATGAAGGTGTACAACAGCTCGGCCTCGATCTGGTATTCATACAGCCCCGGTTTGCAGCTTTGCATGGCGCGGATATGCGCCCGGGCGGAAATTTTGGCCGCCTTGCGCATGGCCTTGATCTCGTTACTGCTCTTGTACAGACGCATGTCGTGCAGGTGATGTTCCAGCGAGACAAACTCGCCCGGGGTGTGGATGCCGGCGCGGGACTGTTTGCGCAGTCGATTGACCCAGCCGATCAGCCGCTGATCGAAATCGGGACTGGCGCCCATGGTGTAAAACACCCGCTCCTTGTTCTCCAGCAGCCCGGGCAGAATATCGTCGATGTCATCGATGGGAAACGAATCATCCGCCTGGTAATGTGCCACTGCGCCGTCCTGCCCGGCACGGGCTCCGGTCCACACCTCCATGTCGGGATCGCTCTCGCGGCAGAACAGAATATACTCGCCATGCTCGCGCCCCGGCACCAGCACCACCACCGCCTCCGGCTCGGGAAAGCCGGTCAGGTAGTAAAAGTCGCTGTCCTGCCGGTAATGAAACTCGCTGTCGCGATTGCGCATACGCATCGGCGCCGCCGGCAGAATCGCCACCGAATCGGGTCCCATCAGCTCCATCAGCTGCTTGCGGCGTTTGGTAAATTCCTGAGCATTCATAAATATAGTTACAAGTAGTCAGTTAGCAGTTATCAGTTTCAGTAACGAGGGCCGAGGGATAAGTGACGAGGAAAAGCGTCAAGGCCAAAGGTTGTAGGAGCGCCTCTGGCGCGACAGGCCGTGCGGTCGGCAGGATCTATCGCGGCGCAGCCGCTCCTGCGAAACCTCGGTCGGTTTTACCGTCCTCGTCACTCGTCCCTCGGCCCTGTGTTTAATGTATCGACCCCTCGCCGGCTTTGGCATACTGGCGCCGAAACTCCTCACGAAACAGCAACACCCCCATGCGCAGGTATTCGACCAGTTCGGCATAGGCGGCTTCGTCTTCGCCGTCGTCTTCCAGTTCATAACCTTCGGCACGGGCGATCTCCAGCATGTCCTGGATGATCTCCGGCAGTTCGCCGGGCAGGCTCTCCGGCTGCTGGATACCGCCGACCGCCAGTCCGGCCAAAAAGCCCTGGCACCAGTGTCCGAGGGCTTCGATCCTGACCGCCAGAATCGCCTCATCGTGGGGTAACAATAAATGAAAATCGAACTCGTCGCTGTCGAATTGGCGGCGGGTTTCGTCGAACAGGGTTACCAACGCCTCGGGCGGTTCCGGCGCCAGGGCATCCCGGCCTGTCCCGGACAGAGCAATATCCAGCCAGGCATCGGCCGTCACACCCTCCATGGTACACAACATGGCGCACAGCAGGCCGTGGTTTTCCGCGGCCTCGCTCTCGGCACCCAGCGCCCGCAGGGTATCGGTAATCTGATCAAAATCGGGAAGTGTCTGGCTCATATATATGGAATACAACGGCTGAAAGCCGAGAGGATAAGCCATTTGCCCGGCGAGCAACAGCCACGGGGCAGCGAATCCCGGTTTTTTGCATACACGAGCCCGTTGACCCTGCCCGGCCACCGCTCTATATTGAGCCATAGACTGGATTGACGTCCCGAAGCAGTAATAACAATGACTTATAAGTGATATTTGATGGACGAACTGGATCTGAAAAAGCTTGAAACCCGCGTGGATGACCTTATCAAGGCCGTTGACCGGTTGCAGCAGGAAAACAAAACCCTGCGCGACAGTCAGACGAACCTGATGTCGGAGCGCAATCAGCTGGTGGAAAAAACCGAGCTGGCACGCAGCCGGGTTGAAGCCATGATTGAGAAACTCAAGGCAATGGAAAATGAGTGAAAAGCCGGCCAATACGGTCACCGTGCATATCCTGGACAAGGAGTACCTGATCGCCTGTCCGGAAGAGGAAAAGCACGATCTGATGCGCTCGGCCGATTACCTTGACATGAAAATGCGCGAAATTCGTGACAGCGGGAAGATCGTCGGCACCGATCGCATTGCCGTGATGGCCGCGTTGAATATCTCTCATGAGCTACTGACACAGTCCGACCCTGACAGCAAAATGGACAGTGATGTCAGTGGCCGAATCAAGGGCATTCAGGACAAGATCGAGGATGCCCTGTTCAAAACCCGTCAGCTTGAAATCTGACGCCGACAACCGAGCAATGGGCGCCCCCTGCGGTATGCGTGAGTCGATCGGGATACTCTTGAGCCGATAAATAAATCCCCGGGAGCCGAGATTCGGTGTTGTGTGCAAGTCCGGCCTGGACCGGAAAGCCTGATACGCCGAAAGACGCTCCCACCTTGAACCTCCGGTTCAAGACGAAGATCACCACGGTACAGGCGGGGGCGCGCCCTCCCTATCAACGGCGTCCTCCGGACGCAGGAACGAGGTACCAGGGACGAGTGACGAGGAAGATCAAAACCCGGTCCAAATGATCTGCGCCTACGTTAGCCTCTTCCGACTCCCGACTCCCGACTCCCGACTCCCGACTCCCGTCTCCGCACTCCGCACTCCGCACTCCGCACTTAGAACTCAGAACTTAATGTTTTCGGTGGTTAAACTCCCCAATCCACGACTGCCCCACCATCGGGTGACATAAATTGTTGAAAATATTAGTATCACACCATGACCGACCGAAAATCTCTACGCTTTACCATGCGCGACAAGCGCCGCGCGCTGTCGGCCGAGCAGCAACGCGAGGCGTCGCTGATGCTGGGCGAGCACCTTGCCGCGCACCGGCTGTTTCAGCTGGCGCACCGTATCGCCTTCTATCTGCCTAATGACGGCGAAATCGACCTGAGTTACCTGATGGAGTACGCCTGGCAACAGAACAAACATTGCTATCTGCCGGTGTTGGGGCCACGCAACGGCCGGCGCATGTGGTTTTTGCCCTACCGGTCCGATACGCAACTGATTCCCAACCGCTTCGGCATCCCCGAACCCGTACACAGCCGTCGTGATCGGCTGTTCAGCCCCATGTCCCTGGATCTGGTCCTCATGCCGCTGGTGGCCTTCGATCGCGCGGGTAACCGGGTCGGCATGGGCGGGGGATTTTATGATCGCACGTTCGGTTTTCGGCGTTACCGGCGTCACTGGCAACGGCCCTGGCTGCTGGGCACCGCCTATGACTTTCAACAGGTCGAGCAGATCGATTCCGCCGCCTGGGACGTGCCACTGGACGGTATTGCCACCGAGCAGGGGATACAACGATTCCCTGCGTATACCCCGGATTGATCCCGCGCAGACGCCATGCCCGCCAGGAAAACGCCCTGCGGGGGTTCATGCCGACACCCACAACACAGCGACCTCACGCCACCGAACCTGGTGAAGTCTTTGAACACGCTGCGCCCCGACGCGAGATTTGTGAAATAATTCGGCCACGTTCCAAGAGGAGATCCGCATGAATTACTGGCTGATGAAATCCGAACCCGACGTTTTCGGCATCGATGACCTCGCCGCCCAGCCGCGCAAGACCGACCACTGGGACGGGGTGCGCAACTACCAGGCCCGCAACATGATGCGCGACGAGATGAAAAAGGGCGATCAGGTCTTTTTCTACCACTCCAACTGCAAGGAGCCGGGCATCGTCGGCATTGCCGAGGTGGTCAAGGAGGGCTATCCCGATCACACCGCCTGGGATCCGAAATCCAAGTACTACGACCCCAAGAGCGACCCGGAAAACCCGCGCTGGTACATGGTCAACATCAAGTTCGTGCGCAAATTCGAGCGCACCGTCTCCCTGCAGGAGATGAAACAGGAAAAGGCACTGGAGGAAATGAAGCTGCTGCAGCGCGGCAACCGCCTGTCAGTCATGCCGGTAGAGAAAAAACACTGGCAACATATCCTCAAAATGGAAAAACGCTGAAGTCATACCCCGGATTCAACCTCATCAAAGCGGCCTTCAGGCCGCTTTTTTGTTTATGCCGTCCATTCGTTCCCGCTGACAACCTGTATGCGCACTTTGTTACCCCCGATCATGGCGTATCGATCCCTGACAGCGGCAAAAAATTGCATCATGCAATAATTTTTTATCTTCAATGCGGCTCACGACACCTCCACCACCGAATTTTGCTATCAACAAAGCGCCATGCACAGCGAAAACAACGATGAAATGGCATACACAACCCTGTAAACGGGCACGTATGCCTGTCCAAAGCAAAAAAACCGCGGCTGAAAGCAAAATTTTCTTATTCAGAGGCCGTGTCAGCGTCACTCACGGCCCGTTAATACAACACAGTGGGATGGGATCGCTAAAAGTTTTTAACTCATAAGCCGCGTCAGAGCCGTTCACAAGCAAAAATTTCAGCTTATTGTAAAAATTCAACGCCAAATTGGCGCGGAACAACCTCTTTGACCGCGTTCGAGACGTGTTTCAGTCGGTCAATGCATCGCGATCACCGCTTGTAACGAGCGATCTGCAATGCAAAAAACAAAAACTCTTGCCTAATCCCCCTCTTCACCGGCAAAATTTTCCTTCGCGCGACTAAAAATTTAAAGATTTTCCCCTTCTGCCGTTATACAAACCGAAAATCTGGCGTATCAAAGCCTAAATTCATACAATACAAGCGCTAACAGCAAAAAATTAATTGCATTACTAGCATTTTTATTTTAGTTGGCTATACTTTGCTAAACTCAGTGCTCAACTCGGAGGGTTGTTAACTATGGCAACAAAGAAAAAGACTAGGAAGAAAGTCGCGAAGAAGAAAACCGCTTCTCGCAAAAAGGTAGCGAAGAAAAAAGTCGCTAAGAAACGCGCAACCAAGAAGAAGGTTGCCAAAAAGAAGGCTAAGAAGAAGGTAGCCAAGAAAAAGGCCAAAAAGAAGGCTAAGAAGAAGGTAGCCAAGAAGAAAGTAGCCAAGAAAAAGGCCAAAAAGAAGGCCAAGAAGAAAGTAGCCAAGAAGAAGGCGAAAAAGAAGGCTAAGAAGAAAGTAGCCAAGAAGAAGGCGAAAAAGAAAGTCGCCAAGAAGAAGACCAAGAAGAAAACAGCCCGTCGTAAGAAGAAATAAGCGACATCGGCTGTAGATCGGGAGAAATCCCGTGAAATCGGGGGGTTACCGGCGACGGTAGCCCCCTTTTTTATGCTCTGGCCGCAGGCCAGAGCAGGGCCGAGTGACGAGTGACGAGTGACGAGGAGAATCAAAATCCAGCTGGACCGGGGTTTGTAGGAGCGCCTTTGGCGCGACAGGCCGTGCGGTCGGCAAAGTCTCTCTCGGCGCGTAGCCGCTCCTACGATCAACGAGGCTGCGTGCTGATTTTCCTCGTCACTCGTACCTCGTACCTCGTCACTGCCCTGTTCCTGAAAGGAACAGGGCATTAGCGGGATTATCGGTCTCGTCCCAGTAGCGATAGCCGATCTCGTCGAGGAAGCGCTGCAGCATGGGCTCCTCGTCGGGCGGGACCTGCATGCCGACCAGGACGCGGCCGTAGTCGGCGCCGTGGTTGCGGTAGTGGAACAGGCTGATGTTCCAGTGCGCACCCATGTGATTGAGAAAACGCAGTAATGCGCCGGGGCGTTCGGGGAATTCGAAGCGGAACAGGCACTCGTGTTTCACCCCATCAACCCGGCCGCCGACCATATAACGGATGTGCAGCTTGGCCATCTCGTTGTCGGTCATATCCATATAGGGATACCCGGCCGCATCCAGTTGTCCGAACAGCGCCTGCTTCTCCGGCTCGCCGCCGTGCAGCTGTACCCCGACAAAAATATGCGCCTGGCTCGGATCGGCGTAGCGGTAGTTGAACTCGGTAATGCCCCGCGTGCCGATCGCCTCGCAGAATTTGCGAAAGCTGCCCGGGCGCTCGGGAATGGTCGCGGCAAACAGCAGCTCACGGCGCTCGCCCAGTTCGGCCCGCTCGGCCACATGACGCAGGCGATCGAAGTTCATATTGGCGCCGCTGTCGACGGCGATCAGGGTCTGGCCCTGAACCGATTTTTCCGTCACGTATTTTTTCAGCCCGGCCACCGCCAGTGCACCGGCCGGCTCGGTGATCGAGCGGGTGTCATCGAAGATGTCCTTGATCGCCGCGCAGATCTCGTCGGTGGTGACCAGAATCACTTCGTCCACATAGTCGCGCGCCAGACGAAACGGCTCTTCGCCCACCTGTCGCACCGCCACGCCATCGGCAAATATGCCCACCTGATCGAGTCGCACCCGTTCGTTATCACGCAGGGCAGTGTACATGCTCGGCGCATCTTCCGGTTCCACGCCGATGATTTTGATCGCTGGACGCAGGGTTTTCACATACGCGGCGATCCCGGCGATCAGGCCGCCGCCGCCCACCGGCACGAAGATCGCGTCGATCGATTCGCGCTGGGCCAGCAGCTCCTTGCCGATCGTACCCTGGCCGGCGATCACCAGCGGGTCATCGTAGGGATGGATAAATGTCAGGCCCTGTTTCTCGACCAGTTCCATGGCATGGCGATAGGCGTCGTCATAGGCATTGCCGTGCAATACGGTCGTGGCGCCCAGCGACTTGACCGCATGCTGCTTGATCTCCGGTGTGGTCCTGGGCATGACGATAGTCGCCTCGATACCCAGACGTTGCGCCGCCAGCGCGACGCCCTGGGCATGATTACCGGCGGAAGCGGCGATCACCCCGCAGCGTCGCTCCTCTTCGGAGAGGTGAATAATCCGGTTATAGGCGCCGCGCAGCTTGAACGAGAAGACCTGCTGCAGGTCCTCGCGCTTGAGCAGCACCGTATTGGCCAGTCGTTCGCTCAGACGGGGCGCCGGATCCAGCGGAGAGTGGATGGCCACATCGTAAACCGGCGCGGCGTTAATCATGTCGACATATTGCTGGGTCATAGTTTTCTGCTGTTTTGTGGGCCTGACCAAAATGGTGACTTTCTGGCCTCCGGTTGTGGATACCAGACCGGAATGCCTAATATAATGACCTATTACCCATTCAACAATGTCGCCGGCCCGAAAACACGGCCCCGAGGAGTATTGACAGATGACACAGGATGAATTGAAACAACTCGTCGCCCAGGCCGCGATCGAATATGTAGTGCCGGGGACCATTATCGGCGTGGGCACCGGATCGACCGCCAATTTGTTCATTGACGAGCTGGCCAAAATCAAGGGCAAGATCGACGGCACCGTCGCCAGCTCGGTCGCCAGCGCCGAACGTCTCAAGGGTCACGGCATCCCTGTCTATGATCTGAATGCCGTGGACGGGATCTCCGTCTATGTGGACGGCGCCGACGAGGCCAACGAGCACCTGCAGCTGGTCAAGGGCGGCGGTGGCGCGCTGACCCGGGAAAAGATCGTCGCCGCCGCCAGCCGGAAATTTGTCTGCATCGCCGACGAATCCAAACTGGTCGGCGTCCTCGGCGCCTTCCCGCTACCCGTCGAGGTGATCCCCATGGCCCGCAGCCTGGTCGCCCGCCAGATCGTCAAACTCGGCGGCGAACCGGAACTGCGCCAGGATTTCACCACCGACAACGGCAACATCATCCTTGATATTCATAATCTGGATATCATGGAGCCGGTCAAACTGGAACAGGCCCTCAACAACCTCGCCGGCGTCGTCACCAACGGCCTGTTCGCCATGCGCCCGGCCGACGTGCTGCTGCTCGGTACCAAAGATGGTGTAAAGATGATGGAATAACCGCTTCTCCCGCCCTCTGGGAAATAACGCAGAGGGCGCAAAGACGCGGAGAACGCAAAGAATATCGTTATGCCTGCCTCTTCGAGGCATGCCAGAATCCATAGAGCTTGCCTCCTGCAAAGCTACCAGCGTCCGCCCGGGATGACTCAACCCCGGAATTCGGGTAAAGGGGTTCAAGCCGGGCTTTACATACAGTAAATGCTGCCCTGGATGCCAAGGCCGGGGGATCTTCGACATAACAAACTTCGTGTCCTGGTGTCTTCGTGGTGAGAACTTATGCAGAAACTTCTGATCAGTCTGGGGATCATTCTGGTCATCGCCGGCCTGCTCTGGCCCTGGCTGAGCAAGCTCGGCCTGTTCCGCCTGCCGGGGGATATTTACATCGAGAAGGAGAACGCGCGGTTCTATTTCCCCATCACCAGCGCCATCATCATCAGCCTCGTGATCAGCGTGGTTCTGTGGTTTTTCAAAAAATAGTGCTGAGTGCTGAGTGCTGAGTGCTGAGCAGATTGTCATTCCGGCACCGGCCGGAATCCAGTCCCGCATCGGGGCCCGGCTCCTGGATTGTAATAACGAACCACGAAGGCGCGAAGAATAATTGTTTTTTTACTTCGAGGCTTTGTGTCTTCGTGGTGAAGGTTTTCCTCGTCCCTCGTAACTCGGCCCGGGAACCACAGAGCGTACACGAGATGTCAGAGAAGAGTTTGAAGTTAGTCCGGGAGAATCCGGAGGGGATAGGAAATTGGGCACTGACAGCCTGACCAATCGGTGCCGATCATTCAGGCTGTCAGTGGTTGCCCCCAAAATTCGAGTGACGGGGCCTTGCCTACCCCGTGACTCTGCCTTGCCTTTATTATTGTGTATCGTCCGTGTTGTTTTTTGTTCTTCCTGCTTCACATGGGAGATTTGGCGTCCTCCTCCACTTAATCAGATGACGCGCATACAGGAGACGATGCGGGCCCGGATTTATTCCGTCGATTTGCAAAAAAAATTTTCACATTAATATATTAGATTTTTCTAAACTATTGATATCCCGGCGAAAACGGCTCGTCAGGATTTGCCCCCTCTCGTCGTCGTGCTAGAATTCTTGCTCTCTTATCTAACCGGAATCACGCTGTCATGAATCCGCTGAACTTTTTCTCGCGACATCATCATATAAAGGAACAGCTGGAAGCCCTGCGCCCGCAGCTCTATCGGCTGGCCTACTCCTGGACCAGTAACCCGGCCCTGGCCGACGACCTGACCCAGGAAACCCTGGCCAAGGCCCTGAAAAATGTCGCCCAGCTGAAAAACCAAGACGCGCTGAAAAGCTGGACCTTTGGCATCCTGCGTAACTGCTGGCGGGATCACTTTCGCAGCAACCGCGATATGGATGATGTGGATAACCAGGTGCTGGCCCACGAGCAGACGCCCGAGTACCACCACGAACAACAGAATATCGTCGACAAAGTGCGTGGCGCGGTCTCGCAGTTGCCCGAGGGGCAACGCCACGTACTCACCCTGATCGATCTGGAAGGCTGCAGTTACGCCGAAGTCGCCGACATTCTGGAGATTCCCATCGGCACCGTCATGAGCCGCCTGTGCCGGGCACGCCGCTGCCTGGCCGAGAAACTGCTGGAATTCCACCCCGAGTCCCGGGACAACGTCACCTCAATCAGGAGGGTCGTATGAACTCCCATTTTTCCGACGAGCACCTGAACGCGTATCTGGATAACCAGCTCGATTCGGAAGAGCGCGGTCTGCTGCTCGAAGAGCTGCGCCGCGATCAGGAGCTGGCCGCCCGGGTCTGCAAGCTGCAAAAAGTCCAGGACATGGTGCAGCTGGCCTACCACAACGTCGCCAGCGAACAGAGCGCCCGCCAGCCGGGCCGCCGCTGGCCGCTCTATTTTGCCCAGGCCGCCTCCGCGTTACTGATCATGGGACTGGGGCTGAGTATTGGCTGGTTCAGTCACGATACCTTCAAGCGCCCCACGTCCCTGTTCGAACTGGCCCAGTCCGCCCAGGTGGCCGCCGAACCGCAACCGGATGACGAGCTGAAGCTGATGCTGCACGTCAACTCCGACGATCCCACTCGTCTGAAAACCGTGCTGGACGAGGCCGAATACCTGCTGCGCACCTCGCGCAGCAAACAGCGCAAGCTGCGCATCGAGATCATGGCCAACGGCGAAGGCCTCAAGCTGTTGCAACAGGGCAATACCGCCTATGCCAAAAAGGTACAGAGCCTGAGCAGCAGCTACCAGAACGTGCGCTTCATGGCCTGTCGCATCGCGCTGAACCGCTACCGGGAAGAAAAAGGCATCAGCATCCAGCTGCTGCCCAACGTCGACGTCATCCCCTCCGCCATGCAGGAAGCCCTGCTGCGCCAGCGGGAAGGGTGGACGTATCTCAGGATCTAAAAAACAGGGACGGGTTACGAGGAATACCTTGTCCGAAGGACCCGTAGGAGCGGCTTCGCCGCGATAGCGGTATCGGGCATTTCCCGAATTGCCGGACACCGCGGAGTTTATGCTCGAAGAGTGCTCAGTCCAGCCTACAACTCCGACCACAAAGACATCAAGAAATTAAAGATTATAAAACTTCGTGTCTTGGTGTCTTCGTGGTAAAGGTTTTTCCTCGTCCTTCGTCCCTGATCACTGTTTATAATTCGCATCCACCCAGCATCGGGGCAGCGCTTCGCCGGAGGGAAAGATCAGCTCCTGCTTGGTGAAGGACTGGGTATCCTGCATCTCCTCGCCCGCGTGGTAACGGCCACTGACATCGGCCACGAACGGATCGAACAGTCCTCCCAAATCGATAACCTCCACCAGATCACCATTCTTGCTGTGCTTCAGGTACATACCCCCTCCTGCGCGGTTTTACGGAAATCCTTTCCCAGTATAGTCGGCCCATCCTGCGGGCGCGAATCCCGAACAAACACCGGTCGCGGTCAAAGCCCGCTCCTACACAACAACGAATACCGGCATCTGGCGTGGTAGGAGCGCCCCGCGGGCGCGAATCCCGAACAAACACCGGTCGCGGTCGAAGCCCGCTCCTACACAACAACGAACACCGGCATCTGGCGTGGTAGGAGCGCCCCGCGGGCGCGAATCCCGAACAAACACCGGTCGCGGTCAAAGCCCGCTCCTACACAACAACGAACACCGGCATCTGGCGTGGTAGGAGTAGGAGCGCCCCGCGGGCGCGAATCCCGAACAAACACCGGTCGCGGTCAAAGCCCGCTCCTACACAACAACGAATACCGGCATCTGGCGTGGTAGGAGCGCCCCGCGGGCGCGAATCCCGAACAAACACCGGTCGCGGTCGAAGCCCGCTCCTACACAACAACGAACACCGGCATCTGGCGTGGTAGGAGCGCCCCGCGGGCGCGAATCCCGAACAAACGACCGGTCGCGGTCAAAGCCCGCGCCTACCGGGTGTGGGATTCCATTTCACAACCATATCGCATCCCATAGCGGATAATCTCCGATTTGCCGGACCAGACCTGCCCGCAAGGGATTGGCGATGACATAGCGAGCCACTTGCCGTAAATCGTCTTCACGCCGCAAGGCATGGTCGTGGTATCCCTTTTGCCATAATCGTCCCGAACGGTTCAGATGCCTGTTTATCCAACGGGCGCTGTTCGACTTGATGCTCGAAACCACCGTACTGAGATCATGCCTGTCACCTAACTGCATGACCCAGTGAAGATGATCGGGCATGACAACATAGGCCAGTGTCGTCGTATTGCTTTGATTATCTTTCAGTGCCTGTACCACCAGCCGACCCAGCAAGAAATTCTGAAAGATGGGCTGGCGTTGTTCAGTGACCGTGGTGATGAGGTAAATCCGCCCGGTTTCCGACAGGCGGCCAATACGCAGACGATGTCCGGAAAAATGGTGGGTTGTCATGAAAACACCTCCGTGTGTTCTGGCATGACTGTGCCGTAAAACAGGCATTTGTGTAAAGGATCGCCATGGCGCGGCAGGAGCGCCCCGCGGGCGCGAATCCCGAACAAACACCGGTCGCGGTCGAAGCCCGCTCCTACATAAAACCGGTCACCGGCACAGCCCCGTAGGAGCGCCCCGCGGGCGCGAATCCCGAACAAACGACCGGTCGCGGTCAAAGCCCGCGCCTACATAAAACCGGTCACCGGCACAGCCCCGTAGGAGCGCCCCGCGGGCGCGAATCTCGAACAAACACCGGTCGCGGTCAAAGCCCGCTCCTACATAAAACCGGTCACCGGCACAGCCCCGTAGGAGCGCCCCGCGGGCGCGAATCCCGAACAAACACCGGTCGCGGTCGAAGCCCGCTCCTACATAAAACCGGTCACCGACACAGCCCCGTAGGAGCGCCCCGCGGGCGCGAATCCCGAACAAACACCGGTCGCGGTCAAAGCCCGCGCCTACACAACAACGAACACCGGCATCTGGCATGGTAGGAGCGCCCCGCGGGCGCGAATCCCGAACAAACACCGGTCGCGGTCGAAGCCCGCGCCTACAAGCCTGTTTTAAAGCAGGACCCGCTCGATCCCCCGATCGGAGGCGCGCTTGACGAACTGGTCCTGCCAGCCGTCGCCGAGCAGGTGGTTGGCCATTTCGACCACGATGTAGTCGGTCTGGATACCGGTGTCCTCGGCGTAGCGGGACAGGCCCTGCTGACAGGCGGGGCAGGAGGTGAGCATTTTGACTTCGCTCTGATCGTTGTAGCGCTTGCCGATCATCTGCTCCAGACCGTTTTGCAGTTCTTCCTGCTTGCGGTAGCGCACCTGGGTGGAGATGTCCGGGCGCGCCATGGCCATGGTCCCGGCCTCGCCGCAGCAGCGGTCGGACAGGCTCACGTCCTGGCCCATCAGGTTGGAGGCGACCTTGACCGGGTTATAGCGTTTCATCGGCGTGTGACAGGGATCGTGGTACATGTACTGCTTGCCGGTCAGGTTCTCCAGCTTGACGCCCTTCTCCATCAGAAATTCGTGAATATCCAGCAACCGGCAGCCGGGGAAGATCTTCTCGAACTGATACTTGAGCAGCTGATCCATGCAGGTACCGCAGGAGACGATCACGGTCTTGATATCCAGGTAGTTGAGCGTGTTGGCCACGCGATGGAACAGCACCTGATTGTCCACCGAGATCTCCCGGCCCTTCTCTTCATCGCCGCCGGAAGTTTGCGGATAACCGCAGCACAAATAACCGGGCGGCAGCACGGTCTGCACGCCGGTATCGTACAGCATGGCCAGCGTGGCGAGTCCCACCTGGCTGAACAGCCGCTCGGAGCCGCAGCCGGGGAAGTAGAACACCGCCTCGCTGTTGTCGTCGACTTTTTGCGGATCGCGCAGGATCGGCACCACCTTGTCGTCCTCGATACCCAGCATGGCGCGGGTGGTGCGCGCCGGCAGGTTACCCGGCATCGGTTTTTTCATAAAGTGCACCACCTGTTCGACGGCGCCGGTCTTGCCGGTAGTCGACGGCGGGCGTTTTTTGTTGCTGTCGATGCGGAATTTGCGGGCAATCCGGGAAGCGATATTCTGCGCCCTGTAACCCCACTGGATAAACAGCTTGCGGAACAGCTTGATGGCGGTGGGATCGGTGATGTTCAAAAAGATCATCGAGAACCAGGTGCCGGGATTGAAGTGTTTCTCGCCCTGCTTGCGCAGGATGTTGCGCATCGACACCGACACATCGCCGAAGTCGATATCCACCGGACAGGGACTCAGACACTTGTGACAGACCGTGCAGTGATCGGCCACGTCGTTCATCTCGTCGAAATGGCGCGTGGAGATCCCGCGCCGGGTCTGCTCCTCGTACAGGAACGCCTCGATGATCAGGCCGCTGGCGAGGATCTTGTTGCGCGGTGAGTAAAGCATGTTGGCGCGCGGGATATGCGTGTTGCAGACCGGCTTGCACTTACCGCAACGCAGGCAGTCCTTGACCATATGGTTGAGATCGCCCAGATCGCTGGCCTCCAGGATCAACGCTTCCTGTTCCACCAGACGCAATGACGGCGTGTAGGCATTGGTCAGCCCCGAGCCGGCCATCAGCTTGCCGGGGTTGAAGACCTGATCGGGATCGACCTTTTGCTTGTAACCGGCAAAGGCCTCGACCGTATTGCTATCGAGAAACTGCATCTTGGTGATTCCGATACCGTGCTCGCCGGAGATCACCCCGCCCAGATCGCCGGCCAGTTGCATGATCCGCTCGACCACTTCGTCGGCCTCGCGCAGCATCACGTAATCGTTGGAGTTGACCGGAATGTTGGTGTGCACGTTACCGTCGCCTGCGTGCATGTGGGTGGCGACGAACAGCCGGCTGGAGCGGATTTGCTGGTGGACTTCGTCAAGCCTGGCCCGCACGCCCTTGAGTTCATGGCCGGCAAAAATATCCTTGAGCGGTGCCTCGACCTGCTTGCGATAGGAGATCCGCACCAGACGGCGTTGCAGCAGGTTAAACAGACTCTCTTTATCCTCGGTCTCGATCCCGTCGTTGGGGGTCTGCCACAGATCGCGGTGCCCGGCCGCCGGCTGATCCAGATGGGTCAGGATCGCCTGCCAGCGATCCTTGACCGCCTGCAGCAGTTCGCGCGCGGCATGTTTTTTGGCCGCGATGATCGCCTCGCTCTCCTCGCTCTCCTCGGCATCGGGCACTTCGCCGGCGCGAATCGGATGCAGCTCGGGCATTTCCGAATCGAGATAGTCGAGGACCGCGTCGATCATGCGGATCTTGTTGCGGGTCGACAGCTCGATGTTGAGCCACTCGATGCCGTCGTTGTACTCGGCCAGTTTGGCCAGCGGGATCACCACGTCCTCGTTGATCTTGAAGGCGTTGGTGTGCGAGGCGATGGCCGCGGTGCGCGCCCGATCCGCCCAGAAGCGACGGCGCGCCTCGGCGCTGACCGCAACAAACCCTTCCGCCTCGCGGGCATTGGCCAGCGAAACGATGTGTGACGCGGCCTGGGCCACGGTATCTTCATCCTCCCCGGCCACATCAACCAGCAACACCATCTTCGGCAGGTCCTGGCGCGGCGCCTTGGTGGTGTAGTTGACCGCGCGCACATAGCGCTCGTCCAGATGCTCCATCCCGGCCAGATCCACCTCGGCCAGGCCGTCGAGATAATCCTTGGTCTCGACAATGGCCGGCACGGCCTTGCGCAGATCGTTGCCGAAAAACTCCAGGCAGACGGTGCGAATGAACGGCGGCATGCGATGCAGGGTAAACACGGCCGAGGTGATAATGCCGTCGCAGCCTTCTTTTTGAATGCCCGGCAGGCCGCTTAAAAACTTGTTGGTGACATCCTTGCCCAGCCCCAGCTTGCGCAGGTTGGCGCCGGGGATACGCAGGATCGCCGGCTCGCCGCAGGGCGTCTCGCCGTCGGCCTCGAAGCGACTGAGGCGAAACGCCACCTCTTCCTGCTCGTGGATCTTGGCCAGGTTGAAGTTAAGCCGTTGCACCTCCAGCCATTTGGCGTCCGGCGTGACCATGCGCCAGGAGACCAGATTATCCAGCGTGGTGCCCCACATCACCGCCTTCTTGCCACCGGCGTTCATGGCGATGTTACCGCCGATGCAGGAGGCATCCTGCGAGGTCGGATCCACGGCAAATACAAAACCGCTGGCTTCGGCCAGCTGGGAGACGCGATTGGTCACCACACCGGCCTCGGCGCGCACCACCGCCACCGACTGTTCGCCCTCTTCGCCATCGACAAACAGGCCCTGCCGGCTGACTTTGTCCAGCCCTTCGAGCTTTTCGGTATTGATCACCGCGCAATTTTCCTGCAACGGCACCGCACCGCCGGTATAGCCGGTACCGCCGCCGCGCGGAATCATGCTGATCCCCAGTTCCAGACAGGCGGCAACCACCTGTTGCACTTCCTGCTCGTTATCCGGGTTGATCACCACCAGCGGATATTCCACCCGCCAGTCAGAGGCGTCGGTCACGTGCGAGACCCGCGCCAGGCCGTCGAAACAGATATTGTCCTTGTGGGTGATCTTCTTCAGACGCTTGAAGGCTTTTTTGCGCTGCGCATTTTGTTCGGGGAACCACTTCTCGAACTGGCGGATCGCCTCCCTGGTCTTGATGATCAGCTCCTGGGTCAGCGCATTGCCGGCGGCGCGCTGGGCAATCCCGTCCAGGCGATGATAGAGCGCCTGAACCAGCGACTCGCGGCGCTTGCGGTTGTTCAGCAGATCATCCTGAATGAACGGGTTGCGCGTCACCACCCACATATCCCCGAGGATATCGAACAGCATCCGCGCCGAACGGCCGGTCACCCGCTCCGCGCGCAGCTTGTCCAACACCTGCCAGGCCTCGTCGCCGAGCAGCCGGATCACGATTTCCTTGTCGGAAAAAGAGGTGTAGTTGTACGGGATCTCGCGTATTCGTTCAGTCATATATTTGATTTTCAAGGGGTTTTGAGAGAGCGGACAGGCCGCGAAAGAAGGCTATTCTAACATGCGACCGACAGGCGGGTAACCGGCAATCCGGGCATAATGCCCTTGAATTCAGGGGGTTATGAATAAACAAAGTTGGCAGTCTTCAGTGAGCAGTTGGCAGTGTCTCGAGTGCTGAGTTCTGAGTTCTGAGTAGATTGTCATTCCGGCACAGCCTGCCCCGGCATGCTTCAAGCCGGGGCCGGAATCCAGTCCCGAACCGGGGCACCGCCCTCCGGGATTGAAAAAGCCAACCACGAAGGCGCGAAGTCACGAAGGATTATTGATTTACTTCGTGTCTTCGTGGTGAAGGTTCTTCTCGTAAAACGCCCCTCGCCTTTTTTTGTAGGAGCGGGCTTCGACCGCGACAGCACCCGCTTCGAGATTCGCGCCCGCGGGATTGAAAAAGCCAACCACGAAGACGCGAAGACACGAAGGATTTTTGGTTTACTTCGTGTCTTCGTGGTGAAGGTTCTTCTCGTAAAACGCCCCTCGCCTTTTTTTGTAGGAGCGGGCTTCGACCGCGACAGCACCCGCTTCGAGATTCGCGCCCGCGGGATTGAAAAAGCCAACCACGAAGACGCGAAGACACGAAGGATTATTGATTTACTTCGAGCCTTCGTGTCTTCGTGGTGAAGATTTTCCTCGTCACTCGTCCCTCGCACCCTGGCTCTGTGTTTTTTGTGTTACAATGTGTACATCCGAACATCCCTCAAGGGGGCAATATGTCACAGTCCACTACCATGACCATCCGCCTGGATGCCGAGCTCAAGTCGCGGCTGGACAAACTCGCCGAGGCCACTCACCGGAGTAAATCCTACCTCGCCAGCGAAGCCGTTCGGGATTTTATCGAACTGAACGAGTGGCAAATCCGCGAAACCGAGGCGGCGATCAACGAGGCCGACGCGGGCGACTTTGCCATAGATGAAGAAGTCAGGGCGGTTTTCGACAAGCTGGGGTAATCCATGCGGATAAAATGGCTACGGACAGCGTTGAGCAATCTGGAACAGGAAGCCGCCTATATCGCCAAAGACAATCCCGAGGCCGCCCGGCTCGTTGTCCAGCGAATCGAGCACAGTGTCGCCCTGCTGGCAAACAACCCTGCACTGGGCCGGGCAGGACGGGTTCCCGCCACCCGCGAACTGCTTGTTCCCAATACCCGCTACCTCATCCCCTACCGGGTGCGCCCGCGACTACACCAGATCGAAATACTGCGCGTTTTTCATCTGGCTCGCCGCATTCCCGGTCAGTGGTAATGCTGAGTGCTGAGTAGATTGTCATTCCGGCGAATGCCGGAATCCAGTCCCGCATCGGGGCCTGGCTCCCGGGATTGTAAGAGCCAACCACGAAGGCGCGAAGTCACGAAGGATTATTGGTTTTACTTCGAGCCTTCGTGTCTTCGTGTCTTCGTGTCTTCGTGTCTTCGTGTCTTCGTGTCTTCGTGTCTTCGTGGTGAAGGTTTTCCTTGTCCCTCGTTACTTTTTCAAGCTTGCCCCTCCCCTGCATTACGCCGCAGCCGGGCCATCGGCGTCAGCATGCAAGTGCACGCCCAGCGCCTTGCAAACCCGGCGCACGGTCTCAAAGCGCGGTTGCGCGTCGGGGCGCAGCGCCTTGTACAGACCCTCGCGGGTCATCCCGGCGGCGCGGGCCACCTCGCTCATGCCTCGGGCCCGGGCGGCCACGCCCAGGGCGTGCGCCAGCTCCGCGTCATCGCCCTCGTCAATCACCTGGGTCAGGTAGACGGCGATATCCTCGGGACTTTTCAGGTATTCGGCCATATCAAACTCCGGCAGATCGGAGACTTTCATCTTCTTGCGCATGGGTCAGTCCTCCAGTGTCTTGGCCACTGCAATGGCTTTGGCAATGTCGGCCGACTGGGACGACTTGTCCCCACCGCCGAGCATCACAATCAACGTCTTACCGCGCCGCATGTAATACATGCGCCAGCCCGGCCCGAAAAACTCACGCATCTCAAACACCCCATCACCCACCGGCTGAACATCGCCCAGGTTACCCCGTTGCGCCTTGTCCAGCCGGCGCGCCAGCCGCACCCGGGTTGTGCGGTCTTTCAGTCCATCGAGCCAGGCGGCAAACTCATCCGTGCGTTTGATCGTGAACATGGGACAAGTGTAATCGAACGTTTACAGTCTGTCAACGACCGTTAACTAACAGCCTGCCCGTAACAGTGACGAGTTACGAGGGCCGAGTGACGAGGAAGAACCCGTTTAGCCTCCGCCGGATGGCAGGAGCGCCTCTGGCGCGACAGGCTGTGCGAGCAAACAGGCTCTATCGCGGCGCAGCCGCTCCTACCGGCACTCTGGTCAAAAAATGTTGTTTTTCCTTGTACCTCGTCCCTGGCAATGAGCGGATAGCGAATTGCCTCAAGTTCCGTAGGGTGCGTCCTACGCACCATCACCCCCGAATCGCCGGCAATACATTTGAACCACGAAGACACGAAGAATTGTTGGTTTGCTTCGAGCCTTCGTGACTTCGTGGTGAAGGTTTTCCTCGTCCCTCGGCCCTGTTATTGACAGCTGGATTCCGGGTCGCGCCTCCGGCTTGCCCGGAATGACGGAGGTAAGGATTTTGTTTTCCTCGTCCCTCGTCACTCGTAACTCGGCCCTTTTTTCTAGACCTAGAGTGCGTCCCACGCACCATCTCCCCCAAATCACCGATGCATGTAGGAGCGGGCTTTGACCGCGACAGGGCAGGTTGCGCGCAGGCGCTACCTGCCATTCTCCGCGACGGCAAACTGCACTCTGTAATCTACCAACTTTGCCAGCAGGTAGGCCCGATATAGCAACGCGGTATCGGGCATTTTTCGGGATGCCGGACACCGCGGAGTTTATGCCCGAAGGGTGCTCAGTCTGGCCTACATACTAAGAGGAATCTATTTGAACCACGAAGTCCCGAAGACACGAAGAATTATTGGTTTACTTCGTGGCTTCGTGGTGAAGGTTCTTCTCGTAAAATCGCCCCTCGCCCTTTTTTGTGGGAGCGGGCTTCGACCGCGAACAGTGCCAGCATCGACAGTCGCGCCCGTGGGGCGCTCCCACAGGATTCTGTTCAGCTGCTACATAAACAAAAACACCACCACCGCATAGCGGGCTGTCTTGCCGATCCCGATCAATATCAGACTCAGCAGCAGGCCCTCCGGGCAGTGACGAGGGACGAGTGACGAGGTAAACCATGCCCGCCTGTCAGGTCGGCAGGATATGTTATACGCACCATCACCCCCGAATCACCGATGTCTGAGAAACAGGCCCCATAACGGGTAATCAGGCATCAGTTGGTAATTGAAAGTTGGCAGTTGGCAGTTGGCAGTTAGCAGTTAGCAGTTAGCAGTTAGCAGTATAATGGTGCGTGGAACGCACCCTGCCCTGCCAAGCGGGATTTCCTCGTCACTCGGCCCTCGTCACTCGCCCCTGTTATGAGGCGGTGTCCGGCATCCCGAAAAATGCCCGATACCGCGTTGCTATATCGGGCCTACCCGCTTTGTTTATTGGCGCGCATAAAAAACGGGGCCCGAAGGCCCCGCCGAAGTACTGCTTGATATTGTTATTATTAAGACAAAACTGTCTTAGAAGTCGACGCGCATGGCACCCATGAGAACGTCCTTCGAGAAGGTGTTGGGGCTAAGACTGAAACCGCTGTAGTCGATTTCCGAGGTAGAGTAGGCCAGCATCGCACGGGTGCTCTTGCTGAACTTGTGGGTCATGCCGACACGCATGAAGGTGCCGTCTACCGTTTCACCAGCTGCTTTGACATCAACCTCTGACATGCCGTAGGTGGCGGTGAAGATGTTCTTGCCCATCTTCATGTCGTAGTTGACATACATAACAGTCCCTTCGTTGTCGGCAGTACCGGCACCATAGGGATTTTCATCCGTGGTCATTTCGTACTGGGCGGAGATCTTGTGCGGACCGGTCTTGTACTGGCCACCGACCTTCAGGGCGTCAAAGGCTGAATCCTCGTTCACAACGTTGCCGTTGTCCTTGTCATGAGCCATCGCCACAAAGGCTTCGTAGTTGCTGCCGGCGAACTTCAGACCGGCGGCGTAGTCGCCATCGCGGTTGCCACGCTCGTCCGGGGTGTAGGTCACCCACAGATTGGCACCACCGAAGTCGTTCTGGTAGCTGACGGAGTTGGTCCAGAAGCCGTTGGAGCCGAACTGGCCGGAGGTCATGCCGCCGTAGCGACGGGCTTCGGCCGAGGTGGTCACGAACGGATCGTAGCTGACGCCACCGAAGTATTTGTAGGGCGATTTCAGGGTACCGGCCTTGATGGTCCCGAAGCCGCCTTTCAGACCGACGAAGGAGTTACGATCGCCGTCGTCGGCATCGCCGGTGGAGGTGTCGACCTGGAATTCGAACTGGTAGATGGCAGCCAGACCGCCGCCCAGATCTTCAGAACCCTTGACGCCCAGACGACCGCGCTTGTCATCCTCGAGCTGGGTGCCGTCTTTCAGCCAGCGACTGCTGGTCGGGCCGCCCCCCTGCCAGATGTGACCGTCGGTCACAGCGCCGACAAGGAATCCGGCACTATCATCAAAGTCAGCAGGAACACCACCTTCGTCCAAAAAGTCGGAAGAATGGCTGCCAACTTCCATCTGGACCTGGCCGTACCAGGTGGCTTCGGCCTGGGCGGCCATCGGCGCGGCCATGCCGGCGGCAACGGCCAGTGCAATTAGTTTCTTGTTCATATATGAACTCCTCTTTCTTTTATAGTGAGAGCTGTTTTGAGTTGTGCTTAAGTAAACTCGCTATGTGTTATAACGCACAAATGGCGCGCTCGCAACACTTTTTTTCATAAATACAACATAGTGTGAGTAATGTTGCATTTTCACAACAACGCCCCGGCTCCGGCCGGGGGCAGGGCCGAGTTACGAGGGACGAGTGACGAGGTAAACCATGCCCGCCTGTCAGTTCGGCAGGATATGTTATACGCACCATCACCCCCGAATCACCGATGTCTGAGAAACAGGCCCCATAACGGGTAATCAGGCATCAGTTGGTAATTGGCAGTTAGCAGTTAGCAGTTAGCAGTTAGCAGTTAGCAGTTAGCAGTTAGCAGTAATGGTGCGTGGAACGCACCCTGCCCTGCCAAGCGGGATTTCCTCGTCACTCGGCCCTCGTCACTCGCCCCTGTTATGAGGCGGTGTCCGGCATCCCGAAAAATGCCCGATACCGCGTTGCTATATCGGGCCTACCCGCTTTGTTTATTGGCGCGCATAAAAAACGGGGCCCGAAGGCCCCGCCGAAGTACTGCTTGATATTGTTATTATTAAGACAAAACTGTCTTAGAAGTCGACGCGCATGGCACCCATGAGAACGTCCTTCGAGAAGGTGTTGAGGCTACCGACACCGAAACCGCTGTAGTCGATTTCCGCGGTGGAGTAGGCCAGCATCGCACGGGTGCTCTTGCTGAACTTGTGGGTCATGCCGACACGCATGAAGGTGCCTTCCGCGGAATCACCCCCGGCTCCGCCGACTTCCAGTTCCGACATGCCATAGGTGGCGGTGAAGATGTTCTTGCCCATCTTCATGTCGTAGTTGACATACATAACAGTCCCTTCGTTGTCGTCAGAACCGGCACCATAGGGCTCTTCATTTGTGGTCATTTCGTACTGGGCGGACAGCTTGTGCGGACCGCTCTTGAACTGACCACCGACCTTCAGGGCGTCAAAGGCCGGGTCAAAGGTCGCCACTTCCTCGGTATTGTTGGTATCGTTGTCATGAGCCATCGCCACAAAGGCTTCGTAGTTGCTGCCGGCGAACTTCAGACCGGCGGCGTAGTCGCCATCGCGGTTATTACGCTCATCCGGGGTATAGGTAATCCACAGGTTGGCGCCGCCGAAGTCGTTCTGGTAGCTGACGGAGTTGGTCCAGAAGCCGTTGGAGCCGAACTGGCCGGAGGTCATGCCGCCGTAGCGACGGGCTTCGGCCGAGGTGGTCACGAACGGATCGTAGCTGACGCCACCGAAGTATTTGTAGGGCGATTTCAGGGTACCGGCCTTGATGGTCCCGAAGCCGCCTTTCAGACCGACGAAGGAGTTACGATCGCCGTCGTCGGCATCGCCGGTGGAGGTGTCGACCTGGAATTCGAACTGGTAGATGGCAGCCAGACCGCCGCCCAGATCTTCAGAACCCTTGACGCCCAGACGACCGCGCTTGTCATCCTCGAGCTGGGTGCCGTCTTTCAGCCAGCGACTGCTGGTCGGGCCGCCCCCCTGCCAGATGTGACCGTCGGTCAAAGAGCCGGCAAAGCCGCCAAGGAATCCGGCACTATCATCAAATTCAGCAGGAATAGCACCTTCGTCCAAAAAGTCGGAAGAATGGCTGCCAACTTCCATCTGGACCTGGCCATACCAGGTGGCTTCGGCCTGGGCGGCCATCGGCGCGGCCATGCCGGCGGCAACGGCCAGGGCAATTAGTTTCTTGTTCATATATGAACTCCTCTTTCTTTTATAGTGAGAGCTGTTTTGAGTTGTGCTTAAGTAAACTCGCTATGTGTTATAACGCACCAATGGCGCGCTCGCAACACTTTTGTTCATAAATACAACATAGTGTGAATAATGTTGCATTTTCACAACAGCTCGTTAAGACAGACTGGATAATATCACCTTTTCTATGGTTTTGTCGACGGGAAGGCCCGCCCTTCGCCTCCCTCCCCTTCGGGAAGGACGAGCAAGATCAAAACCCGGGGTCCGATCCCCTGGATCGGTAGGCGCGGCTGCGCCGCGGCTGAAAAGTTGGCAGTAGGCAGTTCGCAGTTGGCAGCCCCCTCGTCACTCGCTCCTCGTCCCTCGGTACTGCGCCCCGGGGGCGCCGGGAGCGGCTGCGCCGCGATGGGCCCTGCCGCGTGGCGAGGTCTATCGCGCCGGAGGCGCTCCTACAACCTTCGGAATAAGGTGTTTTTCCTCGTCCCTCGTCACTCGTCCCTCGTTACTGCGCCCGAAGGACGCCGTGGGAGGGGCTTTCAGCCGCGACAGCCAGGCCTATCCGGCTTGCACGGCCTGTCGCGCCAAAGGCGCTGCTATACGGTGTTTTTACTCGTCCCTCGTTACTCGTCCCTCGTCACTGCGCCCGGAGGGCGCCGGAGGCGCTCCTACAACCTTCGGCGCAAGGCGGTTTTCCTCGTCACTCGTACCTCGTACCTCGTCACTCGGCCCTGTTCTACGATCGGCGTCTTCTTTGCCATTGAACCCAATATCTTGCCTTGCTGTAATTTATAAACTACAGTCATCGTATGAAACGGATTTCATCACAGCGATTCAACCGCTGGATCAAGCGGCTCAAGGATGAAAAGGGCAAAGGGATCATCCTGGCTCGTATTCACCGGCTGATGGAGGGCTTGCCCTCGGATGTAACTCCGCTGGGCCAGGGGCTCAACGAGCTGCGGATTCACTATGGGCCGGGTTATCGGGTCTATTTTCACCAGCGGGGGGACACGCTGATCATTTTACTGTGCGGCGGCGATAAGGGCACACAAAAACGGGATATTGAAATCGCCAGAGAGATACTCGATGAGTGGAGAAAACAAAATGGCTGAGAACTTTACCGATTTCGATCCGGCCGAGCATCTTGATAGCGACGAAACCATTGCCGCCTTCATGGCGGATGCGCTGGAAACCGGTGATGCCGGTTATATCGCCCAATCCCTGGGGGTTGTCGCCCGCGCCAAAGGCATGACCGAACTGGCCCGGGAAACGGGGCTGTCAAGGGAACAGCTCTACCGCAGCTTCAGCGAAACCGGCAACCCGACATTAAAAACCCTGCTCGCGGTCATGCGCGCCATGGGCGTGGATATGACCGCCAAACCCCATCGCCCTTCGGGCAGGGCCAAGTGACGAGTTACGAGGGACGAGGGACGAGGTATGCCCGTCGATTTTGTCGAACTCAGACTAGCGGATGATTAATCATAAAAAATAATCCGTAAATTATTGATATTCATGGCTTTATGTATTCACATATAAATTACGGGACACTCATGGGGCAGAACTTGTAGAGAATACGCAAAAATTGTCCTTTATTGGCTTTTGAGTGTAGCCATTTTGGCCAAATCAATGGCTAGCTCAATTTTGTCGTCACGCTCTGTTGGCCAATTAACAATATTTGCATGTAATTTGTGCAATGTTGTCTCGGGAGTCACATCTAAACTTAAGGATCTTGGTCCTGCAGCTAATAAATCTGCCCTGGCCTTCAGACTTTGCTTGCGGAGTCTAGCAACATGGTTATGTCCAATAGCCCAGACATCATCATCATTCAAATTTGAAATTCTGAAAACTGAGGTTTCATCATTTTTAGGGCTGGGTATAAAAGCGACAGATTTTATACCCTTGGTATTAAAGTGCTTCGAGCTAAAAATATATCTAGACAAGCATTCATCGTCAGATACTTTATTACTGAAGAAATTAAGAAGTTTATTTAGAAATTCTTCTAACACTATCAACAACCACTTTGGGAACATGTTCGCTGTAGCTTTCTATTCCTTTTACTCTGCTGCCAGCTCCCAATAAACCAGCATATGCAATGGAATTATTTCCTTTGACAGTCACAACAAATATTCGATTTTTTCCATAATCCCACTCAAATGCAATTTCACCAGTAGCCACTGGTATCACTTCAGGAATTGGGAATTCTGCAGGCAATGAAACAGCAAATGAAATTGCCTCATTTGTTGTTAGAGAGGATATTCTCTGTGCATCATAGCCATCCCAATTATCTTCATAACATTCACCAGCAACTTCAATAATTTCATCAACGAGAGTTTCAACACTCTGCCTGGAGATAGGCTCCCTCATATATTTAAGAGTTTTCATGAGCGCGTCATCAAGCTCATTAGAACATGCGCTCGACCCAGTATTTCTTGAAGGGATATAAAAGTTCTGAACTGGTGATAATGCCACTGCAGCTGTCATTTGAATAACTCCACTGTTTTCTCAGTTATGCTTTTGAAAAAGGCTTCATTTTTGAAATCATGAAGCTTCTCAAAATCACTCCAGAGTTCCTGACTTTCCACGTCATAATTCGCGTTTATAAATGCATCAATATCGAGAACTATGGTTACCAATTCACTGCCAACAGATTCAAGGTTCTGTGTTATATGACAACTCATACCACTTTCATGTTCATTTATAGTTATACGCGAAAGGAAATTTGATACCCCTTGTGGCAAACCAGGAGGCACGGAAGGGGGAGAAACTAAATAATCCTCAAGTTCTATGTGCCCTTGGGGGATATTTAATGCATTTACATAGCGCACTGCGATTCGTGAGATAGCTTCGGGTTTTGCTATCGAACAATATATACCCCAAAACCTAATCGCAGTATCACGCATTGTCTCCCAGTTTTCATACGGGTCAAGCCTACTAAATGTAAAACCATCAGTACGAAACTGCACAACATATTTTTTATCAGTAGATACATATTTATACCCAATAAGCTGTTGATCTACTGTACTTGATACCTCATTCCCCGGTGCAATCTTCCAACCAAATTTACTATGATGGATCACTTCTCTTGTTGGGTATTCATCCGAAAAATTCTGGTGTTCTTTATCAAGTTCGGAAGCAGCAACTGATGAAGAAACTCTAATATCAATTAGAGCTTCTTTAATGGGAGCTTGATCTAAATGTTGTATTTCAGCCATACAATTCTTATATGTTTATTGTGCTCAACTGTAATCAACTATCTTGGATTTTTCCAGGTAGTCTTCAAATAATCGCACCAGTTGCCATATAGTACCTTATCATTACACATAAATTTCACGCAGGTATTACTGGCTGTTCAACTACCAACCTATGTCGGCACGGTTCACAAATAATTCAAGTAGTGCCCCATAAGTGTCCCGCATAAACAAAAAAGGCCTAGCATCTCTGCTAAGCCTTTGTTTTTATTGGCTGGGGACCTAGGATTCGAACCTAGACTAACGGAGTCAGAGTCCGTCGTCCTGCCATTAGACGAGTCCCCAATTTAAATCAGGGGCTAGCCGCTAGGGACTAGTGGCTAGCTCATTTTGACTACGACCTGTTTTGATAATGGCGAATCAGGCCGTAGAGCATTTTCGATATTTCCTTTGCTTCTCTTTCGAGCTGTTTGCTGCGCTCACTGTCGAGAAAGCCGGCTTCCCGGCCGATTAGCAGCTGGGTCCAGAGTTCGCCGCAGGAGCCTTTGGCCACTTTCAGATACTGGACCTTGCTCCTGGGCGAGTCCCGCTCAAAGCCTTCGGCAATATTCGAGGGAATGGAAAGCGCTGAACGGGTAATCTGATCCCGGAAACCATACTCTTTTGAGTTGGTGAACGCCTTGTACAGCTCCACACTTAACCGGCAAGCCCGTTTCCATACGTCAAGATTCTCAAGTGCTTCCATGCACTCTCTCCTTATGTCGTTCCTAGCCTCTAGTACCTAGCCACTAGCGACTACTCGAAACGTTAATCCGCGACAAGCGGATTAACGTTTCGAGTACTGCGGACGCTTACGCGCCTTGTGCAGGCCGACTTTCTTGCGTTCGACTTCGCGGGCGTCACGGGTGACGTAGCCGGCGCGGCGCAGGGCGGGGCGCAGGGTCTCTTCGTATTTCATCAACGCGCGGGTGATGCCGTGGCGAATGGCGCCGGCCTGGCCGGTGTTGCCGCCGCCCTTGACGAAGATTTTGACGTCGAAGGTGCCGGTGTGGTCGGTCAGCTCCAGCGGCTGGCGAACGACCATGCGGGCGGTTTCGCGGCCGAAGTATTCGTCCAGGGGACGCTTGTTGACGCTGATGCTGCCGTTACCGGGGGTCAGGTAGACCCGTGCGGTGGAGTTCTTGCGGCGGCCGGTGCTGTAATAGGTATCTGCCATGAGGGTTCCTGCTTAGAGTTCCAGTGCCTTGGGCTGTTGAGCCGCGTGGTTGTGATCGGCGCCGCGGTAAACCTTGAGCTTGCGGAACATGGCCCGGCCCAGCGGGTTCTTGGGCAGCATGCCACGCACGGCGGCTTCGATAATCCGTTCCGGGTGCTGGTCGCGCTGCTTGTCCAGGGAGACGGACTTGATCCCGCCCGGATACCCGGTGTGGTGGTGGTACATCTTGTCCCACTCTTTTTGGCCGGTAACCGCGATCTTGTCGGCATTGATGACAATAATATAGTCACCGGTGTCGACGTGCGGGGTGTATTCCGGCTTGTGCTTACCGCGCAGACGACGGGCGATCTCGGTGGCAACGCGACCCAGAACTTTGTCTGTCGCATCAATCACATACCAGTCGCGTTTGACGGTTTCCGGCTTGGCGCTAAAGGTTTTCATCGACTCGAGCCTTAAGTTATTAAACTACTGCAAAAAAGAGGCGGAATCTTACAGAAATCGGGGGCCCCTGACAAGAGCCGACGGGTGCCGGGCGAGACTTTTTGCGGACAAAAAAAAGGCGCGGTAAAAGGGGGAAACCGCGCCACAAATACCACCATAAGGAGGATGGAGGAGTAAACTGTAATTCAGTGTTTGCTAATATAATTAATTGGAAATATTCAGTCAACCCCTGATGCCCGATTTTTTTAGTCAGGAAATACCTTAAATATCATAGGGTTTGATTAGTTCTGAGTTCTGAGTACTAAGTACTGAGTTGGCAGTTGGCAGTTGGCAGTTGGCAGTTGGCAGTTGGCAGTTGGCAGAAAAATGATGGGGTAGGAGCGGCTGCGCCGCGATGGGTCTTGCCTTGCGGCACGGCCTATCGCGCCAGAGGCGCTCCCGGCGCCCTCCGGGCGCAGGGACGAGTGACGAGGGACGAGTGACGAGTGGCGAGGGGAAAATCAAAACCCGGCCTCATCGATCGTAGGAGCGGCTACGCCGCGATGGGTCTTGCCTTGCGGCACGGTCTATCGCGCCGGAGGCGCTCCTACAGCCCTTTGCCCCGGGTTTTCCTCGTCACTCGTCCCTCGTACCTCGGCCCTGAGCTGTATCCGAATGGCTACATCCTTGACCATTCCTCAATTACCGCCTCGCGCACCTCATTCAATCGCCCGTGAAAGAAGTGGCCGGCCCCGTCGAGCCAGATGAGCTGCGGCGGGTTGGCGGTCTGGCGGGCGACCCAGTCGCGGACCTGGTGGGCGTCGATGACCTCGTCCTCGCTGCCCTGGATCACCAGCCAGGGGATCGCGATCTCGGGCAGGTCATCGGTACCGTAGAGCGACAGGGGCGGCGCCGCGACCAGCAGCCGCTCGGCCCCGACCCGCGCGTGCATCTTGAGCGCCACCTGCGCGCCGAAGGAGAAGCCCCCCAGCCACAGCGGGGCGTCGGGGTACTGTTCCCGCACCCACTCGACCACCGCGCGCAAGTCATCCAGCTCGCCGACCATGTTGTCGAACTCGCCCTCGGAGCGGCTCACGCCGCGGAAGTTAAAACGCACCGCCGTCGCGCCCAACTTGTTCATGGTCGCGGCCAGAATATGCACCACCTTGTTGGTCAGGCTGCCGCCGTGCAGCGGGTGGGGATGACACAGCACCGCCACCGGGGCCTGCTGTGCCGGGTTGTCGGGTTTCTCAACCTTCATTTCCAGCTTTCCGGCTGGACCTTCAATTAACTGATTTTGACTCATTAAATATCCTTGTCCCTTCGGGCAGTGACGAGGGCCGAGTGACGAGTGACGAGTGACGAGGAAAACCTTCACCACGAAGTCACGAAGCCTCGAAGTAAACATTATCCTTCGTGTCTTCGCGCCTTCGTGGTTCAATATTCACGACTTCCGACTGCCAACTTTCTTTCTATATCTTTAACCGATCAACAACTCTGCCGTTAAGCAGCCAGGTAGGCCCGATATAACGCAGCGGTATCGGGCATTTTTCTAATGTCACGGGAGGCAGGATGCCGGGAGTGACTTCGACCGCGACGGTGCCAGCTACGACAGTGTCGACTTCGACAATCGCGCCCGCGGGGCGCTCCTACAGCTTTCTGCGCAAGGTGGTTTTCCTCGTCCCTCGTACCTCGTAACTGCGCCCGAAGGGCGACGTGGGAGCGGGCGACGCACAGGGAAGTGCTAACACCCAAAACACTCGCGTTGCTCACGGGGTGGGCTCTGTCACGGGAGGCAGGATGCCGGGAGTGACTTCGACCGCGACGGTGCCAGCTACGACAGTGTCGGCTTCGACAATCGCGCCCGCGGGGCGCTCCCACAAGGACCATCATCCTGCCATCTGCCATCTGCCATCTGCCATCTGCCATCTACCAACTGCCAACTGCCAACTGCCAACTTTCTTTCTATATCTTTAACCGATCAACAATTCTGCCGTTAAGCAGATGTTCCTCGATGATCTCGTCGATGTCTTCCTCGTCGACGTAGGTGTACCAGGTCTCGTCGGGGTAGACGACGATCACCGGGCCTTCCTCGCAGCGGTCCAGGCAGCCGGCGGTGTTGATGCGCATCTGCCCCTGGCCGTGCAGATTGAGGTCCTTGAGCCGCTGCTTGGCGTAGTCGCGCAGGCGCTGGGCACCGAAATTGTTACAGCAGGTTTCTCCTTCCTCGCGCTGGTTGACGCAGAAAAAGACATGGTGCTTGTAAAAGGACATAAACCACTCCTGTACTCAGGGCCGCGGGACGAGTTACGAGGGACGAGGAAAAGCGTCATAACCGGAAACTGCGGGAGCGCCTCCGGCGCGGACAGGTCGTGCAGCCCGATAGACTGTCGCGGCTGAAAGCCCCTCCCACCGGCGTCCTCCGGACGCAGGTACGAGGTACGAGTGGCGAGTGACGCGGTAAATCAAAATCCTCGAGCCCCTGCATTGTAGGAGCGGCTGCGCCGCGATCGATCTCTCCGCGCGGTATGGCCTATCGCGCCGGAGGCGCTCCTACAGCCTTCGGTGTACGGTATTTTTCCTCGTCCCTCGTAACTCGTCCCTCTTATTCGAGATTATGTCATACATCGGGCTGAAACCGGATGGCGGAACAGGGTAGACTTGCCGAACAATGCAGCCCGACGGTTCCAAGCCCTTGCCTCTTTCCCGACAGATCAATCAGCTGGCCGAGCAGTGCGTCAAATGCGGGCTGTGCCTGCCTCACTGTCCCACTTACCAGGCCGATCTGACCGAGAACGAGTCGCCGCGGGGGCGCATTGCCCTGTTGCAGGCGCTGGCCAATGGCCAGCTCGACGCCGGGCCGAAGTTGCGCGAGCACATCGATCACTGCCTGCTGTGCCGCCGCTGCGAGCGGGTCTGCCCGTCCGGGGTGCAATACGGGCGACTGTTCGATCTGGGCCAGCAGCTGCTGGAACAGGATCGCCGACCCACCCGGGCGGCCCGGCTGGGACTGGCGCTGGTGACCCGCCCGCGCTGGCTGCGTCGGCTTGGCCGCTTCATTGTGCTGGCCCAGCGCAGCGGGCTGACGGGGCTGGCCCGCCGGCTGGGGCTGGGCCGGTTATCGCCCTGGCTGCGACGCGGCCTGACCCTGCCGCCGCTGCCCTGGCCGCGCCCTTTTGCGCCGCGCTATCCGGCCTACGGCACCCGCCGGGGTCAGGTGGCGCTGTTCACCGGTTGCATCAGCGCGGCGGCCGATCACACCACGCTGAACGACACCCTCGAGGTCCTGCGCCATCTGGGCTACGAGGTGCTCATTCCCCCCGCCCAGCAGTGCTGCGGCGCCCTGCATGCGCACAGTGGACAACATGATCGGGCCGACGCGCTGGCGGCGCAGAATCGCGGCACCTTTGCCGAACCCGTCGAGGCGGTGATTGCTACGGCCACCGGCTGTGCGATCCAGTTACAGGACTCGCAATTGACCCCGCCGGTCGCCGATGCGGTCAGTTTTATTGCCGGGCAGCCCTGGCCTGACACGCTGCAGCTGCGCGGCGGAAAGGAAACCGTGGCCGTGCATGAACCCTGTAGCGCCCGGAATGTGTTGCGCAACAGCGATGACAGCTATCTTCTGTTGCAACGTATCCCGGGGCTGACAGTCATCCCCCTGGCCGACAACGCCACCTGCTGCGGCGCGGCCGGCAGTTACCTGCTGCGCCATCCCGCCTTCGCCGATCAATTGCGTCAGCGCAAGCTGGACGGGATCGTTCAGCAGCAGCCGGATCGGGTTGTGACCACCAACATCGGTTGTGCCCTGCACCTGCAATCGGGTTTAATCGCACAGCATGACAGACGGAGCGTGATGCATCCCCTGACCCTGCTACGCGAATATATCGAGCGCACCCCATGAACGTCTTGAAACAACTGTCCTGGCTTTTATTGTTACTGGCCGCTGCCACCCCGGCGACAGCGCGGGACAAGGATCACTTTGCGGTCAAGGTCGGGATCCTGGGACACGAGGATCCCGCCTATGAACCGACGTTAAATGTCGGCCTGACCGTCGGCGGCAAGCTGTTACGTGGCGACTCGGCCGCCCTGGGACTGCAACTGGAGATCAGCACCTCGGCGATCGAAGGGGAAACCACCACCGCGCTCGAGGACTGGGAGATGGACAGCCACGCCCTGTACAGCGTCCTGCACCTCGGCCGGAACCACTATTTCAAACTCAAGGCCGGTTACATCGACTGGCAGGTACGTTACGACCGCGGCGGCGAGAGCGAATTCCGCGAGGGCAGCGGCCTGAGCTGGGGCGTCGGTTACGGCTACCCGCTGGAGAGCGGAAACTACTGGGAGCTGGAGTACAGCATGATGAGTGACGAGGAGGAGTTCGGCATCAATTACATCACCCTGGGGTATTATTTTTAATGTTGAATTTTAAGTTTTGAATTTTGAATTGCGCAGCCACGTTTAATTCATCATTTAACATTCAAAATTCAGAATTATTTTGCGTTCTCCGCGCCCTCCGCGTTTTAATGAGTAACCCGGTAAGAACACGCCAGCTTGCAGCCTTAACCGGTCTCGGGTATCGTTATTTTATGGAACAACGTCACTACAGCCCCGTCGATCACCTGCTGATGAACGTCGATCTCGGCCTGCGCACACTGGTGGGCAGGCCGATGGTGACCGAGCGGCCGAACCCCGCCGGGGCGGTCGAGGAGGCGGCGCTGGATGAAGAGCAGAAGGCTCTGGCGGCGCGGCTGATGCGGATCAATCACGCCGGCGAGGTCTCGGCCCAGGGACTGTATCAGGGCCAGGCGCTGACCGCGCGTTTACCGGACGTGCGTGAGAAAATGGAGCGCGCCGCGCTGGAGGAAAACGACCACCTGGCCTGGTGCGAATCACGCATCAACCAGCTGGGCGGGCACAAGAGTTATCTCAACCCGCTGTGGTATGCCGGCTCGGTGAGCATCGGCGCGCTGGCCGGGATCGCCGGCGACAAATGGAGCCTCGGTTTCGTCGCCGAGACCGAACACCAGGTGGTGCGGCATCTCGACAGCCATCTGGCGCAACTGGATGAGCGCGACGCCAAATCCCGCGCCATCTTGGCGCAGATGAAAGAAGACGAAGGCCACCATGCCACCACCGCCCTGCAGGCCGGCGGCGCCGAACTGCCCTTCCCCGTCAAAAAGCTCATGCGGCTGACCTCGAAGATCATGACCCGAACGGCTTATTGGATCTAAGAGATAAACCACCAAGACACGAAGACACCAAGAATAAAAACTTTGTGTCCTAGTGCCCTGGTGATGAGCGTTTTTCCTCGTACCTCGTAACCGCGTCCGTAGGTCGCCAGGAGCGGCTTCGCCGCGACGGGTTTGTCTATCCCGCATGATCGGTCGCCGATGTAATCGCCTCCCACAAAATAAGGGCCTGTTTTGCCATTGTGGGATGGGCTTTCAGCCGCGACGGTCTATCGAGCTACACGGTATATCGCACCGGAGACGCTCCGAAGAAACAAACCATCAAGACACAAAGTTTGTTTTTAATTCTTGGTGTCTTCGTGTCTTGGTGGTGAGGATTTTTCCTCGTCACTCGTTACTCGTCCCTCGGCCCTGTTATTTTGAGAGTTTCGGCATGTTCTGGGCGTAAAAGATTTCCAGCATCTCTTTTTGCAGGCGCTGGTGCAGCTGTTTGCGTTTGTTTTCGGGCAGGTCTTTAGCGTTGACGTCGAACAGGTAGTTGTCCAGGTCGAATTCCTTGAGGATCATCTTGGTGTGAAAGATATTTTCCTGGTACATGTTGACGTCCACCATCTGGTAGAGGTTCTTGGTGTCTTTGGCCAGGAAGTTCTGGATCGAGTTGATCTTGTGATCGATGTAATGCTTCTTACCTCGCACATCGCGGGTGAAGCCGCGCACGCGGTAGTCCATGATCACGATGTCCGACTCGAAGCTGTGAATCAGGTAGTTCAGGGCGCGCAGGGGTGAAATGCGCCCGCAGGTGGAGACATCGATATCGGCGCGAAAGGTGCTGATGCCGTTATCCGGGTGACTTTCCGGGTAGGTGTGCACGGTGATGTGGCTTTTATCCAGGTGGCCCACTACCGATTCGGGTAGCGGACCGGGCGCGGCGTTGGTATCGAGCTCCTCTTCGGGGATGATCGGCTCTTCGGAGATCAACATGGTCACGCTGGCGCCCATGGGCTCGTAGTCCTGGCGTGCGACATTGAGGACATTGGCGCCGATGATGTTGCTCACTTCGGTAAGAATATTGGTCAGACGCTCGGCATTGTACTCCTCGTCGATATACTCGATATAGGCCGCTTGCTGCTCGGCGGTATCGGCGTAGTTGACGTCGTAGATATTGAAACTCAGCGTCTTGGTGAGGTTATTGAACCCCATCAGACGAATCTTTCTGCTGTGCTTTTTATCCAACAGCCTGCCTCTCGTTACGCTTTCGCCAGTGGCGGGTGATAGATCATCTGCACCACGTTGCCATCAGGATCATAACAATAAAAACTGTGCGCACCATCCCGGTGGGTCTTGGGCCGGGTGCGCATCTCCACCTTATTGGCGCGTAAAAATTCATACCATTCGTCCACTGCCCCGGGGGTGTCGAGAATGAAGCCGATGTGATCCAGATGCTGCGGCCCGGTAAATTCATCTTCGCTGCGATGCAGCGCCAGGTTGTCGTTACCGGAGGTGAGATAGACATTGCCGCTGTCCGGGCGCCATTCCACGCGCATACCCAGCAGTTCGACATAAAACTGCTCACAGGCGGCAAATTCCCGGACAAACAGGGCGATATGACGTAATCCGGCAGTGGCGGCGGGGCGTTGCATGGCGTTCTCCTGGTGGGCCGGGCGCTGAAAATCGGCCATTTTAAACGAACCGCCCGGGCGCGTCAGGCCTTTTTCACCCGGCGAAACGAAGGCTTCTCGCCTGCGGGTGTCGATTTCAACCAATTCGTGGGAAATTCAGCCCGGGAAATCAGACCGACGCCGCGGGCTCGGATTGCCCCGGCGCAAAGACATCGTGCTGTACGCTGTCCCAGACGGGGTGACCGAACTGCTCGCGAATCACATGCGACAGGGCGATGGAGCCCTCCGACAGCAGCCGATCGTGGAAGGATTTCGGGTCAAACGGTTTTTCCCGTTGCCCCAGGCGCTCACGGGTGGCGTTGATCAGCGCCCAGCCGGTGGCATAGCCCATGGGCACCGTCGGTGAGCGGGTATACCAGCCCAGATCCGCCATCGCCTGCGCGCGGGTGAAGCCCAGCCAGTGCTGCATGCGCTCGGCCGCGCGCTCAACGGGAAGCCCCCGGGTATGCAGCTCCACGTCCAGCATGATGCGCAGGGCTCGCCACAACCGATCCTTGAGCAGGATAAAACGGGACTCGGGGCTGTCGAGAAAGCCCTGTTCCTGCATCAGCTGTTCACAATACAGCGCCCAGCCTTCATACAACGTGGAAGACGGATTCACCAACCGCGGCAAGCTGCTGGAACGGCGGCCCCGGTTGGCGGTGACAAACTGCAAATGGTGACCGGGCCAGGCTTCGTGGACACAGGTATGCCGCAAGCTGACGAAGTTGTGCTCGCCCAGCGACGCCGCATTCTCAACCGGCGTGACATAATAGTAACCCTGTTGCTCGGGATCGTTGAACGGCGGCTCCAGATAGGCGGCAAACGGAATCTCATGGCGCAGGAAGGGTGGCGTCTCGATCACCTTGAGCGACTCCTGGTCCGGCAAGCTGACCAGATCCTGTTGCGCAACAAACGTCTTTGCCGCCAGCATGTTCTCCCGGTACGTTTCCTGCAACTGTGCCGCGTCCGGATGCCGGGCCTGGATCTTGTCGGTCAGCTGCTGAATATCGTCATTACCCTGCAGCTCATGCGTCACCTGTTTCAGGGCGCTCAGGGTCTCCTCGAAAAGCCGCTCACCCAGGGCATGTAACTGCTCTGCTGAAACCGGCAGGGCATGGCGATGCCGCAACAGCCGCTCAAAGCGGGCCTTGCCGCAGGCAAAGTCACCGGCGGCGTGCGGCTGCAGTTCCGTCTCCATAAACCGGGCGAATTCATCCACCGCATGTGCCGCCTGTTCCAGCTCGCTGTTCAATGCATGCTGTAAAAAGATCGGATGCTTGCGCAGGCTGCGCAGATACTCCGCCCCCTGTACCGCTTCGGTGTGCGCCGCCTCCAGCCACAATGGCGGAATCGCTTCGGGTTCGTTATGCAGATTGGCCTGGGCATTACGCAAATACCGCGGAATCGCTTCCAGACGGTGTTTCAGATGCTGCTTGTTTAACTTGAGATTGTGCAGGGTAAGCTGATAGATGGCATGAACAGGCAGATAGCGGGCTGGATCCCGATAGCGCCAGTCATGCTCGATGGTTTCGGATAACTCGATAACCGCCGCACCGTACATCACTTCACGATCAATGGATTGGGCCGCGGTCAATCCGGATGTCTCGATCTCGTCAAGACTGTCGATCAGTTTTTCATTCAGGGTGTTAAGCGCGCCGATATCGTCATCGGCAAATGGTGTCAGTTGCGATTCAAATCCGCGAACGCCGAGATCTACTGCTGTTTCGGGATGAAAACGAAACCAGGCCTGATAGTAACTGTGCAACAACCCGGGGAAATCAGCCATGATAGACACTCACAATATCAGCTTCCGGCTTCAGCATATAATAGGCAACCAGGGATAAGTCAGGAATAGGGAACTGCGTTATTTCGCATTCATTTGCCGACGGCATTATTGACCTTTTCATTCACTTCCATTCGGGGTTGGTATACGCATTCAATCATCCGCATCGATAACTTCATAATCATGACTGATCTCGACGCCGCCATTGGCGAGCATAATCGAGGCGGAACAATATTTCTCCGCCGACAGCTCCACTGCCCGTTTGACATGTTTGTCACTGAGGTCCTTGCCGGTGATCACAAAATGCACGTGTATGTGGGTAAAGACTTTGGGTTCGGATTCGGCACGTTCGGCATACAGCTCAGCATAACAGTCGGTTATCGACTGACGCGATTTTCTCAGGATGTTCACCACATCGAAACTGGTGCAACCGCCCATGCCGAGCAGCAGCATTTCCATCGGACGAATCCCCAGATTGCGGCCGCCGTGCTCCGGCGGCCCGTCCATCACCACGGCGTGGCCACTGCCCGACTCGCCAACAAATGCCGCCTCCTCAACCCACTTGATCCGTGCCTTCATCGGTCTATTACCCTCCAAATCATGCTGATTTACTATGCAATCGGCCCCGAAATTCCTATACTGAAGCAGGTTGCAACATCGCTGCCATTGTCCCCTATCGCAGGGTGACGGCATTCTCAATTCGACGCTGCGATCCGCCCCCTCTATTGTAAATAGGCACTATTGGTATAACATAGGCGGCAACCGACGTCAGCAAACTATATAAGGAAAAGCATGGTTCAGGCCAAGGTTGAAAATACGGGTATCCCCTCGCTGGATCATTTCCTCGAACACTGCCATCGGCGTCAGTATCCGGCCAAGAGCGTCATTATCTATGCGGAAGACGACTCGGAAGTCCTGTATTACATCGTTGACGGCTCCGTCTCTGTCCTGATCGAGGATGAAGAGGGGCGGGAAATCGTCCTCGCCTATCTCAACAAGGGCGACTTTTTCGGCGAGATGGGACTGTTCGACGAAGAGCGCAACCGCAGCGCCTGGGTACGCGCCCGCACCACCTGCGAGGTCGCGGAGATCAGCTACGCCAAGTTCCGCCAGCTTTACCAGGACCATCCGGACATTCTGTTTGCCATGGCCCGGCAAATGGCCACCCGCCTGCGCGACACCAGTCGCAAGGTCAGCGACCTGGCCTTCATGGACGTCACCGGCCGCGTCGCCCGTACCCTTCTGGACCTGTGCAAACAGCCCGATGCCATGACCCATCCCGACGGCATGCAGATCCGCATCACCCGCCAGGAAATCGGCCGCATCGTCGGCTGCTCCCGCGAAATGGTCGGCCGCGTGCTCAAGGCCATGGAAGAACAGGGACTGATCTACGTCAAAGGCAAGACGATTGTCGTCTTCGGGACGCGCTGAGCAGCACTTTTCAGGGTTTCTGGAAAAATAACGCGGAGGTCGCAGAGGCGCGGAGCCGCAGAGATATAATTATAATTTTGAATTTTAAGTTTTGAATTTTGAATTGCGGAGCTACATTTAATTCAAAATTAAAAATTCAACATTCAAAATTTCTTTGTGTCCTCCGCGCCTCCGCGCGACGTACAGGGACGTACTAGTGTCGCGGGAGGCAGGATGCCGAGAGCGACCCTCCGCGTTATTTTCACAATCCCATCTATTTATTAGTCGAACAGGGCCTTGAGCCGGGTGCCGGGGTCTTCGGCGACCATGAAGGCTTCGCCGACGAGGAAGGTGTGGACGCCGTTGTCGCGCAGGTGTTTGACATCGTCGGGGGTATGGATGCCGCTTTCGGTGACGACGATGCGATCGTCGGGGATCGCGTCGAGCAGTTCGAGTGTCGTCTCCAGCCGGGTCTCGAAGGTCCGCAAGTCACGGTTATTGATCCCGATCAACGGTGTTTCGAGTTTCAGGGCCCGCTGCAGTTCCCCGGCATCATGCACTTCCACCAGCACGGCCATACCCAGTTGACGGGCCAGATCATGCAGCTCGCGCATCCGGGTATCGTCAAGCACGGCGACGATCAGCAAGACACAATCGGCGCCGATGGCGCGGGCCTCATAGACCTGGTACGGGTCGATCATGAAGTCCTTGCGCAGCACCGGCAGGGAGCAGGCCTCGCGCGCCTGTTGCAGGAATTCGTCACTGCCCTGAAAAAAATCGACATCGGTCAACACCGACAGGCAGGCAGCACCGCCCTGCTCGTAAGAGCGGGCAATCTCCGCCGGAACGAACGGGTCGCGCATCACGCCCTTGCTGGGCGAGGCTTTTTTGATCTCCGCGATCACCGCCGGCTGACTGTTCGCCAGACGCTGTTCGATAGCCTGAATAAAGTCCCGTACCGGCGAGGCCTCCGCCGCGCGTTGTTGCTGTTGCGATAATGGAATTGTCGCCTGGCGTTCGGCTACCTCGTCCCGTTTACGGTCGATGATTTTTTTTAAAATATCGGGAGTATTATTCATTTCACTATTTATATTTTTCACCATAGAGAACGAAAATATAATTTTGAATGTTGAATTTTGAATTGCGGAGCCACATCTAATTCAACATTAAACATTTAGCATTCAACATTACTTTGCGTTTTCTGTGGCTTCTATGCTGAATAAGCATTTATGAAAATGATTTGGACAATTTCACCAGTTCGTCGAGCTTGGCGGCGGCGGAACCGTCGGCGATGACTTCGGCGGCACGTTTGACGCCGTCCTCCAGCGTCGGTACCAGATCGGCGGCGTAGATGGCCGCACCGGCGTTGAGCAGGACGATATCCCGGGCCGGACCGGGCTGGTTATTCAGCAGGTTTTTGATCACCGCCAGCGACTCTTCGGCAGTCTCCACTTTCAGTGTGGCCACCTCCGCACGCTGCAGGCCGAACTGTTCCGGAGTGATGGTATAGCTGCTGACCTCGCCGTCTTTCAGTTCCGCCACATGGGTCGGCGCACCGATACTGATCTCGTCCATGCCGTCCTCGGCATGCACAACCAGCACATGTTTGCTGCCCAGTTTTTTGAGCACTTGTGCCAGCGGCACCAGCAACTGCGCGGAGAAGACGCCCAGCACCTGGTACGGCGCGCCCGCCGGATTGGTGAGCGGACCGAGCACGTTAAAGATGGTGCGCACGCCCATCTCACGGCGCGGACCGATGGCGTGTTTCATGGCGCTGTGATGTTTGGGCGCAAACATGAACCCCACACCGACCTCGTCGACACAGCGAGCCACCTGTTCAGGGATCAGGTCCAGATTGACGCCCGCAACTTCCAGCACATCCGCACTGCCGCATTGGCTGGAAACCGACCGGTTACCGTGCTTGGCCACCTGCCCGCCGGCCGCCGCCACCACAAAGGCGCTGGCGGTGGAAATATTAAAGGTACTGGCTGCATCCCCACCGGTCCCGCAGGTATCCACCAGATGCTCGCCCTGAACCGAGACCCGGGTGGCCAGTTCACGCATCACGCCGGCGGCGGCGGCGATCTCGTCCACCATCTCACCCTTCATGCGCAGCCCGACCAGAAAACCGCCGATCTGCGCCGGCGTCGCCTCGCCGGTCATGATCAGGCGCATCACCTGCGTCATCTCCTCGCCGGTCAGGTCGCGGTTTTCAGTTACCGCCTTGATCGCTTCTGTCATATCCATTTCAATATCCCGTTTTTAATTGATATTTACCGCAGAGGCGTTTATGCCCGTTGTTTGGGTGCAGAGGACGCGAAGTAACGCTTAATGTTGAATTTTAAGTTTTGAATTTTGAATTAAAAGCCATGGCCGTAATTCATAATTTAAAATTCAACATTCAAAATTATATCTCTGCACCCAAACAACGGGCATAAACGTCTCTGCGCTAAAACTTATCTTCGGTTCTGTTCCAGAAAGTTCCGTAACATATCATGACCGTGTTCGGTCAGGATCGACTCGGGGTGGAACTGGATCCCCTCGATCGCCAGTTCTTTATGCCGTACACCCATGATCTCATCCAGATCACCATTGTCCTGTCGGGTCCAGGCGGTCACTTCCAGGCAATCCGGCAATGAATTTTTCTCAATCACCAGCGAATGGTAACGGGTCGCCTCCAGCGGGTTGGGCAGCCCTTTAAATACCCCGATATCATAATGATGGATCATCGAGGTCTTGCCGTGCATGATGCTGCCGGCGTGTACCACCTTGCCGCCAAAGGCCTGGCCGATGGCCTGGTGGCCGAGACAGACGCCCAGAATGGGCAGCTTGCCGGCGAAGCGGCGAATCGCCTCCACCGACACCCCCGCCTCGTTGGGCGTACAGGGGCCCGGCGAGATCACCAGGTACGCCGGTTTCAATTCGGCAATCTCATCCAGCGTAATCTGGTCATTACGATAAACCCGCACCTCCACGCCCAGCTCCCCGAAGTACTGAACCAGGTTGTAGGTAAACGAATCGTAATTGTCTATCATCAGCAACATAGAATACTCCCTGCGAAAAACGCAGAGGACGCGGAGTCGCGGAGACGCGGAGAACTACAATTTATTTGCAACACGATATATACCGTTCTTAATCAATGACGTCCTGAAATTAATAAGTAATCCCAATTTTCTGCCTGTCAGCCTTAGATAGGTCAGAACCTGAGATTTATGTATATCTTTAATTTCCTCCAGCGATTTCAGCTCGATAATCACCTTGTTATCCACCATAAAGTCAGCTCTATAAACCTGATCAACCACGATACCCTTGTATTTCAAGGGAATTGGAACCTCTGACTCATATCCGATACCTCGAATCCCAAATTCATGTTTCAGACATTCATGATACGCCGATTCCAGTAACCCGGGGCCCAGTACACGATGTACTTCAATCGCCGCACCGATTATTTCTCCTGCAATCTCATTTTCGTGCATTTGCATCTCCTTTGCATTTTATTTCCTCCGCGTCTCCGCGCCTCCGCGCCCTCCGCGTTAAATACACCGCCTTATCTATGCGCCCCGTCCAGGCCGGCTTCGGCGAGGGCGACGGCGCGGAAGATGGCCCGGCCTTTGTTCATGGTTTCGTCCCATTCGTTGCGCGGGACGGAGTCGTGGACGATGCCGGCGCCGGCCTGGATGTGCAGTTGTTTGTCCTTGATTACGGCGGTGCGGATGGCGATGGCGGTGTCCATGTTGCCGGACCAGGACAGATACCCCACCGCGCCGGCGTAGACGCCGCGCTTGACCGGTTCGAGCTCGTCGATGATCTCCATGGCGCGAATTTTGGGCGCGCCGGAGACGGTACCGGCCGGGAAAGTCGCGCGCAGCACGTCCATGTTGGACATGCCGGCTTTGATTTTGCCGGTGACGTTGGAGACGATATGCATGACGTGCGAATAACGCTCCACGGCCATGTTTTCGGTCACTCTGACGCTGCCGGTCTCGGCAATGCGACCGACATCGTTACGCCCCAGATCGATCAACATCAGGTGCTCTGCCCGCTCCTTGGGATCGGCCAGCAGTTCGGCTTCCAAAGCCCGATCCGCCTCGTCGGTCTTGCCGCGCGGGCGGGTGCCGGCAATCGGGCGCACGGTGACAGTCTCGTCTTCCACCCGCACCAGGATCTCCGGCGAGGAGCCGACGATGTGAAAATCGTCCAGATCCAGATAGAACATATAGGGCGAGGGATTGAGGCTGCGCAGGGCGCGATACAGATCCAGCGGCTGTGCCTCGTAGGGAATCGACAGGCGCTGCGACAGGACGACTTGCATCACATCGCCGTCGATAATGTACTGCTTGGCCTTTTCCACCGCCGACTCGAAGCCCGCCTGGGTGAAGCCGGAGATAAAATCGTCTTCATGGACCTTCAGCGAACGGGTTTTGGCAGGCCGGGGCGGCGTTTGCTGCAAACGGGCGATCAACTGATCCAGCCGCGTTTGTCCCTGTTGATAGGCCCCGCTCTGACCTGGATCGACATACAGCACGACATAGAGCTTGCCGGAGAGATTATCGAACACCACGATCTCGTCGGAGACCATCAGCAGGATATCCGGCAGTTCCAGCGCGTCGTCGTTGGGACAGTTTGCCAGCCGCGGCTCGATGTAGCGAATCGTGTCGTAGCCAAAGTAACCGACCAGGCCACCATTGAAGCGCGGCAAGCGGTCGTCCTCGAAGACCCGGTAGCGGGCATAAAAGGCTTCGATCCAGGCCAGCGGATCATCGGCCTGTTCCTGTTCGATAATCTCACTGTTGTGGTAGAGACGAATATCGTGGCCGTGAATGCGCAGAACCGTCTGGCAGGGCAGGCCGATAATGGAATAGCGGCCCCATTTCTCGCCGCCCTGCACTGATTCGAACAAATAGCTGTAGGGGCCGTCGGCCAGCTTGAGATAGGTGCTCAAGGGGGTGTCGAGATCGGCCAGCACTTCCCGCACCAGCGGGACGCGGTTATAGCCCTGTTTGGCGTACGCCTGAAATTGTGTCTCGTTCATAAACTGTCACCTGAAGAGTTGCCATCATATACCAAAAACCGGAGTCACTGCCTCACCAGTGGCGCCATCGGTTAATGGTATTGTTCATGCGGCGTTGCATCTTCAGGTCACAGTCAGGCCGCGCCACGCGCCGCCTGTTTGAGTAAATCGGGCAGTTCGGCCATGGAGTCGATCACCGCGTCGGGGTTGGCCTCGCGGATATCCACGCCATGGTTGTAGCCATAGCTCATGCAGACAATCTGGAAACCGGCGGCCCGCGCGGCGGTGACGTCGCTGACCGAATCGCCGATCATCAGTGCCTTTTCCGGTTTGACCCCGAAAAAGTCCGCCACATGCAACAGCGGCAGGGGGTCGGGCTTTTTCTTCGGCAGGGTGTCACCGCTGACCACGATCTCGAAATAATCGTACAGACCAAGCGTCTTGAGCAGCGGCACAGTGAACTGCTCCGCCTTGTTGGTCACACAACCCAGCCGGTAACCGGCCTGCTTGAGATACTCCAGCCCCTCCTTGACGCCCGGATACGCCTTGCTGCGCTTGCTGGTATTTTCGGCATACAGTTCCAGATAGATCGGATAGGCTTTGTCGAACAGTGCCTCGTCCGGCTCGCCGTCGAGCCGGCCAATCAACGCGCGACGCACCAGACGCTCGACGCCGTTACCGACCCAATGGCGCACCTTCGGCTCGCCATGTTCCGGCATGCCGAGCTGTTTCATCATCTCGTCCGCGCAATATGCAAGATCCGGCACACTGTCCACCAGCGTGCCGTCCACATCAATCAGTACCATTTCCGGCTTCTTCAACATTTTAGATTCCTGCATAAAAACGCAGAGGGCGCGGAGTCGCAGAGACGCGGAGGAGAATAGAATAATATGCTTTAGAATCAGCACAAAACAATTAATTTCTCTGCGCCTCTGCGCCTCTGCGAACTCTGCGTTACATCATCCGCCCTATGATTAACCGGCCTTGGCCAGTTCTTCCCGCATTTGTTTGATGATGGAATCATAGCGGTTGGGATCGGAATCCTGGCCCTTGCCGAAAATTGCCGAGCCGGAGACAAAGGTATCCGCGCCCGCTGCCGCGATTTCGCGGATATTGTCGGCCTTGACGCCGCCATCGACTTCCAGCTGGATGTCATAACCGGATTCGTCGATCAGTTTGCGTGCTTCACGCAGCTTGTCGAGGGTGGCCGGGATGAAGGACTGGCCGCCAAAGCCGGGGTTGACCGACATCAGCAGGACCATGTCGACCTTGTCCATGACATGCTTGAGATAATCCAGCGGCGTGGCCGGGTTGAATACCAGACCGGATTTACAGCCGCTTTCGCGCACCAGCTGCAGGGAACGATCGATATGATCGGAGGCTTCCGGATGGAAGGTAATGTAGGTGGCGCCGGCTTCGGCGAAGTCGGGAATAATCCGATCCACCGGCTTGACCATCAGATGCACGTCAATGGGCGCGGTCACACCATGCTTGCGCAGGGCTTCGCAAACCAGCGGGCCGATGGTCAGGTTGGGCACGTAATGGTTGTCCATGACATCAAAATGGACAATGTCTGCACCGGCTTTCAGTACGTTGTCCACTTCCTCGCCCAGGCGGGCAAAATCCGCGGACAGGATGGACGGGGCAATTTGATAATCGGCCATAGGTTCGCCTCTTCGCTTGTAATTTAAAGTGTCGTCGCTCGCGCCGTGACGCGACCTGCTGAAAAATGAACCGCAGACTTTACCTGATCGGATCGGATTTTTCAGCCTTTTGTGGCAACATGACTGCGGATTTGCGCCCCGCCCGGCATTTCCCCGGGCGGGCCCGGAAACAAAACCTCTCTGATTACAAGGGATTACCATGCGCGGATTGTGTACCACCCTATTAATAAGTATCGCGCTGATCAGTTCGCCGCTGTCAGCCTCGGACAAGGCCAAGGAACAGCGCTGGGCCGATCAGATCGTCGATACATTGATGGTCGGCGAGGCGATCTGGCTGGAACCCCGCGACGAGCCGGTGCTGGCGCTGGCCACCGAACACACCACCGAAAAAGCCAAAGGGGCCGCCATCGTCGTCCATGGCATCGGCGCCCATCCGAACTGGCCGGAAGTTATCCATCCGCTGCGCAGCCGGTTACCGGACCACGGCTGGATGACCCTGTCTGTCCAGATGCCCATTCTCGAAAACCAGGCCGACGCCCGGGACTATGAACCGCTGTTCGCCGAGGTCGCGCCCCGCTTCGAGGCGGCGATCGCCTACCTGCGCGAACAGGGGATCGAGAATATCGTCATCCTCGCCCACAGCATGGGCGCCGCCATGAGCACCCACTATCTGGCCAGCAATCCCGATCATCCTGTCCGGGGATTCGTCGGTATTGGCATGAATCAGAGCAAAATCGATAAAATGGACAACGCCCACAACCTGGAGAAGATCACCATTCCGGTGCTCGATCTCTACGGCAGCCGGGATCTGGAAGGCGTGATGGCTTCGGTCAAACAGCGCGCCACAGGCGCCGCCCGGGCCGGCAACAATAACTACCGCCAGGTTGAGATCGAAGGCGCCGACCATTTCTTCAACGGCATGGCCGATACAATGGTGAAACGGGTCAGCCGCTGGCTGGATAATCAGGCGCTCGGCGAGGAAGCGGCGAGATAATTTTGAATGTTGAATGTTGAGTTTTGAATTAAGTACAAACTCACAATTCAACATTCAAAATTTAAAATTCAACATTGCGCCCTTTGCCTCTGCGTTAATAATTTATAAATAACGAGGTCAGAAATATGAATATGAACAGTATCTTGATTGCCCTTCACCTGCTCGCCGCCGTCATCTGGGTCGGCGGGATGTTTTTTGCCTATATGTGCCTGCGCCCGGTAGCCGCCACGCAACTGGAACCGCCGGTACGCCTGACCCTCTGGGTTGGCACCTTTGGCAAGTTCTTTCCCTGGGTCTGGGCGTCTGTCATTCTGCTGCCATTGACCGGCTACTGGATGCTGTTTGCCATGTTCGGCGGCTTTGCCAGCGCCCCGATCTATGTCCACCTGATGAACGCCCTCGGCATCATCATGATCCTGATCTACCTGCATGTCTTCTTTGCCCCCTATCGTCGGCTCAAGCAGGCCGTTCTCAGCCAGGACTGGCCGACCGGCGGCCAGAAGCTCGGCCAGATCCGGATGCTGGTGGGACTGAATACCCTGCTGGGGCTTATTACTGTGGCCATTGCCAGCGGCGGGCGGTACTTCGGCTGAAAAATCTTAACCACGAAGACACCAAGACACCAAGACACGAAGTAAAATCAATATTAAATCCTTCGAGATTTTATGTGTTGCAGTTGTTTTATTTCACAATAGTGTTCAGGACCAGCCATGCTTGTCTCACCACAGAGGACACAAAGGTTTAAACAATATTCTTCTTCGTGTCTTGGTGTCTTCGTGGTTTGCTTTTATTTCACAGTTGGTAGGCCGGACATAGCATAGCGGTGTCCGGCAACCCGAAAAATGCCCGATACCGCTTCGCTATATCGGGCCTACCCGGGTCCGCGCGTCCTGCGGAGGCAGTTACGAGTTCCGAGGAAAAACATCTATTGTAGGAGCGCCTCTGGCGCGACAGGCCGTGCGGTACGGTGAAAGATATTAACCACGAAGACACCAAGACACGAAGTGTTCAAATATTTATTTTCTTCGTGTCTTGGCGTCTTGGTGGTTTGCTTTTATTTCTCAAATGCGCGCAAGCTATTTCAGTGCTGGCGTAATTTCTTGATCAGCTCGTAGGCTTCCTTGATCTCCTGGGTCTTTTCGTTGGCGATCTTGATCATCTCCTCGGGCATGCCCCGGGCCACCAGTTTGTCCGGGTGGTGCTGGTTCATCTGCCGCCGGTAGGCTTTTTTGATCTCGCTATCGCTGGCACTTTCACTCACGCCCAGCAGTTCATAGGCCTGCTTTAACTGTTCGGCCGGGGGACGTCCTGCCTGGGCGCCACCACCGGCACCGGCATGTTGCTGGTGGAATTGCCGCTGGGCCTGAACCATTTGCAGCAGTTGCTCGAACGCGCTGCCGCTGAAGCCCAGCCGCTGACCGATATGCCGCAGCACGTTCTGTTCGGTGGGGTGCATGACACCGTCGGCATAGGCGGCATGGATCAGGATCTCCATGAACATCTGCAACACCGTGCGACGCCGGCGCGCTTCCTGGCGGAACTGCTCCAGCACGCCATCCAGATCGAAGTCGGGCTGCTTACCCTGATTGAACAGCTCGATGGCGGCGTGCTTTTGCTGCTCGTCGAGGCGCATCTGCTGCATGACCCCGCGGGCCATCTCGATCTCGTCTTCACTCACCCGCCCGTCGGCCTTGGCCACGTGCCCCATGGTAGAGAACAACGCGGTGAAAAATGCCATCTGCACCCGCTCCGTCTCACCCGGGCGAGACGGACCACCGAGCTGTCTCTGCAAGTTCAGACCCCGATCAAATTGATGGCCGAGCACCCCGCCTAGCAGCGCGCCCAATGGTCCGCCCAGCATGAAGCCGAACGTCCCGCCGACAACCTTGCCCCACCAGCTCATAAGAACAGGGCCGAGGGACGAGGGACGAGGGACGAGGAAATTGACGTTATTAAATCATTTTGTTGTGGCAACACAGCTACCTCACTTTGTTAAAGTTTTACCACTGCAATCGTGAAATAAAATATCGAGGTGAAGATGCTACTATAATGGAGTGTTTTTGCCTCGTCACTCGTCCCTCGTAACTCGGCCCTTCGTCATATGACGATGAGCGTACCACGGTACATCTGCATCTGGCAGGTAAAGTCGTATTCGCCTTTTTCCTGCGGGGTGAGGGTGATCGCTTTGTAGTCATCCACCGGCAGTTCGGCGCTGATGTCGAAGTCGGAAAAAATGACCTGTTCGGCGCAGGGGCTGGCATCCTTGCGCAAAAAGCGCAGGGTAATCGGCTGGTTGACGGGCGTTTCGATCCGCGACGGCGTGTAGACGCCGTCGTCCACCAGGATGTCGACGGTATCGCCCTGGCGTTGGGTGGTCGCGGGTTTGGCGATCCAGAACCACCAGACGATGGCCAGCATCAGTGCCAGCCCCAGAAGATTGATCAGCCAGATCATGATTGGGCTCCTGATTTGAACCAGCGCAGGCGGTTGGCATTGCTCACCACGGTGACCGAGGACATGGCCATGGCGGCGCCGGCGATCATCGGGTTGAGCATGAGCCCCATGATCGGATACAAAATGCCGGCGGCGATGGGGATGCCCAGACTGTTATAGACAAAGGCGCCGAACAGGTTCTGCTTGATGTTGCGCAGGGTGGCGTGGGAGATGGCGATGGCATCGGCCACCCCGTGCAGCGAGCCGCGCATCAGGGTGACGTCGGCGCTTTCGATCGCCACGTCGGTGCCGCTGCCGATGGCAAAACCCACATCGGCCTGGGCCAGCGCCGGGGCGTCGTTGATGCCATCGCCGACCATGGCCACCACCTCGCCGCGTTGCTGCAATTGTTCGATATGCCGGTTCTTGTCCTGTGGCTGGACCTCGGCGATGACCTCGTCGATCCCCACCTGACGCGCCACCGCCTGTGCCGTGGCGGTGTTATCGCCGGTCAGCATGATCACCTTGAGCCCGAGCTGTTGCAAACGCCGCACCGCGGCGGCCGAGTCATCCTTGATCGGATCGGCCACTGCCACGATACCCACAAGTTGCTGCCCCCGGGCGAGGTACATGGGCGTTTCCGCCTGCCCGGCCAGCTGTTGCGCCCGGTCCTGCAGCTCGCCGATATCGATGCCCTGGCTCTGCATCAGGCGAACATTGCCGAGATAACACACGTCGCCGTCCAGTTCAGCGCTCACCCCCTGGCCGGTGATCGCCTCGAACCGCTGGACGTCGGACAGGGTGATCTCGCGCTGTTTGGCCGCCTCGACAATGGCGTGAGCGAGCGGGTGTTCGGAACCCTGCTCCAGGCTCGCAGCCAGTTGCAGCACTTGTTCCTCGCTGTAATCGGCCGCGGGCACCAGGTGGGTGACGCTCGGACGTCCCACGGTCACGGTCCCGGTCTTGTCCAGGACGATCGCTTCAAGCTTGCCTGCCTGTTGCAGGGCCTCGCCATTGCGAATCAGGATGCCGTATTCGGCGGCCTTGCCGACGCCGACCATGATGGAGATGGGCGTGGCCAGTCCCAGGGCGCAGGGGCAGGCGATGATCAGCACGGTCACGGTGGCGACGATGGCGTGACTCAGCAGCACCTCCCCGCCCAGGTTGAACCAGATCAGAAAGGTTGCCACCGCCACCAGCAGCACGGCCGGCACGAACACCCCGGCCACCTTATCCACCAGACGGCCGATGGCCGGTTTGCTGCCCTGGGCACGGCGCACCATCTCGATGATCTGCGCCAGCACCGTGTCGGCACCGATGCGTTTGGACTGGAACAGGAAGCTGCCGCTGACGTTGATGGTGCCGGCCACCACCTCGTCGCCGACCTGTTTGGTCACCGGCAGCGGCTCACCCGTAAGCATGGACTCATCGACACTGGAATGACCGTCGATAATGTCGCCGTCCACTGGGATGCGCTCGCCGGGACGAATCCGCAACGTCTCGCCCAGCCCGACCTCGTCGATGGGTACATCCTGCTCCTTACCCTCGCGCACCACCCGCGCGGTCTTCGGCTGCAGACCGATGAGCCGGCGGATCGCCTCGGAGGTCTTGCCCCGGGCGCGCATCTCCAGCGCCCCGCCCAGATTGACCAGGGCAATGATCACCACCGCCGCCTCGAAATAGGCATGCCGGGCCAGACTCGGCACGGTGTCGGGGAACAGCACCACCACCACGGAATAGACCCAGGCGGCACCGGTGCCCAGGGCAATCAGGGTATCCATGTTGGCGTTATGCACCCGAAAGGCCTTCCACGCCCCGGTGAAAAAATGGCCGCCGGCATAGATCATCACCCCCAGGGTGAGCAGCCCCAGAAACAGCCAGATTGGCTGACCGAGTGAGGTATCCAGTGCGGGCAAGAAGCCGCCCATGTCACCGATCACCAGCGGCACCCCGAGCACCGCCGCCACCGCGGTCTTGCGCAACAGGCGGCGGTAGTGGGCCATCTCGGCCGCTTCCTTGTCGGCCTCGGCATTTTGCCCTTTCATCTCGGCCGCGTCGTAACCGGCCTGTTTGACGGCCTCGACCAGTTTGTCAGCACTTACATCGCCCTCGACCGTGGCGGTGTGCTCGGCGAAATTCACCTCGGCCTGCTCGACGCCGGGCACCGCCTGCAGCGCCTGTTCGACGCTGGCTACGCAGCCGGCACAGCTCATGCCGCTGATGGAGAGTCGGGTTGCTGCCGTCATACCACGCTACCTTATATATTGATTAAAACCGCGTTATCGGGCATCCGCCCGTCTCAAATACCTACTTTAAAATGTGAATATATTCACACAATGCTCGCGTTATCACTGACCGGGACCGCCTATAATCGAAATCAACGGGTCAGGCTGAACCGGGCTCGGCGATTCGCCAACGGATAACAGGATACCTTACCCGACGCCATGGCGCCCGATCCCCAGTCCCTGCTTTATGATCGCCTTGAGCGGATTATGCTGCCGGCCATCGTCGCGCGTCTTGACACACTGATCAACGACCCCGCCTGCAGCGCCGCGGAGATTGCCGAAATCATCAATCAGGATGCCTCACTTTCGGCGCGCGTACTGAAGATCGTCAACAGTCCCTTTTGCGGCGTGTCGTCGCAGATTGACGGCATCTCCATGGCCATCACCCTCATCGGCACCCATGCGTTGCGGGACATCATTATGACCATGACGCTGATCAGACAGTTCAACCAGTTTCCCGAGGGGTTGATCACCCCCCAACAGTTCTGGCGCCACAGCCTCGCGGTGGCCAGCGCCGCCCGAACCCTGGGCGAACGACTGCGGTTCGTTAACACCGAACGTCTGTTTATCGCCGGTTTGCTGCACGACATCGGCAAACTGGTCATGTATTTATTACGACCCGAAGAATCCCGTCAGGTTCTGGCGCGTGCCGCGCAGGGCGAAGACAAGCTGTACCACATCGAGCGGGATGTCTTCGGGATTGACCATGGGGAAGTTGGCGCAGCATTGCTGCATCAGTGGCATATGCCCGAGGCAATAATCGAGGCGGTTGGCCTTCATCATCAGCCCGCCCTGGCGAACCATTACATTCAGGAAACCGGTATCGTGCATCTGGCCAACGCGATCGGCAACACGATCGAGCAAGCCATCAGCCCGGATGATGATCTGCCCATCGATACCCGGGTCTGGCAGATGGCGGATCTGAATCCCACCGAACTGATTGACCTGACCGGCGAATCCCGGCTGACGCTGCAGCATGTCCTGCAGGCGATGCATCCGGAGCTGGCCCCTGGAGTTCTGAGTTCCGATTTCCGACTCGCGACAGGTCGCGGCAATCAAGTAATGTTATGATGTCGCTTTATTTCTTGTGCGAGTGTTGATCTAGATGGATATTGCCCTGGTCAGTGCCTTTATTGTCGGGCTGTTCAGTAGTCTGCACTGCCTGGGGATGTGTGGCGGGATCATCGGCGCGCTGACCTTCAGTCTGCCGCCGGCGGTCCGCGAACACCGCTGGCGGTTGTTTCCCTATATCTCCGCTTATAACCTTGGTCGCATTACCAGCTACACAGCCGCCGGCGCCCTGCTGGGCTGGCTGGGTGACAGCCTGTTCAAGGTGCTCAGTCCCGACACAGGACATCTGATCCTGCAAGGCATTGCCAGCGCCATGATGATTGGTATCGGACTCTATCTGGCCGAGTGGTTTCCCCGTTTTGCCATGATCGAGCAACTGGGCAAACCGTTGTGGAAGCGGTTGCAACCCTGGGGGCAGAAACTCATTCCGGTGCGCTCACCCTGGCACGCCTGGTTGTTCGGCCTGGTCTGGGGCTGGCTGCCCTGCGGGCTGGTTTATTCCGCACTGATTATCTCGGGTACTGCCGGTGACGCGGTCTATGGCGCGCTGTTCATGCTGAGTTTCGGCGCCGGGACTTTGCCTTCGGTAATGACCGCCGGTATATTAACCGGATGGATGGCAAGGCTGTCCCGGTTGACCCAGGTCAAAATGGGCGTGGGTTTACTGCTGATAGTATTGGCTATCGCAAGCTTTTATCTGACCTGGGCGCACGGTCATCAACATGTTTCTGTAGGAAGTTTGCCATGAATGACGCATTCACGCATTTACTGGGCCAGGCTCCGGCCTTTCTTGCCACTCTGCGCTCGGCGCAATTGATTGCCGTGACCGAGGTCACCACCCTGATCACCGGCGAAACCGGCACCGGCAAGGAGCTGTTGGCGCATGGCATGCACCGAACGAGCTCGCGCAACCGGGCGCCGATGATCAATATTAATTGTGCCGCCCTGCCCGATAATCTGGTTGAGGCTGAACTGTTTGGTTACCGGCGCGGTGCGTTCACCGATGCCCACCAGGATCAGCCGGGCAAACTCAAGGCCGCCGACGGCGGCACCCTGTTTCTGGATGAGGTCGCCGAACTGCCCCTGCCGGTACAGGTCAAGCTCCTGCGTTTTCTCGAATCGGGCGAGATCCAGCCACTGGGTCAGACCACGACAGAAAAGGTGGATGTACGGGTCATTGCCGCCAGTAACCGGGATCTGTATACGCTGGTGAAAGAAGGTCTGTTCCGTGAAGATCTCTATTACCGCCTGCACGTGGTACCGCTGCATCTGCCGCCGTTGCGCGAACGTTTTTCCGATATCGAACTGCTGCTGGGCAAGCTGACAGCACGCCTGGCAATCTATCATCGTCTGGATGCACCCCGCTATACCACTGCCGCCATCGAAGCCTTGCAGGCTTACGCCTGGCCCGGCAACGTGCGTGAGCTGCGCAACGTCTGCGAACGCATGCTGGTGCTGCTGCCCGGCAAGACCCTCGATGTCGGCAATCTGCCGGCCGAGATCGTCCGCCCGAACACCGGGCAGGACAGTTCACTGCAACTGCCCGGTACGGGCGTACAGCTCGATGACCTGGAAGCGAGCATGATTCGCCAGGCACTGGCCCGGGTCACCGGCAACCAGAGCAAGGCCGCCCGGCTGCTCGGCATCACCCGCAGCGCGCTGATCTACCGCATGAAAAAATACGCGATCGAATAAATCAGCATCCCTGATTAAAAACGCAGAGGACGCGGAGCCGCAGAGGCGCGGAGATCATGTTTTTTGATCTTCCTGGCAACTTTTTCTATCTAAAATACAGTTCCACTGATTTAGAATTCAAAATTCATTTCTCTGCGTCTTTGCGCCTCTGCGTCCTCCGCGTTCGTCAACCGCTCTTGAATCAATGGATCAAAATACGATATTCACTTTGGCCCAGTAAGATCGGCCCGGTTCGTTGACCTGGATGACAGAGGTATCGCAGGCACATGAAAAACGCCGGCTTACGCCGGCGTCGTCTCCTTATTATGCCATCGCCAGGCTCAGAACTTGATGTTTACGCCGGCATAGATGGAACGTCCCATGCCGGGGACCGGGGTACCCCAGGCAACATCACTCCCGGACATGGTTTTGCCTTCACCCAGATAGGCGCCGCCCAGCGGGTGGTTGTAGAATTCATCGAAGACGTTCTCGATACCAACATCGAAGCGGGCCTGTTTCCAGGTGTAGCTGCTGCGCAGATGGAGCAGGCCGTAGGACTCGGTCTGCATCTCGTTACGGGTGGCGGAGACATCCTCCTTGCTATCCACCAGCTCCACCTCGACGGTGTTCTGCCATGCTCCCTTCTGCTGCACGACGGCCAGCCTGGCATTGAGCGGCATTATGTTGTAGAGGTTGTCACCGGTATCCTCGTTCTCGCCGCGAACGTAATTCAGCATACCGGTCGCGGTGAAGTTGCCGTACGGAGTGTTTTGAGCCAGCGGGAAGTGGCCGGAGATGTCCAGACCGTAGAGGGTGGCCTCCTGGTTGACAAACTGCAAATAGACAAAATCCTCGGTCGCCGTCAGGTTAGCATCAGTACAGACACCGCTGGCCGCCCCCGAGCAGCGCTCGGCATCGATATAGTCCTTGACGCGGGTATAGTAGGGGCTCACCTTCAGCTCCCACTTCTTTTGCGCTGCATCGTGCCAGCTGAAGGCGGCGCTGACGGTGCGAGCAATTTCGGGGTCCAGCTCCAGATTACCGACATAGCCGTTGCCGTCGCCGGCCCAGTTGATCATGCGCATCGCCATGCCGCCGGTCGACCAGGTGTAACGTTCGTAGAGGTTGGGCGAGCGGCTCTTCTGCGCCAGGCCGAACTCGATGGTGCGGCTGGCATCCGGGGTGAAACGGGCCAGCGCGGTGAAGTCGAAGTTGTCGTCGGTCCTGGCGCGGTCGGCATCGTTGAAGGCTGTTTCGTCAGCGAGGTAGGTAGCGTTATAACCCTGTACCTCTCCAGCATCCATTTTCACCTGTTCATAGCGCAGGCCGAGCTGGGTCAGCCAGCGCTCGTCCCACTGCGCTTCCCACTCGCCAAACAACGCCAGGCGGTCGCGCTCGCCGTCGTTGATATTGATAAAGGTGTCGGGCCACATTCCCTTACCGGAGGGATCCATCCAGTCATCCAGACGGTACTGCTGGGCCTCGGTGCCTACCCGCAGCAGGTCACGGCCCGACAGCACGATATCCGCCTTGAGCAGGAGTCCGCTGTTATTGCCCTCGGTATCCATCGGCATGCCTGCCGCACAGCCGTTCATCCCACCTTCCAGAGTACAGGGCTCGCCATCGGGATTGGTGGTGCCGTCATTGGAGCCATACCAGAAGAGCTTGTCGTCATAGAACTGCATGGAGTGACGGGTACGCTCGTGGTAGGCGCGGGCTTCCAGTGTGCCCCAGTCAAGCTCGGCGGTGTGGTTCAGATTGAATTGCGTACTGTCATTGCCGGTCATGTCCATACGCTGGTTGCTCCACCCCTGGTAGGGGATATCCTGCATGCCGATCTTGAATTCGGTGAGGTGGTTGTCGTTGAGCATCGCCAGGCTGAGGGAGCGATTGGTGGATTTGTACCTGGTCGAGCCGACCTCGTCGCTGTCAAGGGAGGGGTCGCCCACGTCATTGACATAGGTTTGGGTCTTGAAATCATCGCCTGCGCTGTAGTTGCCCGACTCGGTAGTGGAGCTGGTGTAGGTCAGGCTGAATTTTTCGTTGGCGGCGGTCGCGCTCAGGTTGTCGCCGTAGGCATTGCCGTTGCTGCGATAGAAAAAGCCGGCCTCGCCCTTTAACAGGCTTTCTTCACCGGGTTGTGCGAATTGCGGCGCAGGTGAATCGACCAGAACGGTGCCCCCGATGCTGTCGCCACCCACGCTGACCGGGCTGATGCCGGCAAACACGGTGGCGCTGTCGACATTGCTCGGGTCGATGTAGGAGAGCGGCGGGTTCATGTGGTTACCACAGGCGGAGATAAGGTCCATGCCATCGACCTTGATGCGCAGGCGATCATCGGCCAGGCCACGGATGACGGGCAGACCGGAGACCCCGCCGGAGCCCTGGATCGTGAGGCCGGGGAGGTTCTTCAGCAGGCTGGCGCTGTCGCTGGTAGCCGGGGCCAGCATCTGCAGGGTCTCCTCACTGACGGTTGTGCGGTTAACGTCGCGGCTCTCTGTCAGAGGGGGGGCGGTGACCGAAATGGTTGGTATGGCCTCTTCGGCGATCGCGGTGCCGTGGGCGAAAGCGGCGATCAGTGTGGCAAGTAAGGTTTTGCGCAAAGGTAATGGTTGCTGATGCATTTTTTTCCCTTGAATGTAGCTTGTTATTAAAGTCGGGGATCAGAACAGGAAAATATTATGCCGTTCTTAATTCAATAGAGTACCTGCACTGCATACTGCTTGCTCCCCATATAAATAAACTACAAAGGAGCAAATGCCGTGCCACAAATCATTTACCACAAAACAACAACTTGCAGTGGGAAATAAATTTGAAACTGTCTGTTATCAGACACCTCGTCTCAAAACAGCCACATTGGCATTTTGATCCCGACTATGTGTCTTACAGTTTTACCCGGCCTGCGGCATTGGAGCGGGGATGATATTACGTTAAAGTTTGCTTATATCAGCACATGCGAAAAACCCACCGGACTGACCTGCTTTTCATGACGCAACTAACGCCTGTCTTCAAACTGACGCTGCTGGTCTCAATCGGTCTGCATGTTGTGGCAATTATTCAGTCCGGCTCGCTCTCGCCGGGACACTATCCGACAGATAATGAAACGCGACTGAGCATCACTCTGAGTCCGGCAACAGAAAACCGGACAACATCCGAACCGTTACCGAAAAAACCACCCGAGAAGGCGCCGAAATCCGAACCTGAACCTGAACCTGAACCTGAACCTGAACCTGAACCTGAACCGAAGCCGAAACCCGTCAAAAAGCCGAACAGGCCCGTAAAAACACAAACTAATGAACCGTCAGAGGAAAAAGCGATAAAACCGTTTAAAGAGGCGTTGCCGCAAGAGGTGGAGCAGCAACGAATGCAGAGCGGGGGTGTCCGCAGCGGGATATCAGCCGATGAATCCTACCAGAGCCGTTTGCTGCGCCATCTGGAACAGTACCAGCACTATCCTTTTATGGCGCGCCGGCGCCAGCTGGAGGGTCGGGCTTCAATCCGCATCACGGTCGCCGATGACGGTCAATTACAAGATATCGAATGTCTTGAAGGTAATGACCTGTTTTGCGAAGCAGCCATCCAGGCCGCCCGCAAAGCCCAACCTTTTCCCCCACCGCCGGCATCTTTATCCAGCAGGGAATTTCAGTACGCGATGGAGTACCGGCTGAGAAATTAATAATCAGGCATGGTTAGTGCTGAGTGCTGAGTACTAGGTGCGGAGTGCTGAGTGCTGAGTGCTGAGTGCTGATGCTATCCCCTGAATTCAACGTCGATACTCTGCTCTTCAAGTCACGTAGGCTACGCCAACGTGACCTACAAGACTATTCTTCGAATTCAACGCCGATACCCTGCTCTTCAAGTCACGTAGGCTACGCCAACGTGACCTACAAGACTGAGGCTATTCTCCGAATTCAACGTCGATACCCTACTCTTCAAATCACGTAGGCTACGCCAACGTGACCTACAAGACTGTTCCAAATTTGTGCATACCTTATACTCTGGCTAATCCTGTAGGTCACGCTGGCATTAGCCTGCGTGACACCCCTGCCGATACGCAGAATCTCAGGTAGCGCTGCACGCAACCTGACCTACGCCTCTGTTCTCTGGTAACCAGTCACCAGCAACTAGCAACTAGCAACTAGCAACTAGCAACTAGAACCTTATTTCGACAGACTGTCGCGCACCCGTTCCAGCCTTGCCTTGACATCCCCGGCCAGCTCATGAATCCCGGGTTGTTGCACCAGATCCAGCACCGCCTGAGGATCCATGAAGGCCACGGTGATTGAGCTATCATCTTCCTCGCGCACGACCACGTTGCAGGGCAGCAGCAGACCGATATCCGGCTCGGCGGTCAGGGCCTGGTTGGCCAGTACCGGGTTACAGGCGCCCAGGATTTTGTAGGGCCGCTTGTCGATATCCAGTTTCTTTTTCATGACTGCCTTAACGTCGATCTCGGTCAATACGCCGAAACCCTCTTCTTTCAGGGCTTCGGTGACTTTCTCAACCGCATCATCAAAACTGCCCGAGACCTTGGTGTTAAATCCGTACATACTCACTCTCCTTTCAGAAATCTTTATAGTTCAGAAAATTACATGTGATTCATAAAATTGTGTCTATTCAGGCTCACGTCCTAGGTACTAGTCTCCAGGAGCTGGTATCTGTTTGATCAGCCAGACGATGGCCAGGAGTACGACAATCCAGATCAGGATACCGAAGCCCCCGTGACCGAACAACCACCAACCGCCACTCCACCCTTCACCGTGCATCATATATTCCTTCTTGCCTATCTGTTTTTTGCTCGTTGATCGTTGCGATACCACTGAGCATAGATATCATCGGGCCATTGCGCCTTGATCCAGGCCAACACATCGGCAATGTCCTGATCGCCAAGCCGGTCTTTCCAGGCCGGCATATTGCCGCCCCGATCCCGCGTGCCGTTTTTAATAATCTCGACCAGCTGGGCCGTCGGGTGGTGCCAGGTGTGTGCCGAGCCATCCAGCGGCGGTGGCGGGAATTTTCCCTCCTCGTCGCGCTGGCGCCAGTTCGACGCCCCCTGCGCCAGTTTGCCGTGGCATGCCGCGCAGTTTTGTTGATAGAGGCGCCCGCCCCGCAGGATCTGCTGCATATCCTGATTACGCGGCGGCACCCCGGTTTTTGTTGAGGCTGATTGGTCAGCTTGTGGTTGACTGTTGGAACTGACCGAGTTGTCACACCCGGCCAGCCACAGACTGCCAATAATACCCAGCACCACAATGTTGAATATCGCTGACATGTTCACACCCCCGGTATCTTGCCTTTTTCAATAAACTGCTTGACTTCAAATTGCTTCCACAGAAAATAAACGGCCGGAATCACGACCAGGGTCAATATGGTAGCGCTGACCATCCCGCCGACCATGGGTGCCGCGATGCGGCGCATGACTTCAGAGCCGGTACCGCCGCCCAGCATGATCGGCAACAGCCCCCCGGTAATGGCCGCCACGGTCATGATAATGGGGCGCACCCGCAACAGGGCACCCTCGATGACGGCCTGCTTGAGTTCTTCCAGGTTCGGCACGTGCACGCGTTCTTTATTGGCTATCTGGTTGCGATAGGCCTGATTCAGATAGACCAGCATCACCACCCCGATCTCCACGGCCACGCCGGCCAGGGCGATAAAGCCCACGCCGACGGCGACCGACATGTTGTAGCCGAGCAGGTAAAGCAGCCAGTACCCCCCGACCAGGGCCAGCGGCAGCGTGCCCATGATGATCAGCACCTCGATAATATTGCGGAAGTTGAGATACAACAGCAGCACAATAATCACCAGCGTCAGGGGCACCACGACCTTCAGGCGCTCCTTGGCCCGCACCATGTATTCATACTGCCCGGACCAGGCAATGGAGTAGCCGGCCGGTAAATCGATCTGCCGGTTAACCACCCGTTGCGCCTCTTCCACGTAGGACCCCAGGTCCCGATCCTTGATATCGACGAAGGTCCAGCCGTTGGGCCGCGCATTTTCGCTTTTGATCATGGCCGGACCCGTCTCGACACGAATATCCGCCACTTCGGACAACGGAATCCGGGCGCCCTGCTTGGTAATCACCGGCAGATCGCGCAGCTTGTCGACCGATTCGCGAACCTCCCGCGGATAACGTAAATTGATCGGATAACGTTCCAGCCCTTCCACGGTCTGGTCGACCTGCATACCGCCTATGGCTGTACTCACTACATTTTGCACATCGGCGATGTTCAGACCGACCCGAGAAGCCGCCCGTCGATCGATATCCACCGTCACATAACGGCCGCCGACGGTGCGTTCCGAATAGGCCGAGACGGTGCCCGGTACCTGCATGACCGCCTCTTCGATCTGTTGGCCGATCTCCTGGATCACGTTCAAATCCGGCCCCGAGACCTTGACGCCCACCGGCGTCTTGATGCCGGTCGCCAGCATGTCGATCCGGGTTTTGATCGGCATCACCCAGGAGTTGGTCAGACCGGGGAATTGCACCCGATCGTTCAACTCCTGTTTGAGTTTTTCGGTAGTCATGCCCTCGCGCCACTCACTGCGCGGCTTGAGCTGGATGGTGGTTTCGATCATGGTCAAAGGTGCGGGATCGGTGGCGGTTTCGGCCCGGCCGATCTTGCCGAAGACCCGCTCGACCTCCGGTACGCTCATGATCAGTTTATCGGTCTGCTGCAGCAGCTCCTGCGCCTTGCCGATCGACAGGCCGGGGAAGGTCGTCGGCATGTACATCAGATCCCCTTCGTCCAGATCCGGCATGAACTCCGAACCGATGTTCATTACCGGCCAGATCGTCATCAACACCACCAGCAGGGCAATACCGAGCACGCTTTTGGGCTTGTTCAGTACGGTATGGATAAAAGGCTGATACGCCTTGATCAAAATCCGGTTGACCGGGTTTTTCTCCTCCGGGCGGATGTGGCCGCGAATGAAGTAGCCCATCAATACCGGGACCAGGGTGATCGACAACCCGGCCGCCGCGGCCATGGCATAGGTCTTGGTAAAGGCCAGCGGCGCGAACATGCGCCCTTCCTGCGCCTCGAGTGTGAACACCGGCAAAAAGCTGAGGGTGATAATCAACAGCGAGAAGAACAGGGCCGGACCGACTTCGCGGGTCGCCTCGCTGATAATGCGCCAGCGATTCTCGTTAGTCAGCGGCTCGCGTTCGATGTGTTTGTGCACGTTTTCGATCATCACGATTGCCGCATCGACCATGGCGCCAATGGCGATGGCGATCCCGCCCAGGGACATAATGTTGGCATTGATGCCCTGGTGATACATGACGATAAACGCCCCGAGGATCCCGATCGGCAGACTGATGATGGCGACCAGCGCCGAGCGCAGGTGAAACAGAAACACCAGACAGACCAGCGCGACGATCAAAAACTCTTCCAGCAATTTACCGGTCAGGTTATCGACCGCCCGGTTGATCAGGGCGGAGCGATCATAGGTCTCGACGATCTCCACGCCGTCGGGCAGGCCGTTTTGCAGCTGTGCCAGTTTGTGCTTCACGCCCTCGATGGTCTTGAGGGCGTTCTCGCCGTAACGCATCACCACAATACCGCCGGCGACCTCGCCCTCGCCGTTCAGCTCCGCGATACCGCGGCGCATCTGCGGTCCCAGCCGGATTTCGGCTATATCCCCCAGCAACAACGGCGTGCCCTGCTCACTGACACCCAGGGGAATGTTTTTGAGATCGTCCTTGCTCTGGATGTAGCCGGTGGCCCGCACCATGTATTCAGCCTCGGCCATCTCGATCACCGAGCCGCCGGCCTCCTGGTTGCCCTGCCGGATGGCCTGGCGGACTTTCGCCAGTGGCAGATCGTAGGCGCGCAGTTTGTCCGGATCGAGGACCACCTGGTACTGCTTGACCATGCCGCCGACCGTCGCCACTTCCGACACGCCGGAAACCGTCTGCAGCTCATACTTCAAAAACCAGTCCTGCAGAGAACGCAGCTGCGACAGATCATGCTGGCCGGTGCGATCCACCAGGGCATATTCATAGATCCAGCCCACCCCGGTGGCATCGGGCCCCAGTGCCGGACGCGCCTGTTCGGGTAATCGTGCCTCGACCTGACTCAGATATTCCAGTACCCGCGATCGGGCCCAGTAGGGATCGGTCCCGTCCTCGAACAGGATATACACAAACGAATCCCCGAACATGGAATAACCCCGCACCGTCTTCGCCCCCGGCACGGAGAGCATCGCCGTGGTCAACGGATAGGTCACCTGATCCTCCACCACCCGCGGCGCCTGGCCCGGATAGGTGGTCTTGATAATCACCTGCACATCCGACAGATCCGGAATCGCATCCAGCGGCGTGTTCTTCACCGCGAACCAGCCCCAGCCGCACAGGATCACCGTCAGCAACAACACCAGAAAACGGTTGCGCAGCGACCAGTCGATAATTCGTTCAATCATTTTGAAGCTCCAAAAATCTCACCACCAAGACGCCAAGGCACCAAGGCACCAAGGCACCAAGACAGTTATAATATTCTTCTTCTGATCCCATCTTTTATGACAGGCACATTGAAATTGATCAGCAGACCAAGCCGTTTATTCGCCAGCTTCAGATAACTCAATAGTTGCGAGTCATGAACTGGCAAAATTGTCTCTACAGACTTCAATTCAACTACAACCTCATCTTCAACAAGCAAATCAAGCCGTAACCCTGCATCTATTTTTAATCCATCATAGATAACCGAGATAGTTTTCTGGCTTTCCACTTTCATTCCGCGTTTTTGAAGCTCGTGCAACATACATGCTTCATAAACTGATTCGAGCAACCCCGGACCAAGCGATTTGTGGACATGAAATGCACTATCAACAACTTCCTTCGCAATCTTGTCAACCTCAGACGATACCTTTATAAATTCCATTTTTTTCTCCTTGGTGTCTTTGTGTCTTGGTGGTTATTCTTTACTCTTTTCGCTTACGCATGGCCTTGATGACATAGCCGTCGTCGCCTTTTTCGAGATCGAATTCGACTTTGTCATCGGGGCTGAATGGTTCGAGGTCGACATCGGGTTTGACCCTGAACGACATGGTCATTGCCGGCCAGTCGATTGCGGGAATCGGATCGTGGCTCATGTTGACGCTGTTTGCTTCCGGCTCCAGCTCATGCAACACGCCGGTGCCGGTGATCGTTGACGAGGCTGATGTACTTTCTGCGGCAGTCTCGTCTGCCGGTGATGTCATGCGTTTGATGCTGGCCTTGAGGCTGGCTTCCGAATCGATCAGGAACTGTCCCGAGGTTACAACCCGCTCACCGGCTTTCAGCCCATGTTTGATCTCGACCCGGTCACCCGAGGCCATGCCGGCGACCACGGTCCGGGGCCGGAAGCGACCTTCCTCCAGTGCCAGGATCACCCGATCTTCGTCTCCGCCGCGGATCAAGGCCTCTTGTGGAATCACCACGGTATCCCGCTTCGGTCCGCCGTAAATACTGATATCGGCGAACATGTTGGGCTTGAGGGTTTGATCGGGATTGTCAAAGCGCAGGCGTACCCGCAGGGTGCGGGTTTTGGGATTAAGGCTCGGGTAGACGTATTCCACTTCGCCTTCCCAGGTGCGACCGGGGAAATAGGAGAGGCTGACATCGGCCGGCTGGCCCGCTTCGACCCAGTCCACCTGGCTTTCGAACACTTCGGCCTGAATCCAGACAGAAGAGAGATCCGCCAGCGCCATCACCTCGGCCTGTGGCTTGACATACATGCCTTCACGCACACCAAGGTTGGCTACAATACCGTCCTGCGTGGCGTAACCTTTGACATACTGGCTCACCTGACGGGTCTGGCGCAGCTTGTCAATTTGTTCGTTACCGATGCCCAGCGCCACCAGCCGTTCCCGGGAGGCGCGAATCAGCGATTTACGCCCGCTGTCCAGGGCCTGAACATACTCTTCCTGCGCATTGACCAGCTCCGGGGCATATACCTCGTAAAGCAGCTGACCTTTTTCGACTCGTTCGCCCTCGGCTTCGACATAGAGCTTTTCGATCCAGCCCTGCGTTCGCAGATGAATATGCGAGATCAGGCTTTCGTCATAGGCGACATAGCCGACCGTATCGATCTTGCGCCACAGGGTATCGCGCTCGGCTTTGGCGGTACGCACACCCATGTTGTTGATCACGGCCGGGGATATTTTCACCGAGCTGCCGCCGCCATCATCATAGACCGGGACAAAGTCCATCCCCATCTCGTCTTTTTTCGGCTCTTTGGAGGTAATCGAGGGATTGTGTGGATGGCGGTAATAGAGGATCTCCTTCTCGCCTTCGTCCTCACTCGCGTCATCCTGCTCTTTTTCGACCAGATCCATGCCACAGATCGGACAGTTGCCCGGCTCATCCCGAATAATCTGCGGGTGCATGGGACAGACATAGTTGGGATCGGTGTGCTTCTTTGCATGCTCCAGCGCGGTTTCCTGTTGTCCCGTTGCTTCGGAACCGGTGTCCGAGCTGGTCTTGTCGTCACCACAGGCGGCCAGTGCCAGCCCCAACCCAAGAATCAGTAATCCTTTCATCAGTTTCATTGTGTGACTCCTGCAAGATAGAGTAACTGCGCCTGCGCCCTGGCGTGATCGGTACGCAGGCGCAGTGCCTTGAGTTCGGTGTCCAGTTGCATAATGCGGGCCCGCATCAGGGCAGTGAATTCCGCATCGCGGCTTTGATAACCCTGCAGGGCGCTCCGGGCGTTTTCCCGCGCCATGGGTAACAAGCGGTCCTGATAACGGGCCAGACGATCGGCCAGATTGTTCCAGCGGGTATGGCTCGCCTGCCATTGCCGGTTCAGTTCTCGTTGGCGATCCTTGAGACTGTAAAGTGCGCCCTGTAATTGCTGCTTGCCGGCAGCCACCTTGCGGTCCTGGTAATTATCGGTAAACAGCGGAATATCCATCAGCACCATGGCGGAGAGAAAATCGCTGCGCCCGCTGCCGTCGGGGTTCAACCCGTCGCGTCCGCCATAGGTCACATCCAGCATCCAGGAGGGTTTGTACGACTGACGCGCCAGGGAAACCCCGTTTTGTTCCGCGTCCACCTCGGCGCGGGCGGCCTGAATCTGCGGATGCTCATCGAGCCGGGGCGATTGCGGACGAGGCAGTTCGGGGAACGGTTGCGGCGGGCTCATGGCGTCGGGCGTGTCGCCCAGATAGCGCGCCAGCGTCGCCCAGGCTTCTTCCATCTGATTGCGAATATCCACCAGGCGATCATCCAGTAACCCCAGTTCGAGCTCCGCGCGGATCACATCCTGCTGCTGTTGCCGCCCGGCGGCATACTGAGATTCGGTCACCCGTACCAGGCTGCGGTACAGATTACGGTTCTCCTGCACCACTTTTTGTGCCCGATGCCAGTAATACCATTCCAGCCAGGCCTGACGTACGTCACGCACCAGTTGCCGACGTTGATCCTCCGATCGATGTTGCTGCACCCGTGAACGGGAGAGGGTGCGTTGGGATTGGTATTTGAGCGAGTCTCCCGCCGGAAACATCTGCTGGATGCCCACCTGTACCTGGGTCATCGGTTCCTGATCCCGTTTGAACGTGTCGGTGGGAAAATTCATCAGCCCCAGCTTCAGCTTGGGATCGGGCAGGGCGTTATCGGCGACCGCCTGTTCCTTCAGGGCCGCGCTTCTGGCTTCGTTAATTCGAAACCCGGGATCATTGTCCAGCGCCAGCCGAATCGACTCCTCGAGTGTCAACGTTGACGCCGCCAACAGCGGCCGGGCTGTCAATGTCGCCAGTACGACACCGCACAACATAAATAGACGTAACATGGTGACACCTCATCATCTGATTCCATACCGATGCCTCGCATCGGCATAACGACAGCAAAGTACACCCGTGAAGGGTGTCAACGTCAGATGAGGTTTCGGGGAGGTCGGAATTGACCGCTCGGGGGCAAGCCGTCAGCGGTCCCGTGCAGGGGAAGCGAATAGTGCAGATCGGGGGTATCGATTTCGGTGTTCAGCACAGAGGCAACCGCGTTGATACTCTGGCAATGAAAACAGTCGCGGCAATTCTGGTTGCAGTGATTGGCATCCTGCTCACAACAGCTCATCGCTTTGGGGGTATCCGCCTGCGCCACCTGCATGTGCTCGCAGACATGATTTGGCGAGGGCACCTGCATCTCGGTTTGCGCATACAACGCCTGCACCGGCAATAACAGCATTGCCAGGGTCAGCAGGTGGACGAGCCCGTGTCGTGTTCGTCTCATGCGCAAATCGGCCTGAACGTCGGTTCAATACATTAATTGACCCCGGCGAACCCGACAGGTTCCTCCGGGGCCGTGCCATGTTAACAAAACCGATCCGGAAAATAACCCCAAAATCAGGCTATTTATATAGTCGGTTTAGAGATTCTTGCTAATCGTAAAGGCGCCGCGCAGATCACCCTGGCTGTAACCGGTCGCCCGATCCTCGGGATAGAGCTTTTCCAGCCTGGCGGAAACCGCCGGATCAAGTTGGGTACCGTGGCATTTCAGGCAGAGCTCGCCGGTCGGGATCGCCTTCATGTAACGAAAGACCTGCTGGCCATTTTGCTCGACGATCGCATGCTTTTCCATTTTCTTCGGGTGCTCACCATCCGCCTTGCGCTGTTCAAACTCCCTGAGCACGGCCTCTTCCCATTGATCCGGGGCATTGCCGGGGTTGCGAGGCTTAAGACTGGTCCGGCCGATCTGCAGCCCCTTATCCTTTGAGACATCGCGAGCAATCGCCGGCGCCTTGTCACTGCACACCTCAATGGCGTTGACCGGCCCGCCGGCTTTCATCCCGGCTTGCAGCTCACCTTTAAGCTGGCCGAAAAATTGCTGAACCGCCGCGCGGCTTTGTTCGACATGTTCAGTGCTCTGTTCGGCTATCGCGGGACCGGCCAACATCGCCATCAATGTGATAGAGACAAGATATTTCATCGTATAGTTACTCCCATGTTTACAACGTCAGTGAGCGAATATTGCATCGGTGTCTGACCACGGCTGAAAAACCCGAACGGGCGAATGATTATAAGTATTGGTAAGTAAATCGATTATGCGCCCGGCGCGGGCAGGACTCAAGCAAGCTGCAAGTGTGCGCGGGAAACCATACCACTGGCCTGGCTCAGAACAAACTCCTTGAAAGCCTGAGCCACAGGCGAGAGCCGTTTGCCCTCACGGTGCACCACATACCAGTGGCGCAAAATCGGAAAATCGGCCATATCCAGTACCACCAGTCGGCCGGTCTCCAGCTCCAGTTCGAGGGTATGAATGGAGACGATCCCCAGTCCCAGCCCGGCTTCCACCGCCTGCTTGATCGCCTCGTTACTGGTCATCTGCATGCCGGTTTTGAGGTTGATGCCATGTTTGGTAAAAAAGCGCTCCATGGCAATAAAGGTGCCCGAACCCGGTTCACGGACCACGAAGGGTTCTTCCTCAAGACGCTTGAGGGAAATCCCCGTTTCGCCGGCCAGCGGGTGATCCGGTGGCGCGATCACCACCAGCGGATTCTCCATGAAGGCCTCGGTCTCCAGCCCCTGATCCTCGGGCGGCTTGCCCATGATCACCATATCCTTGTCGTTCTGCTCCAGCTGCCGCAACAGGGTGGCGCGGTTGGTGACATCCAGGCTGAAACTGACTTCGGGATAGTGGCTGATAAAGCTGGCCAGCAGGCGGGTGGCAAAATAATTGGCGGTACTGGCCACCGAGATGTCCAGGTGCCCGCGCCGCACCCCCTTGAGCTGCTCGATCACCTCTTCGGCCTCGCTCAGCTGGCGGGAGATCGCCCGGCAGTAATGGTGCATCTCCCGTCCCGCTTCGGTCAGATAGGTCTGTTTACCCATCTGCTCGAACAACGGCAACCCCACCGACTCTTCCAACTGCTTGATTTGCATGGAAACGGCGGGCTGGGTCAGATGCAGCTCCTGGGCCGCCTGGGTATAGTTCAGATGCCGGGCAACGGCCTCAAAAACCTTCAACTGACGCAGAGTGACGTGCATAGCGGGCTATCCGTAAGCTGTCGCAGTAAACTATAACTCTCATATTATAGTAAATACGTGATTAATAAAGCATTATTCCACCCTGATGACATGATTTAAATAAGGGACACTTCGGCCTCCCTTGAGTCAATTTGCCTTATCGTCTCGCAGGCGATTCAGATTCAGGCAGCCATTAGGGTTTAAACCGCTTTCACGGGCGCACCAATGAATAAGCTTTACCTTATGCTTCCAATCATTATTATTTAGTTTACTTTATGCATAGGCTGTCTATACTTCCCCGACCACTTGGTACCTGCAGCTATCCACTTTTTAGACCATGGTCGGTCGTGAATGGCTGCAGGCGTAAACGATTATTTGAAACGACTTAGGAGGATATCCTCATGGGCAAGACCTATAGCGCGGGTGTAAAAGACTACCGCGAAACATACTGGATGCCGGAATATACGCCAAGCGAAACCGATCTGCTGGCTGTATTCAAAATCACGCCGCAGGAAGGGGTTCCGCGCGAAGAAGCCGCTGCCGCTGTTGCTGCCGAGTCTTCCACCGGTACCTGGACCACCGTCTGGACCGACCTGCTGACCGACCTGGACCATTATAAGGGTCGCGCCTACGCGATCGAAGACGTACCGGGTGATGACACCTGTTTCTATGCCTTCATCGCCTATCCGATCGATCTGTTCGAGGAAGGTTCTGTTGTTAACGTCTTCACCTCGCTGGTCGGCAACGTATTCGGCTTCAAGGCCGTGCGCGCCCTGCGTCTGGAAGACGTTCGCTTCCCGATTGCCTACGTCTTGACCTGTAACGGTCCGCCGCATGGTATCCAGGTTGAACGTGACATCATGAACAAATACGGTCGTCCGCTGCTGGGCTGCACCATCAAGCCGAAGCTGGGTCTGTCCGCCAAGAACTACGGCCGTGCCTGCTACGAAGGTCTGCGCGGTGGTCTGGACTTCACCAAGGACGACGAAAACGTCAACTCCCAGCCGTTCATGCGCTGGCGTCAGCGTTTCGACTTCGTCATGGAAGCCATTCACAAAGCCGAAGCCGAAACTGGCGAACGCAAGGGCCACTACCTGAACGTGACTGCGCCGACGCCGGACGAAATGTTCAAGCGTGCCGAGCATGCCAAGGAACTGGGCGCCCCGATCATCATGCACGACTATATCACCGGCGGTTTCTGCGCCAATACCGGTCTGGCCCAGTGGTGCCGTGACAACGGCCTGCTGCTGCACATCCACCGCGCGATGCATGCCGTACTCGACCGTAACCCGCACCACGGTATCCACTTCCGCGTACTGACCAAGATCCTGCGTCTGTCCGGCGGTGACCACCTGCACACCGGCACCGTAGTCGGCAAGCTGGAAGGCGACCGTGAATCCACTCTGGGCTGGATCGACATGCTACGTGAAAGCTACGTCAAGGAAGACCGTTCACGCGGTATCTTCTTCGACCAGGACTGGGGTTCCATGCCGGGCGCCTTCGCTGTTGCCTCCGGTGGTATCCACGTCTGGCACATGCCGGCACTGGTCTCCATCTTCGGTGACAACTCCGTGCTGCAGTTCGGTGGCGGTACACTGGGTCATCCCTGGGGTAACGCAGCCGGCGCCGCGGCCAACCGTGTTGCCGTTGAAGCCTGTGTCGAAGCCCGTAACCAGGGCCGCGAGATTGAGAAAGAAGGTAAGGAAATTCTTACCGAAGCCGCCAAGCACAGCCCGGAACTCAAGATGGCGATGGAAACCTGGAAGGAAATCAAGTTCGAATTCGACACCGTCGACAAGCTGGATGTTTCCCACAAATAACAGGGCCGAGTCACGAGGAACGAGTGACGAGGACATACCCCTCGTTACTCGTAACTCGGCACTCGTCACTGAATTCCAGAGCGTTCATTAAAGAACGGTGAAGAATTTGAAACTGAATTTGGAGATAAAGACATGAGCGATATGCAAGACTACAAATCAAGCTTGACCGATACCTCAAGCCGTAAATTTGAGACCTTCTCTTACCTGCCTGAGATGTCCAAGGACAATATCAAGAAGCAGGTTCAGTACATCGTCGACCAGGGCTGGAACCCGGCTATTGAACATACCGAGCCGGAAAATGCCTTTGACCATTACTGGTACATGTGGAAGCTGCCCATGTTCGGTGAAACCGACGTGGACAAGATCCTGGCTGAATCAGAAGCCTGCCACAAGGCGCACCCGAAAAATCACGTGCGTCTGATCGGTTATGACAACTATGCCCAGTCACAGGGTGCTTCAATGGTTATCTTCCGCGGCGAAATAAAGGCCTGATACCAGGCAGGGTTATATACAGGATGTATGGTATGCGGCGGGTGCATGGACGCACAGGAGCCGCGATGTACAGGATGTACGGTACGCCGCGATAATACCATGGTAGGTAAGGTGCGGCGTTTCCAGAACAACGCCCCTGCCCGACTCGTGCGGACAGGGGCTTTTTATTTTACGACCTGAAGTATTATTACCCCGGCAAGCAGAGGGCAAGAACACCTTTGTGCGATAAACATAATCGCGGCGCAGCCGCTTTTGCAATGCCGCGTTAATACTATTTTAAGACACGCAACTCGGGAGTTATGCCATGAGTAAAAACAATGTCGAGCAATACAAAATCACCCAGGAACCGTTCTACAAATCGGTGGAAAACGAAGTCGAACTCTATGAAGCGGCTTACAAGGCCCGCATGCCGATGATGCTCAAGGGACCGACCGGCTGTGGTAAATCCCGTTTTGTCGAATACATGGCCTGGAAGCTGCAAAAACCCCTGATCACCGTCGCCTGTAACGAGGACATGACCGCCTCGGATCTGGTCGGCCGTTTCCTGCTCGACAAGGACGGTACCAAATGGCAGGACGGCCCCTTGACGACCGCCGCCCGTATCGGTGCCATCTGCTACCTGGATGAAATCGTCGAGGCACGTCAGGATACGACTGTTATCATCCATCCGCTGACCGACCATCGCCGTTCCCTGCCGCTGGACAAAAAAGGCGAGCTGATCGAGGCGCATGAGGATTTCCAGCTGGTTATCTCCTACAACCCCGGCTACCAGAGCCTGATGAAGGATCTCAAACAGTCCACCAAGCAACGTTTCGGTGCGCTGGACTTTGACTATCCGGACGAAAAGGACGAAACCGAGATCGTCGCCCAGGAAACCGGCATCGACAGCGAGACCGCCGGCAAGCTGGTCCAGATCGCCCATCGCGCCCGTAACCTCAAAGGGCACGGCCTGGACGAAGGGATCTCCACCCGCCTGCTGGTTTACGCGGGTCAGTTGATCAACAAGGGCGTGGAACCGGTTGCGGCCTGCATCATGACCCTGGTTACCCCGCTGACCGACGATCCGGACATGCGCGAAACTCTGGAAGCGGCGGTCAACACCTTCTTTGTAAAATAAGGTGGCATTGACACCCGGCATTGGTGCCGGTTGTTGAGATACAATGCAATTTTTACCCGTGGCGATGACGCGAAGCGCGAGGAGAAGATATTATTTTTTTCTCTGCGTCTCTGCGACCCTCTGCGTTAATTGAGAGGCCATGAACAGGGAATCAATCGACAAGCTGCGCGAGGACATTGTCTTCAATGCGACCCTGCGCGGACAGCCGCTGACCTTCCACTCCACCTGGGGCACCTTCTCGCCCCGCGAGGTGGACGAAGGCTCACTGCTGTTACTGGATTACGTCGACATCAACCCGGATGATGACTGCCTGGATCTGGGTTGCGGTTACGGCCCCATCGGGCTGACGCTGGCCAGACTGGCGCCGCAAGGCAATACGACACTGGTCGACAGGGATTACGTGGCGATCGACTACGCGCAGAAAAATATTGCGCTCAACCGGATCACCAATGCCGAGGCGCTGTTGAGTAACGGTTTCGACCGGATCCGCGAGCGCCGCTTTGATGTGATCGCCTCCAATCTGCCGGCCAAGGTGGGCAACGAAATGCTGACCCTGTTCATGCATGATGCCCGGCAACAGATGAAACCCGGCGGGCGGTTTTATGTAGTCACCATCACCGGCCTGCGCAAATATATCGAGCGCAACTTTAAAGAGATATTTGGCAACTACAAGAAACTGAAGCAGGGCAAGCACTATACCGTCGCGATGGCAACCAGATAAGGCTTTCATGAGTACATTGTTCGACAAGCTTTTCCCGTTCCTGCTCTGGTGGCCCATGGTGGGTCGGCATACCCTGCGCGCCGATCTTATTGCGGGCCTGACAGGGGCGGTAATCGTACTGCCCCAGAGCGTGGCATTTGCCACCATTGCAGGCCTGCCGCCACAGTACGGCCTGTATACCGCGATGGTCACCCCGATCGTTGCCGCACTGTTCGGATCCTCGCGCCATCTGATATCGGGGCCGACCACGGCTATTTCCATTGTCGTGTTCAGCACCCTGAGCGGACACGCCGAACCCGGGAGTACCGAGTTTATTCAACTGGCATTAACGCTGACCTTTCTGGCCGGCGTCTACCAGTTCGCCTTTGGGCTGGCCCGACTCGGCACGCTGGTTAACTTCGTCTCGCACACGGTGGTTATCGGCTTTACCGCCGGCGCGGCCGTGCTGATTGCCACCAGTCAGATGAAACATATCACCAGCATCCATGTGCCTGCAGGCGAGTCCTTTGTCCATGTCTGGATGGATCTGTTCAGCCACCTGGAACAACTGGATCCGCTGGTGTTCGGCGTGGCCGCCTTCACGTTGATCGTGGCGGTCCTGATCAAGCGGTTTCTTCCGTCCCTGCCCAATCTGTTACTGGCCATGATCGCCGGCAGCCTGCTGGCGCTTGAGCTGGGCGGCGAAGCCGCCGGCCTGGCCATGATTGGCGAGATCCCCGGTCATTTGCCGCCACTGTCCTCACCCGATTTTTCCTTTGCCGCGATTCGGGAACTGGCCCCGCAGGCCTTTGCCGTGGCCCTGCTGGGTCTGATCGAGGCGGTGTCTATTTCCCGCGCGATCGCCGCCAAATCCCATCAGCAAATCGACGGTAACCAGGAATTTATCGGACAGGGCCTGTCCAACATGGTCGGCAGTTTCTTCTCCAGTTACGCCGGATCCGGTTCCTTTACCCGCTCCGGGATCAACTACGCCGCCGGGGCGTACACCCCGATGTCGGCCATCTTCGCCGCGATTATTCTGATGGCGATCGTATTACTGATTGCGCCCCTGATGGCCTATTTGCCCATCGCCACCATGGGCGGGATTATTCTGCTGGTCGCCTATAACCTGGTCGATTTTCATCATATAAAAAAAATCCTGCAGGTCAGTCGCTCGGAAACCGCGATTTTGCTGGTGACTTTCTTCGCCACACTGTTCCTGCACCTGGAATTCGCTATTTATCTGGGGGTCATCCTGTCGCTGGTGATTTTCCTGAGCCGCACCTCCACGCCGGAGGTGATTACGCTGGCGCCGGATCCCGCCACCCCCAAACACAGTCTGACCAATGTCGAGAAAAAGCCGCTGGCCCAGTGCCCGCAACTGAAGATCATCCGTATCGACATGTCGATCTACTTCGGCTCGCTGACCAACATCCAGCGCCTGCTGAACCATATCTCGGATGAGGAAGGAATTAATCATATTCTGATTATCTCCACCGGCATCAACTTTATCGACATGGCCGGCGCCGAGA